>NZ_JABEBY010000023.1:0-33356 GCF_046719765.1 Halonotius sp. F2-221B
ATCCCACGACGGCGAAATCATTTTGTTGTCAGCGGTGGTTTGTTGAGGTAGCAGCGTTTCCATAGGTGAAAGGGCGAGGCGGGGTCGGCGAACCCGGACGACGCAAGCACCGCAGCGAACGGAGTGAGCGAGGAGCGCAGCGAGTCCCGGGAGCCGAGCCCGTCGAGGGCTTTCTACACCGAAGCCACTCACGCAATAACACGCTCTGAATCCACTGCATAATGGCCGTGGCTTCTTGTTGCTCCCGCACCACTAGCCGATATGGCAACGACAACGGCGACGTTCGGCGGCGGCTGTTTCTGGTGTATCGAAGCCCCGTTCAAGGAGCTTGCGGGCGTCGATTCGACGGTCTCCGGCTACGCCGGCGGCGACACTCCCGATCCGAGCTACAAGGAAGTCTGCTCCGGGACGACCGGTCACGCCGAGGTCGTCCAGGTCGAGTACGACCCCGACGTGATCAGCTACGGCGACCTGCTGGAAGTCTTCTTTACCGTGCATGATCCAACCCAACTCAACCGACAGGGGCCGGATGTCGGCACGCAGTATCGGTCGGCGATCTTCACTCACGACGATGACCAGCAGGACGCCGCCGAGGCGTTCATCGCCGAACTCGACGCCAGCGACGCCTACGACGACGAGGTCGTCACCGAGGTCGAGCCGCTAGAGACGTTCTATCGTGCCGAAGAACACCACCAAGATTACTACGAAAAGAACCCCGCACAGGCCTACTGCTCGATGCATATCCCGCCGAAACTCGACAAGGTGCGCGAGCAGTTTGCGGATCGGCTCCGCGAACAGCCCGTTCACTGACTGTCAGTTCCAACCGGGCGACGCTTCCGCGTAGAATCACCAGTTGGCTCTCTCGTGGAGTGATACGCTATTACATCTCAAAGAGAGCAACAGCGAGACAACTCCAATTCAGTATCTCCACGTTGGGATACCCACGAGGTTATCCTAATCGAGACCGTATAGGGTCGTATGAGCAGGGAGCGCACGGAGTCTGGACAGTATGCCGAGACGGTTACTCGGGATCGCGTTCGGCAGGTGTTCAGTGCTGTTGCGGGCCCAGCGGTGACATCCGCTGACGTGGCCTCCGAACTCGGTGTGACCGCTGAGGCTGCTCGGCGGAAACTCAACGAGTTCCATGCCCGGGGAATGTTGGGGAAACGGAAAACGGCAGGCCGGAACCTCTACTGGCTTCGGGCTGAAAGCGAGGTTGCCGACATCAACCCTGATGATCCCGTCTGGGGAACGCCACCAGTTTCGGGTGAAGAGACAGTCCGTGAGACTGATATCGACGACGTGTTGTACGGCGAGATCAATGAGTAGCGTCAGCCGGCGGTCGCCCGCCATCGTCGATACAGGGCTCTTTTTCGCGTACTACTACGACCACGCGGCCCAGCACGCACGGGCCCGGGAGACACTGGATGCCATTGTCAGTGGCGACCTCGCGTTCGGGCCGTTGTTCACCACGCAAGCGGTACTCTCAGAGCTTGCCACGCTACTCACCCGAAAAAGCACCCACGAGGAGGCTGTCCGAGCAGTGACCGAAATCCACGACAGCGAGAGTTTCAACCGGCTTGTGATAGATCGGGCGACCTTTGATGCTGCACTCACACAGTTTGAGCAGTACGACGATCAGACGATCTCATTCGTTGATCACACGACAGCCGTGCTGGCTGCCGAACGGGATATCGATCACGTCTTGGGGTTCGATGCGGATTTCCGGACACTCGGATTCACCCGCGTGCCGGTTGACACCGGCGTGTAACTCAGTGCTCCCGCGTCAGCCGCCGCACCGCCGGCAACGCCACCAGCGCGATCCCGATCTCCAGCCCCCCGACAACGAGAAACGCCGTCAGATAGCCCGCCGCGTCGGCAACGCTCCCGCCGAGCAGAAAGCCCGCGAGAAAGCCGAGACTCCCGAAGACGTTGAAACCGCCCATCGCCACGCCGCGCTCGGCGGGCGCAGAGAGATCCGAGACGAGGGCCATCGTCGCGGGGGCGACGAACGCGCCGGCGACGCCGACCAGCGCCATCAACGCCATCGCCACCCCAACGGTCGATGCCACGCCGACCGCGATGATCGCCAGTCCATACCCGATCGAACCGACAACAACGGGGATGAACCGGCCGATCCGATCCGAGAGGCTGCCCAGCGGGTACTGCAGCAGCGCGAACGGGAGGAAGAACAACGCGAGCGCGATGCCAACGCCAGCGGCATCGAGCCCGAGCACATCGCCAAAGTAGAAGACGCCGACCAACGAAAAGAAGCCCGCCGTCAGCCGATCGATAAAGCCGAAGGCGTAGGGGACGGCGAGCGACGGCCGCGCGCGGAGCGTGGCGAGGGCGGCGGTGAGATCCGGCGCGACGGAATCGGCGTCGCCGTCGCTACCGACGGTGCTGCGGGCCGTTTCGGCAGCACGATCCCCAACGGTCGCCGCCACGCCGCCGGCGACGACAAGGATGCCTGCGCCAGCGTAGACGGGCGCGAACGGATCGACGGCGGCGAGCTGGCCGCCGACCACCGAACCGAGCGCGGCCCCCAAGCCGATGGCGATCCCCGCCGCGCCCATGTTCCGCCCGTTGCCGCCGGCGAGATCCATCAGCATCGTGATCGACAGCGAGAACGCGCCGATGGTGAACGCGCCGCCCACGGCTCGCAACAGGAGGACACCGCCGAAGCCGACCCCGAGGGCGGGCAGTTGCGGCAACAGCAGGTATGTGGCCGCACCGCCGAGCGCGCCGGCGACGACCAGCGGTGTTCGCCGACCGAGGCTGTCGCTGGCGGCTCCCCAGACGACAGCAAACACGACGAATGCGGCGACCTCGGCGACGAGAAACCACATCCCGGCGCGGATCCCGCCGGGCGCGCCGAGGGCGGCGATCAGGCCATCAAGGCCGGGGTACAGCAGCACCTGCGAGACGAGCACCGCCCAGACGACGACCGCGAGTCGAACCCGTGGCCGCGGGAGGGGCCATCGCATCGTCTCAACTGTGGGCGGTGTGTGGAATGAAGCTGTTGTCGTGTGGCCAGAAGCGGGAGCCGACTACGACAGTTCGACGGTCGGCGTCTCGAAAAAGGCGGTCTCATACCCCTCGTGGCGGGCGACCTGGGGTGGCGTCGTCACGTCGACGGTCGCCGTCTCCTCGCCGGTCGCGCCGGGGACGGCTGTCCCGTAGTGGAAGCCGAGCTCGGGATCCAACGCCGGCTCCAGCGACGCGCCCTCGACGACTGCCTCGCCATCCGAGCCGGTGAGCGTGCCGGCCAGCCCCATGCTCGGGATCACCAGCTCGTTGTACCGCGTCGCCCCGGTAACCGCGAGATACGGTGCGTCGCCGAACCGATCGGCCGACAGGACGGCGGCCGCATACCGGATGTCGTCGGCCAGTCCTGTTCCGAGGGCGGTGCCGCCGAGCTCGCGGACGCGGCCGGTCGGCATCGACATCCCGTCCATCTCCATCTTCATCGGATCGAGCGCGCCCGGCTCGCCCTGTCGATCCTCGTAGGTTTCGTAGGCAAGCTCGTTGCGGGCGGCCTCGCTGTAGTCGAGCTCGATCGTGACGGTCTGGGGTTCCCCAAGGCGGCCCTCGAAGTTGCCGAACCGCCGGGCGGTCGTCGCACCGACGGTGATATCGACGGTGTAGGTGTCGTCGCCGTCGAGATGATAGTTATCGCCGTAATGAAAGCCCATGCGCTGAGAGAGCATCGCGTACACCGTCTCGCGTTCGTCGACGTTGTTGCCGCCGCGGGCCGCGATGTCGACGCTGGAAACCGGCAACACAACACCGGTTTCGGTATCCCAGATATTCGCCATGATGTGAACCGCATCGTCAGAGTCGACGCCGAACTGCTCGGCCTCGTAGCCGCCGTCGCGGTTGAACACCCGCCAGAAACGGTGCGGGAAGGTGTAGGACAGCGAGACTGCCAGCCCGTCGTCGGTCATCGCCATCCCGCCCATGGTCATCTCTTCGGTGTGGGTCGGATAGTAGATCGCAGCGGGTCGGTCGGCGACTAACTCCGGTTCCCGCCCATAGCTCACGCCATCAAGAGAAGTAAACGAGTCGACGCAGCCGGCAGCACCCACTGTCAGCCCGACCGTTGTGCCGGCAAGAAACTGTCGTCGATCCATAGCTGTGGTACCTGCTGAGCGCACAAACCGTTTCTGGTGTGGACGACGAAGCCGAAGAACCGCCCACCAGAACCCATATCTGGCCCAATCGACAACGCAGGGTATGGAGCTGCCCGACACGTCCGCGTCCCGTCGGGAGGTACTGAAGGCCGCGCTGGCGGCCGGCGGCGCGGCCGCGCTGTCAGCCTGTCTGGAGGCCGTCGACGACGAGCCGATCCCCCAGGGTGTCGATGATCCCGAGACGCTTCCCGATCGGCAGTTCGCCTGGAACGACAGCCTCAACCGCGACGAGGGTGGCAACGTCGTCCTCCCCGAACACCACCTGTTCCTGTATCTCACCTACGACGGCGCGGCCGGAAGCGAGGGCACCCCAACGGATGCCGACCGCGAGCGGCTGAACGCCGCGCTCCGCACGATCGAACGCGCCTACGAACGGAGCAACCGCGGGGTCGTCTTCGATCTGGGTTACTCGCCGGCGTACTTCGAGCGGTTTGCGGCGTCGCTGCCGGAATCGATCGATCTCCCGCCGCCGCGAGGGCTCACCCCGGTCGACACGCCCACGCTGGATGAACAGGACGCACTCCTGCAGCTGGCCGCTGATCGCAGCGACGCTCTGCTGGCGATCGAGGAAACGCTGTTTGCTGACGGCGACGACGCCCCCGAGACGCTCAACGGCGTTGAGGTGGCGGGCCGGCTGAGCGACGTGTTCCGGATCGATGACCGCCGAACCGGCTTTATCGGGCCGGGACTACCCGCAGCGAATCAGGGCGTTGGCGGCATCCCCGAGAACGGCCCGGTTCCCGAGGCGGCACCGCTGTTTATGGGGTTCAAAGCCGGCTTTGCCGCCAACCAGGCCACCGAGGAGTACGTCACCATCGAGGAGGGCCCTTTCGCCGGCGGCACCACCAAACACGTCGCTCGCATCCGTCAACAACTCGACAAGTGGTACGACGAAAACAGCCACAAGGAGATGGTGGAAAAGCTGTTTAGCCCACAGCTGGCCGAGTCCGGAGCCGTCGAAGGTGTCGGCAACAATCTCGGCGACGACAGCGGGATCACCCCGGAGATCTACGAGGCGATCGAGGAGACCGCCGACGAGTTCGGGCTGGTCGGTCACGCCGAGAAGGCCGCCCGCGGCAACCGCGACAGCGAGGGTAACGTCCAAACACTCCGTCGCCACGTCGAATCAACCGACAACGACAACGCCAGCCTGCATTTTCCGTCCTACCAACAGGAGATCAGCACGTTCGAGGCGGTACAGGAAGCGATGAACGGGACGGATATCGTCGCTGATCAGCCGGGGATCGATCCCCGGGTCAGAAACGGGATCTTCCGCTACATCTTCGTCGAAAACCGCGGCAACTTCCTGATCCCGCCGCGGTCGTTGCGGGCGTTTCCAACGCCACAGGGCGGGGCGTAGGCTACAGGGCGTCGTCGATCGCGCTGCTCACACGTTCGTAGCTTGCGGCCCCCTCTAGGAGTTGTCCATCGACAAACGCTGCCGGCGTCCCCGGGACACCGCGGCTCTCGCCTTCGGTTTGGTCGGCTTGGATGACACCCTCGTAGGTGCGGCCATCGGCATCACTCAGCACGCGGCAGGGGTCAGCGTCGACACCCTCCGCGAGATCACCGATCAGCTGCCAGGAGTAGTCCGACTGGTTCTCGTAGGCGGCGTCCGCAAACTCGAAAAACGCCCCGTCGCCGAGTGCATCTTGGACACTTCGGGCCGCGTTGGCAACCGGTTCGTTCCAGTCGCTGTTGACAACAAGGAAATCAAACCGTCGAAACCGCACGTCCTCGCCGGCATACTCGTCGACGAGCTGGCCAAAATCCTCCAGGGCGAACGTCGCACAGCCCGGACAGGCAAAATCCTCGAAGAGGTCGACGGTAACCGTCGCGTCGTCATCGCCTCGCGTCGGCTGTGGCAGCTCGGCGACGGGGTCGCGGTCGGAAAGCTCGCAGCTATGACTCGTCTCCCCTGCCCCACTGCTGCCGGCACAGCCGGCGAGGCCGACGGCGGCGGCCGTCCCGAGGGTTGTGAGATACGCACGTCGCGTTGGTGGCATACCTCCCTGTTGTCGCGGCGATATTTAGAGCCGTTGAGACGTGACGATCTGAGCGTTGCTGGTCGTCGGTAAGTCTTTGAGGAGCCGCCTCGTTGGCTCATCCATGCCGACTGTTCATTTCCGCGGTGAGGAGATCGAGTGCCGAGAGGGTGCGACGCTCCGCGACGTGCTGTTGGATGCGGATCTAACCCCACACAACGGAAAGGCGACGGTGCTCAACTGCCACGGATTCGGCAACTGCGGCACCTGTGCCGTCAAGGTCGACGGCGAGGTCAGCGACAAGGGGATCCGCGAGAAGGGCCGGCTGCTGGTGCCGCCACATCACCCGAACTACGATCTCCGGTTGGCCTGTCAGACAAAGGTCATGGGCGATGTCACCGTCGAGAAATACCCCGGCATGTGGGGAACGCAGGTGGCCAAGGATCCGCTGCCGCCGCTCGCGGACGACACCGACGACGCTGAGATGGCAGCCGATACGAGCCCGGAGGCCGACGACGAGCCGACCGCCGCCGACACCGGAGACGACCACACCCCCGCCGACGCCGACTGACCCGACGTGGCCCGTTCGTTCGACGATTTTGTCAGCTATCTCGACGCCAAGCGATCGGTCGATGACCGCGCGCTCCACCGCCCGACCGTCGATCGGCTCGTCGCTGAACTCGACGAGCGAGCGGCCGCTCGCGGCGATGAGCCGGTTCGAATCCTCGAAGTTGGCTTTGGGATCGGTACGATGCTGGAGCGGCTCCGCGCCTGGGATGTACTTCCCCAACGGGTCGAGTACGTCGGCGTCGACATCGACAAGACGAATATCGCGGCGGCGGCCGACCGATTGACCGACGGCGATTTCGAGCAAACGGGCCCCCACCAGTTCTCACTCGTAAGCGACGAGGCGACACTGACGGTCGACCTCCAGGCCGCCGACGCCTTTGCGTTCGCGGCCGACCGTCATGATCCGGCTGTCGCCGGCCCGCAGTTCGATCTGCTGATCGGGATGGCCTTTCTCGATATTGTCCCGTTTGAACGGGTCGCCGAGACGTTGCTCCCACTCCTTGCGGGCGGCGGCCTCGGCTACTTCCCGATCACCTTCGACGGCGTCACCGATTTCCGGCCGGTCGACGACCCGGCGTTGACAGCGACGCTACTGGATAGCTTTCACGCCGCGATGGATGCCCCCGACCGGCCGGGGGGCAGCCAGACCGGCCGCCGGCTGTTTGCCGAGCTGCCGGCCGCCGGAGCCGACCATCTCGCGGCCGGCGGCTCGGATTGGGTTGTCACACCACGCGATGACGGCTATCCGAGCGACGAAGCGATCTTTCTCCGCCACATCGTTGACACAGTCGAACACGCACTGCTGACGGAGACGCCGGAAGCCACGCTCGACGGCGTCAGCGACGACGCGATCAGCGCGTGGGCGCGACAGCGACACGCCCAGATCGACCATGGGGAGCTGGTGTATCTCGCCCACAACATCGATCATCTAATCCGAATGCCGTAGGTCGTCGCTGTCGACCCGGCGTGTCGAGGTAGATCAAAAAGAGCCAGCCAACTGCTTCGTCAGGCCTGTCCCGCGCCGACGTAGAGCACGACGACGAGGAAGATCCAGACGGCGTCGACAAAGTGCCAGTACATCGAGGCCGTCGACACCGAGAGATGTCGGTCGGCGGAGTACTGGCCGTAGAGGGCGCGCACAAAGACGATCCCGAGGATGGCCGCCCCAAGGCCGACGTGGAGGCCGTGAAGCCCGGTCAGCCCGAAAAATGCCGATGAGTAGACACCCTGTGTCCACGTGAAGCCGTACTCGCCGATGAACTCGAAGTATTCGAATGCCTGGCCGCCAAGGAAGACGACCGCAAACAGGATCGTCAACCCCATCCCGCGCAGGAAGTTGGTTCGGTCGTCGTTTCGCAGGGCGACGTGAGCCCAGTGGAGCGTAAACGAGGAGGCGATCAGGATCGCCGTGTTAGCTAAGATCAGCGAACTGATCAGATCCGGGGTGGTCTCCGGGAGCGTCCACGCCGAGCCGGCCCGGAAGTAGAAGTAGTAGCTGAACAGCGCGCCGAAGGTTGCCAACTCAGAACCGAGGAAGGCGATCATTCCCCACCGGAGTGAGGCATGGCCGTGTTCGCTCGTCTCACGGCTCCAGAACTTCGTGATGAAGGCGTGGTACAGCCAGCCGTAGATCCCGACCAGAAACAGCCCGACGCTGCCGGCGACCGCCGCCGGGCCAGCAAGCGGGCTGATCGCATCCCCGATGATCCAAAGCGCCACACCCGCGTAAATACCGGCCGCGCCGAGTGCGGTCACAAACGGCCACCAGCTCGCCTCGCCGAACCCCTGTGGCCAGTCTTCGACCGCCGGCAGGTGATGGCCGTGGTCGTCGTGTCCGTCCTCCGTTTCGGTGCTCATACTACCTCGTTGCAAGCGTGTGATTAAAAATCCTCTCACCCGCGTTGCCGACGCAGTGGCGGGCTGTTCCGCAAGCTACTCGTGGCCGCTCACCGTAGCCGGGATGATGACAGACAGCGGCCCTGAGCGGTCGACCCGGGAGTGTCGGCGACGACTCCGACGGCTGCTGATCGTCGTTGCGTCGGCGATCCCACTGGTCGCTTTCCTCTCGGAGCCAGCGATCGCCCATGCGGCCGCGCTCCGTGGATCGACAACCTCCGTTGAGGTGCCGACCTGGCTCTTCCTGACGACCGGCGGCGGAACGGTCGGCGCGTCGTTTCTGCTGGCCTCCTTTGTCACCGACCGAGCGTTCATGCGATCGGTACACGACTGGGGGTATACGCTGCCCGCGCCGGGGCGACTCCTCAACTGGCTGGGGCGGGTTGTCGGGCTCGCTATCCTTGCGGTCACCGTCGCCGTCGGTTACCTCGGCCCGGAGACAGGCTACCGCAATCTGTCGATCCTCGTCGTCTGGGTCGGCTGGTGGGGTGGCTACGTCGCCTCGACGTACCTTCTCGGCAACACGTGGCCGACACTGAACCCGTTCCGGACGCTCGCGTCGATCCCGCCGTCGCTCGACCGGCCGTACCCGGATCGACTCGGCGCGTGGCCCAGCGTCGCCGGCCTGCTCGCGCTGATCTGGATCGAGGTGGTCAGCCCGCTGGCCGACGACCCGCGGCTGTTGGCGACGACGCTGGTGGCCTACACCGCTGTCAGCGTCGCCGGCAGCGTTGTGTATGGCACCGAAACATGGTTTGGCCGCGTCGATCCGATCGCCCGGGTGTTTTCGCTGTTCGGTCGGTTTGCACCACTCACGCGGACGGCGGCGGGGCTTTCACTGCGCCTGCCCGGGAGCGCGCTCACCAACGCGGATGCTGTGGGTGGCCGCGCCGAGACCGTGTTTGTCGTCGCGGTGCTCTATGTGACGACCTTCGATGGGTTCGTTGGCACCGGGCTGTGGGCCCGCCTGATCACCGCGGTCGTCGAGGCTGGTGTGCCGCCACTGGTCGGCTATCTAGGCGCGTATCTCGCCGGCTTTGGGCTGTTTGTCGCCGCGTTCCGGTGGGCGATCGGTCTCGCCCGGCGGTTTGGGCGTACCTACATCACCCGGGCGGCGTTGGCCGAGCGGTTCGCGCCGTCGTTGCTGGCGATCGCTGCCGGCTACCATATCGCCCACAATCTCGGCTTCATCCTCGGGCTGGCCCCGTCACTGGCCGTCGTCGCCGCGAGCCCGCTGTCACCACCACAGCAGCCGCCGGTGCTGACGACGCTGCCGGGCTGGATCTCAGGGCTTGAACTCGCCTTCGTGTTGGTCGGCCATTTCATCGCCGTCTGGATCGCTCACGCCGCCGCCTACGAGTTGCTTCCAGGGCGGTTGGAGGCGATCAAAAGCCAGTACGGGATCACGCTGGTGATGATCGCCTACACGATCATCAGCCTCTGGATCGTGACGACGCCGACGGTCACACCGCCGTTCCTCGGTGGGGGTGGCGTCTGATGACAGCGTGGCAGGCCGACGATGCCGGCGAGAACCACACGCAGGCGACCACCACACAGCCGGCGACACACGTCCCCGACGGCGAGACACCACAGGTCTGTCCGTACTGCGGGTTCGAACTGCCGGCCGACGACCAGTACCGCCTCCATCTCGGGCTGAATCACTACGATCAACTGGACGACAGCGACCAACAGGCGTTTCGTGAGGCCTACCACCACGAGGAGGAATCGCTCACCCGGTTTCGGATCATCGCCCTCGGTGGACTCGTGGCGCTCTACTTTGGATTTTTGCTCATCTACGCCGTGTTGGCTGCATGACACGCGCCACCACACCGTAGCGGAAGTATAAAGTTCATAGCACCCGACCGTCACGGCAACCGGGCACCCGAGATTCATGGCTACTACCTCGACAGATGCTGCGACGATCCTCGTCGTTGACGACGAACGCGATGTCGCCGATCTGTACGCCTTCCGACTTGAGGAACAGTACACTGTTCGCACCGCCTACGGCGGACAGGAGGCACTTGAGGCGTTCGACAGCGATATCGACGTGGTTCTGTTGGATCGGCGGATGCCGGGGCTCACCGGCGATGAGGTGCTTCAGCGCGTTCGGGAAGCCGACGCCGACGCACGGGTCGTGATGGTGACCGCGATCGATCCCGATGTCGACATCGTCGATATGAATTTCGACGACTATCTCTGTAAGCCGGTCGGCAAGGAGACGCTGCTGGAGGCGGTTGCCCACCAGCTAACCGCCCGCGAGTACGGCGAAACGGTACAGGAGCTGTTCCGGGCGACCTCGAAGGTTGGCGTTCTTGAGGCCGAGAAATCCGCCGAGGAGCTCGACGACTCCGAGGAGTACCAATCGCTCACCCAACGCATCGAGGAGCTTCGGGCCGAACAAAGCGATCTCATCGAGGAGTTAGACGACTTCGAGGCCGCGTTCAACGCGATCGATCGCACACCAAAGGAACCGATGTAACCGGGCGGCCGCGGCTGTTTTATCCGTTTACAGACCCTACCATGGGTATGACCCGCGAGCTGCCGGACTCGCTGTCGGGATTTATCGATGAAGCCGCCGCCAGCCAGGAGACGACGCTGCTGTTGATAAACCGAACCGAGCCCCAGCCGCTCGTGAAGCTGCTGGATCAGGCCTTCGAGAACCAATCCGTCCAGATCCAAGAGCGACACATCCCCGAGGGTAACACCGACCAGGTCTGTCTTGTCGAGAACGGACAGGTGACGGCGACAACATCGTTTGCGAACCTCAGCGACACGTTTCTACTCGTTAACGCCGACCGCTACCGAACGACCGTCGATCGCTCCACACGCCGCTCGTTCCCGGATGTGTTGACCGGACTGGACGACATCGAGTTCACGGTTCGGGGGTTTCCGGAGTCAAACAAAGAGAAGCTGTTGTTGGTCGTCATCTCCCGGTTCATCGAGGATCGCGCGCTGCGCTGCGGTTGCGGCGAGTTCCACAGCACGTTCCAGCGGCTCTCCCGACTCGACGACGAGTATGGTACCCGCACAATGTACGAGTGGCTCGGCGAGAGCGACGTTGAGACTCACGTCTATGGCATCCGCGATGATCCCGCGGTCGTCGATGGGCTCGACGTGACGGTACATGCAGGAACGACCAACGAGTACCGCCGGTCGTGGGTCGTGGTGTTTACCCCCGACACAGAGACCGGTGATGCCTGTGGTGACGATATCGCCGCGGCCGACGCCTGTAACCCGGTTGCGCTCGTCGCCATCGAAACCGGGCCGAACGTCTGGCGGAGCATGTGGACATATGACCGCGACCGCGTCGAGCGGATCAGGGCCTATGTTCGGCAACGATTTTGAGCCACGCTCGTCGATTGCAGAAATGATTTCTGCCACCCAAAGAGTGAATACAATGTCGGACGCTCTGGAAAGAATTTTAAGCGTCTCGGGCATCGGTACACCAAATGGATAGCGAAATAGTTGGTTCGGTGACCGAGTGGGACACCGTTCCGGTCGGGCGGGGGTACGACGGCCTCCACGACCTCGCCGACGCGGAGTTCTCAGGCGGGGTCACCGCCGGCGACACCTGGGGCTTCATGCTGAACGGCCGGCTGGTCGGGATCCCGGGGGGCTCGCTTGCGGCCTTCGATGGGGCAGAACTGACCGCCTACGAGGCTCCGGCCCCGGCCCTCCCGTTGCTGTATACGATGCAGTCACAGGACAGCGAAAAGCAGGCGGAGTATTACACCAACGAAACGGCGATCGCTGAGGCCGACACCACGCTCGCGGATGGCAACTTCACCGGCTACATCGAGCTCTCCGAAAACGTGCTGTCGGGGGATTACTACGTTGTGTACTACGGGGGTCGCTCGATGAGCGTCGCCTTCGTCGGCAACAGCCGCCGACTGTTAACCGACGAAGAGGCCTTCGAGCGCGCAAACGACGAGGTCGGCATCTACAACGTGTACGCCGCCGATATCGACGTGATCGATCTCCCCGAGCGAGAATCGACAGCGTCGGCCGCCGACCCGACTCCCACCCCGACCGACGACGCCGGCAGCGAGTCGCTGTCGACCGACAGCACGGGGTCAGACGACGGAACCACGGCCGATGGCATCAGCTCTGGCTCGATCGATATCCCGCAGGCAGGAGGTACCGACACCGAGCCCGCAACCGACGCGGGGCCGGATTCCGCGACAGCAGACAGCAGCCCCGACGAACAGCCAGCCGCGGCTGCCGACGTCCAGCCCGACGACCGTGGCGAACCAACTGAGGCGAGAGACGACCGTGGCGAACCAACTGAGGCGAGAGACGACCGTGGCGAACCAACTGAGGCGAGAGACGACCGCGGTGAGCCGAACGAGCCGACCGCATCCACCGCGGAGACAACCCCCGACGACACGGGAGTCGACACCGACCCAGCAACGGAGAGCACCGACACACCCGCCACCGGTGGGCCAACGGCCACCGCCGACAGTCCGTCGGATCCCAGGTCGGGCGGTAGCACCACGACGAACGACGAACCCTTCCAGGAGGAGGCAGAGTGGCGGAACACAACCACGATCCCGTCGCTCGATCCAAGCGACGACGAGGAAGGCGAGAAGGGCACACAGGGTGGCGGCGGCCAACAGACGGTCACTCGCTCGGAGGAGCGGCTCTCACGGCAACAGCTGCGAGAACGACTCGACAAGGCCGAGACGGTGATGGAGAAGGCCGAACAACGCCACAAGGAGCTGGTGGCCGAACGCGACGAGGCCCGCGAGCAGCGAGACGCCGCCCAGCAGCGGATCGAGGAGCTCGAAGCCGAACTCACGGCAGCCCAAGAGCGGATCGAGGAGCTTGAAGCCGAGTTGGCGTCGACTGACACAGCCGCCGCCACCGGATCGACGCAGGCGGCTGACACCACCCCACAGACCACGCAGTCTATCACCCCGGCGGACGCGCTGGCGGGCACCAATCTGTTTGTCCGGTACGATTCAAAAGGGGCGGCGACGCTGGCCGACGCCCACGACGGCGAGGCGAACCTGGAGGATATCGAGGGCAACATCCGAATCGATACCCACACCACGTTCGAGACTGAGGGGCTGGAGGTCGATGGTACCCCCTTCGAGGCGTTCCTCGATGATCGGATCGAGGCTGCCTTCGCGGAGTGGCTGGTGACCGATCTTCTCTTCGAACTTCGGTCGACAGGCGCGACGACAGCGCTCAAGGCGGTCTACGACGCGATCCCACAGATCGACCGGATCGAACTCCAGGGGACGATCGAACTCGGCACCGACGAGGACGCCGAGCCGATCGAGCACACATTCGACGTTGTCGTCCGCGACAAGCGGGGGAAACCGCTGTTTATCGCCGACTTCGACGACTCGAAACAGCCGGTCGGTGCCGACCTGATCGAAGGGCTGATCCGGAACGGCAATGCTCTCCGGGAGCGCAACGAGAGTTTCGCCGCCGGCTTCGGTGTGACGAGCAGCTACTTCACCGAGGATGCCTACGAGATCGCTGACGATGCGACCAACGGCGGCCTGTTCAGCCGTAGCGGCGGGAAGAGCTTCGTGAACATCTCCCGAAAACAGGGGTTCCACCTCTGTCTGGTCGACCGGATCAAAGGCGGGTTCGAACTGCAGAAACCGGAACTGTAGCCGCCACCAGCTCAGCAGTACATACCAGCCCACAATACGAACAAAACACAGCGAACACGCAACAACGCGTTAGTTTTCGATCTCGGCGGTGTCGTCGATGCGCATCGTCCGCAGCTTGTCAACGATGGAGTCGATCTTGTTGTCGAGGTCGTCGACGAACTCCTCGGTGTGGTCGGTCTGGATCGCCCCCTGGCTGGATGGCTCGATGAGGTTTTCCTCTTCGAGCACGCGCAGGGAGTACCGAACCTTGTGGTGCGGATAGCCGGTTTCGTTGGACATCTTGACGATGCCGATGGGCTCGTTTTCGATGACCATCCGGAGCACCTGGAGGTGCCGTTCAAGCATGTCGACTTCTTTTTCGAGTCGGTCAATCATGACATGTGCTAACTTGTCTTGCGGTGATTTAAGTGTTGCTGTCGTCCCAGTACTGTTATCGATGGATCGACGTGCGAGTAGTTAACATTTCGGGTTTCACCGACAGCAACGGGACGACGATCCACCGGGTGTGGCGGCGATCAGATGAGCACCAGCGGATCGGCGGGCACGGAGGCAGCGCGGCCACCCGAGGCGATGTACCGTAATCTGTTTACCCGGTGGTTGGAAACCCACAGTCGTTATGACCGTAACTATCGTCGGGTCTCAGTTGGGCGACGAGGGGAAGGGCGCGCTCGTCGACATCTGGGGCGGTGACAGCGATGTCGTCGTCCGGTATCAGGGCGGCGACAACGCCGGCCACACCGTCGTTCAAGACGGGACGGAGTATAAGCTCTCCTTGGTTCCAAGCGGTGCCGTCCGCGGGAAGATCGGTGTGTTGGGCAACGGCTGTGTGATCAACCCCGAGACGCTGTTCGACGAACTCGACACGCTCCGCGAGCAGGGCCTCGATCCCGACGTGCGACTCGCCCGCCGGGCGCACGTCATCCTCCCGTATCACCGCGTGCTCGACGGCATCGAGGAGGAAGCCAAAAGCGACGACGACCTCGCGGCCGGCACCACCGGACGCGGGATCGGCCCAACCTACGAGGATAAGGCGGGTCGCCGCGGGATTCGCGTCGGCGACCTGCTCGATCCCGACGTGTTGCGCGAGCGGCTCGAATACGCCGTCCCGCAGAAACGCGCGCTCGCCGAGGCGGTCTACGGCCTCGATGTCGAGAGCTCCGAGCACGCCGACGCCTTCGATATCGACCATCTCTTTGCAACCTATCGGGAGTACGGCGAGCGATTGGCCGCGGAGTCGATGACCGTCAACGCCGGCGAGTTCCTCAGCGACAAACACGCCAACGGCGAGGAACTCCTCTTCGAGGGCGCGCAGGGCACCTCGATCGATATCGACCACGGGATCTACCCCTACGTCACCTCCTCGAACCCGACCGCCGGCGGCGCGGCCGTCGGCACCGGCGTCGCCCCGACAGTCATCGGCCAAGGCGAGGTCGTCGGCATCGTCAAGGCCTATCTCTCACGAGTCGGCACCGGCCCGCTACCGACCGAACTCGACGGCACCGACAGCGAGGAAGAGCTGGCGGACTTCATCCGCGAGAAAGGCGGCGAATTTGGAACGGTCACCGGGCGACCGCGCCGGATCGGCTGGCTCGATATGCCGATGTTGCGGCACGCCGCCCGCGCCAACGGCTTTACTGGTATCGCCGTCAACCACATCGACGTGCTGGCCGGGCTCGATGAGATCAACGTCGGCCACGCCTATGATCTGGACGGCGAAGAACTGCTGACGATGCCGGCGACGACCGAACGGTGGGGCGACTGCGAGCCCGTGCTCAAATCCTTCGAGCCGTGGGACGAGGTTGACTGGGCCGCCGTCGCCGAGGAAGGGTATGAAGCGATCCCCGCGGATGCCCGCGACTATCTCGACTACATCAGCGACGAGATGTCGACGCCGGTCTACGCGGTCGGCATCGGCCCCGGGCGCGACGAGACAGTCGTTCTTGACAACCCCTTCGAGCAGTAAGCCGACGGAACTCGCTGGAGGCTGGTGGCAGTGAGCGAACAAAGTAACACTTACACGCGGCCCGCGGTCTTTCTCGGATATGAGTGAAACCGTGCTGTTAGTTGGCGGTGGCGGCCGTGAACACGCCATTGCCCGCGCGCTGGCTCCTGACTGTTCGTTGTATGCCGTCGCCGGCAACCGCAACCCCGGCATCACCGAACTCGTCGATGGGTTCGAACAGATCGAGGGTACCGACCCCGAAGCGATCCGCGAGTACGCCGAGGAGATCGATGCAACCCTCGCCATCGTCGGCCCCGAGGCTGGCCTGCAGGCTGGTGTCGCCGACGAACTCGACGCGGCCGGGATCTACACCTTCGGGCCGCAGGCCGAGGAGGCGAAACTTGAGACCGACAAGGCGTTCCAGCGGGAGTTCATGCAGGACAACGACATCCCCGGCTGTCCGGTCTTCGAGACCTTCGAGGACATGGACGCCGCCTGTGCGTTCATCGACGACTACGACGGCGACCTCGCGGTCAAACCGGTCGGTCTGACCGGCGGCAAAGGTGTGAAAGTCATCGGCGATCAGGTGACAAGCGAGGAGGCAAAAGCCTACCTGCAGGAGTCCGACTACGAGGGCGTCGTCCTCGAAGAGCGGCTGATCGGCGAGGAGTTCACGATCCAGGCGTTCGTCGCCGACGGCGATCTGCGCACGACGCCGGCCGTCCAGGATCATAAACGCGCCTACGAGGGCGATGAAGGCCCCAACACCGGCGGGATGGGCAGCTACAGCGACACCGGCTTTCAGCTTCCCTTCATGCAGGATGGCGACTACGAGGCCGCCGTCGACATCATGGAGCAGACAGTCGCGGCGATGCCCGACTACAAAGGCGTCCTCTATGGTCAGTTTATGCTGACCACAGAAGGACCAAAAGTTGTCGAGTTCAACGCCCGCTTCGGCGACCCCGAGGCGATGAACACGCTGCCGATCCTCGACACGCCGTTCCTCGACGTGCTGACCGCTGCCCGCGATGGCGACGACCTCCCGGGACTGGAGTTCTCGGGCGAAGCGACGGTCTGTAAGTACGCTGTCCCGGACGGCTACCCGACCGATCCCGACGCAGGCACGAAGATCGCGGTCAACGAGGAGACGGTCGGCGACGGACTACTCTTCTACGCCAGCGTCGACGCCCGCGAGGACGGGCTGTACACGACGACCTCCCGATCGTTCGCAGTCGTCGGCCGCGCCGACTCGATCGCCGACGCCGAGGCGATCGCCGAGGACGCGCTGGCGGCTGCGGGCGAGGGGTTCCACATCCGCCACGATATTGGCACGGCAGATCTCGTCCAGTCGCGGATCGACCACATGACCGAGTTGCGCGGCGAATAGTCGACGACCACACTCGATGTTTTTGTAGCCACCGCCCGAAGAGGGAGGTGTGCCGCCAGCCGACCACGACGACAACGACGATGTGCGCCGCCATGATCGCCTCCAGCGACGGCCGACCGCCGGCCCGCACAACTCGCTGTGGGGATGGGCGTCGATCCGGTCGCCATGGCGGGTTGTCCGCAACTACCTTGTCGTCTGGCTGATTCGCATCTCGCCGAGCCTGCGGCTGAAAAACTGGCTGCTGCGGCGGTTGGGCGCGACCATCGGCACCGGGGTTTCTTTCGGCCTGGAAGCGACCCCGGACGTGTTCTGGCCGGAGCTAATCTCGGTTGGCGACCACGCGATCATCGGCTACGACGTGACACTCCTGTGTCATGAGTTTTTACAGGACGAATACCGGCTTGGCGAGGTCGTGGTCGGCGAGCGGGCGATGATCGGCGCGGGCGCGACGGTGCTGCCGGGCGTCGAGATCGGCGACGGCGCACAGGTCGCGGCCAACTCGCTTGTGACACGTGACGTGCCGGCCGGTGCGACGGTCGCCGGTGTGCCGGCCGAATCGATCGATGGCGATGCGGCGACTGATTCCGACGAAGCCGCGACCGGTTCGGGTGATCAACAGGATGACGACGCGGCCGATGTCGCCTCGTGATGGCGTGGTTACGTCGCTTGCTCCTCGGTCTGGTTCGGTTCGTCGTTCTCGGTCGCTGCTGGGGATTCCGCAGTTGCAGGTGCGTTCGCTCGTTCTTCCAGCCCCCGCAACACGTCCGGCCGGCCGAGCCCGTAGATCATCTCGCCGGGCTCGAAGCCGCGATCCCGATCCGGGAGTGCCGTCAGCTTCCCGCCGTCGGGCCGAATTGCGACGACCGTCGCGTTCAGCGCGCGCGGCGTCAACCCAACCAACTCGCTGCCGGCTTCGATCGTCACTGTCCCCATCGTCTCATCGACGCTCCGCAACAGGGTCGCAAACTCGCGGTCGGCCTGCGGCTCGGCGGGCAGCGTCACCAGTCGATACTGCTCAGTTGGCGACAACAACTTCGCATCCTCGTCGTCGATAGCGAGTGTCACCGTGTCGCCCGCAACACCGCGGAGTTCACCGGTCGTCAGCCGCTCCGTCGTCGTCCCGGTCGTCCACACCTGCACCGTATCGCCCGGTGAGGCGTTGTTCGGCGGGTCGGCGCGGATCGCCACGGCGACGGTGCCAGGGGCGATCGTCGCACCGATGCCCGCGGCCCGCGATCCGACAGCAAGAAACTCCACGTCAGCTGCGGCCGTGAGATCAACGTCAACGTAACCCACCTCGTAATCCTCCTTTAGTCGCTCGATGAGCCGGCTTCTGAGCTCTTCGACGGTGAGCCGCCGCGGGAACACCAGCGTCTTCCCGGCGAGTTCGGCTTTGGTCTCGTCGGTGACGGGATCGTAGCTCTCCATGTCGTCGATCTCATCCGGCAGGGTGATCGTGGTCACCCGGCCGGCCGAGCGAACCACAGCCCCGACCTCGCCGTCGAACTCCCGGAGGCCGGCCAGCGAAAACAGGTTGCTGCTGGCCGCATCGCCCAGCCGGCGGCCGATCGGCGCGGCGACCGCAGCGATGCTCAGCGCGACGATGTTGAAACCGACGACGCCCGGCTCGAAGAGATCGACGGAGATGTCGCTGACGGCGACGCCGAGGGAGGTCGTGTTAATGTACAGCGCGACGACCGAGACACCGACGAAGCCGGAGACACCCTCCGGGACGATCTGTTTGAAATACCAGCGGTAGGTGACTGCGAGCCCGCCGGTCGCGACGATCGACAAGACGGCGTAGATGAGGAGATTGATCAGGGCTGCCGTCGGCTCCGCGAAGGTCACCGGCGACGGCGGGCCGGCTGTGAACACGCTGCACAGGGTCTCGCCGGCGGTCATGTTGCGGCCTCCGCAAACCGATCCAGCGACTCGCCCGTCCCGATGACATACAGCTTGTCGCCGGCCGATAGCGGCTGCTCGCCGCGCGGAGCGACCTGCCACTTCTCGTGGTTGGCCGCGAGAACCAACACGTTGTAGCTGTCACGGACGCCGACCTCGCCGATCGTGTGACCGTCAAGCGGGCCGCCGGGGGAGACAGTCACCTTCTTGAACTGGACGCCGGAGCGCCGCAGCAGCGACACTAACTCGAACTCCCGGCGCGTCCCGCGAGAACAGACGACCACCTGCGGCTCGGTCGCCGACAGCAACGTCGTCGCCTCCGACCGCGAAACGGCGACCGTGATCCGCCCCTCGCCGCCGGTCGTCGTCGCGGCCGCGGGCAGCGATGCCGGCGGCTCCTCGCCGCCATCTGTCGCCAGCGCGTCGTCGTCGCCCGCGGGTGTCGCCGCGGCGGCTGTCGCACCACCGGACGGCGACCCTGAGCGGGCAGCGATCACCGTTCCGGTCACGCTCGTCTCGGAGGTGACGATCCGCACCGATTCGCCGCGGGCGATCCCGGATGGCACCAACGCCGCAAGCGAGACCGCCCGCTTGCCTGCGGGGACGCGCCGTGAGGTGCTGCCCATCGGCGGCGCGGCGGCGACGCGGGCGCGGGCCGCTTCGTCGAGATCGACGCTCACGTCGGCGAGATCGAACTCCGACTGCAGGCGGTCGGCAAACCGTGATTCCAGCTCCGCGATGGGAAGATCAGCGGGGAACGGCCACTCGCCGTCGGCGATCTCCCGGCGGAGGTCGGCGGGCAGCGGCGGGTAGCCCTCGATGTCGCTTGGCTCGCCCACCACGGTGAGCCGCACCTGATTCCGGCCGCCGACGAGTTCGATCACATCGGTGTTCAGCGTTCGATCCCGCAAGGATTTGATCGTCAACCGCTTGGGTGCTGACGCGCCAAGCTTGTCGCCCTGGGCGTGGGCATAGAGTGCAAGCAGCAACACGACGATGATGGCGGTGAGGATCGACGCCGCGTTCTCCGAGGAGCGGATCGCCGGATCGTTGAGCGCGAGCAGGCCGCCGTTGACGCCGGCGATGGCTAAGGCGAGGACGACGACACCGAGGCCGGGGATCGACACATCGGTGACGTACTTGAACAGAAACCCGAGAACACCGGAGACCAACGCGGGGATGATCCCCGTCAGGACGCCGAGATAGATCCCAAGCAGGATATCGAACGGAAGCGCGGTCATACCCGTCCATGCGAGTGTGTTTGGTTAAAGTTTCGTCCCGCGCAGTCGGGCGTCTGATCGGGTGGCGATCCAGGGTCTATTAGTAGCCACCCATCTGACTCTGGGGCGATGAGAACACGGGAGTGGATCAGCGTCAGGGCGTCGATCCTGCTGACGTTTGCCGTCGCCATACTGTCGATCATCGTCGGGCTGCTCCACATCTCGACCGGCGGCGTCGACGGCCACCTCGCCGGCTTCGTCCCGCCAACGGTGCGACGCGCGGTCGGCTTTACCGGCACACTCACCGGGTTTACGATGCTCGGGGGTGCCTACGCACTCAGACAGCGGTTCCGCATCGGCTGGTATGCGACGGCCGTGTTGCTCCCGGTGACGGCGATTCAGGGCCTCTTGCAGGTCTCGCCGTTCGCGCTCCCGTTGGTCGTCGTCTCCGTGCTCACCGTCCCCGCGCTGCTCGTCAACCGCTCGCGGTTCGACCGCTCGTTTTCGCCGTCGCCGACCCAGTTGGCCGCCGGCGTCGCCCTCGTGACGGCGATTGCCTACGGCACCGTCGGTGCCTACGCCCTGCGCGATGAGTTCAGCGGGATCACGACGCTCACCGACGCCTTCTACTACACCATTGTCACCGCCAGCACCGTTGGCTACGGCGACGTGACCGCCGCGTCCGAACTCGGCAAGCTGTTTTCGGTCTCGGTGCTGTTGGTCAACGTCGCCGCCTTCGCCGTCGCCCTCGGTGTCCTGTTGACGCCGGCCATCGAAGCCCAACTCTCGAAAGCACTCGGACGCATGACAGAAAATCAGTTCAACCTCTTAGACGACCACGTGATCCTGCTCGGCTACGGGGATCTCACCGAACCGATCATCGAACACCTCGGCGACGACACAGGGTTTGCTGTCGTCACGACAAACGAGGCCGCGGCCCGGCGGCTTACCGACCGCGATGTTCCCGTCCTGACCGCCGAGCCAAGCGATGAGGCCCCGCTGAAACAGGTTGGGATCGCCGACGCCCGGGCTGCCATCGCGGCCACCGAAAACGACGCCCAAGACGCCTTGGCGATCCTCACCGCCAACCAGCTCAACGACGATCTAACCCTTCTTGCGGCCGCGATGCAGCGGGAAAACGTCGCCAAGCTTCGGCACGCCGGCGCGGATCGCGTCATCAGCCCCGCCGAGATCGGCGGCCGACTGCTGGCAAACTCCGCGATCGGCAAAGGCGACGCCGAGGCGGCCTCCGAACAGCTGCTCGGGGAGCCGATCGAGTGATCACTGGATTCGGACGATCCCGTCTCGGAGCACGGTTCGGTTGGGGATGATATGTTCCTCGCCGTCGGTGTCGATCCGGGTCACGAAGAGATCGATCTCCTGGACGATCCCGCGTTGGCCGGCGACAGCGACCTCGTCGCCGATGCTGTAGGGTTCGGTCAACAGGAGGTAGACGCCGACCGCCCCAGAGGCCAGCAGCTCCTGTGTGGCGATCGCGGTAAAGACGATCAGGGCGACGGCGTAGGCACCCAACAGGACGATCAAGGCGGTGGTGGCGACGCCGATCTGTCCGAGCGCGATCAGCGTGGCGACGAACAGCACGCTGTAGCGGGCGGTCGCCGGAATGACACCGATCTCGGGGAGTTTGATCCCCCGGAGGCGTTCGGCGACCAACACCTCAACCTTGTCGCCGATGATGATGCCAACAACGAGGATGAGCAACGCGACAGCGAGTTGTGGAAGAAAGACCGCCGCCGCTCGAAGGAACAGATCGGCAAACTGGATGTTGGTGAACGTGCCGGCGATAAACACCGAGAGCACGATCACGAAGTAGCCCGCCAGCTTGGTGAGAAGCCCGACCGTCGAGGTGCCGTACTCGCCGGCGGCCCGCTCGACGGCCGTTCCTTCGACGGCCTCGTCGATGCCGAGTCGGTGGAGCAGCCGCCGGCCGAGACGCATCGTCAGATAGCCGAGAGCGATCCCCACCACGACGATGCCGACGGCGATCCACCACCGCGGTGAGATGACCGCCAGCCACTCCGGGACGGCGAACTGTAACACCGACAGCATGGTTAGTGCTCCTCTGGGTCAAGCTCAAGGATGAGCTCCCCGCCCTTGAACGCTCTCACGAGGCCATCGGACTCCGAGAGGACGATCGCCGTCGCGTTGGTATCGCGGGTGATCGCACCGCCGGCCATGTGGCGGGCGCCGAGCCCTTTTGGGATATCGATCCCCTCCGCACTCGGTTCGAGATAGCGGTAGGCGGAGACGATCTTGCCGGAATCCGAGATCACGAACGCGCCATCCAGCCGCGAGAACTCCTTGAGCATCACGTTGACGATGGGGTCGCCGACATGGACGTGGGATTTCTCGAAGGGGTTGTACGAGAGCGGGCGGGATTTGTTCATTACCTTGCCGGCGTCGCCGACGACGAACAGCGCGCCGACCGGGCTGCCTTTCTGGCCTTTCCGGCCGAGTTCAAGCGCGACATCGAACACATCGCGGATGACGTTCGGATCGGCCCGGGAGTTGGTAAAGAGATCATACAGCCCCGAGCGGAGATCTTCGCTAACACGCACTCTGACCGCCGAATCGACCTCGCCGTCGAAGATCGATCCGAAGCAGGCGACCGTGTTCCCCTCCTCGACGAGGTCGGTCTCCATCGCGCCCTCGATCCCAAACCGGATGCGATCCTTGATATCGGGAAACTCGATGGGGAGTTCGACGAACGTCTCGGCGTCAACCGTGTTCTCCCCGGCGACCACGACGACATGCTCCTCGTCGGCGAACTGCTCGTAAAACGCCCCGTTGGGCGAAAAGAGGAAGACACTGTCGACATCTGCCATGATGTCCGAAAGAACGTCATCAAAGGAACCCATTAGCGTATATATGTTGGCTGGATTCTTAAAGCTGTACTGGAACTGTCAGACGTATGTCTGACGCCAGCGGTTCGAAATGGCTGTGCAACCGCCCGGTGACGCGCCGGCACCTCGGAAAGAGAGCGATCACGACCTGTCGACACGAGTGCCTGGGGTGGAATGAAAAGCGCATTCAACGACCGCCCGTAAGCTGTCGTGTCCCGTGACATCTCAGCCCGTCGGAGGTGGCCGATGAACGCCAACGACCGCGCTATCACCGGATTCACCATGGCCGGCCACGCGATGGTGCACACCTACGAGTTGGCGGTGCCGATCCTGCTCACGGTCTGGCTCGCAGAGTTTTCGGTCACCTCGGCGACGCTGGGCACGGTCGTCGCCGTCGGCTACGGCCTGTTCGGCGTCGGCGCGCTGCCCGGCGGGCTGTTGGTCGACCGCTTCGGCTCCCGCCGGCTCATCGTCGCCTGCCTCTTCGGGATGGGCTCGGCGTTCGTCCTGCTTGGACTCCTCCCGGGTGTTGCCGGCATCGCGGTCGCGCTGGCGGTGTGGGGGCTGGCCGCCAGCGTCTACCACCCGGCGGGGCTGACGCTGATCAGCAAGGGGGCCGACCAGCGCGGGGCGGCCTTCGCCTACCACGGGATGGCCGCCAACGTCGGCATCGCCGGCGGGCCGTTTCTCACCGCGCTCCTGCTCGTTGCTGTGGAGTGGCGAACCGCCGTGATCGCCCTCGCCGTGCCGGCGTTCGTCGCCGGCCTTGCCGGGCTGACCGTTGGGTTCGACGAAACCGCGGCGGTCGACGCCGACGCGAAAACCGGGAGTAACGACAGCGACAGCGACAGCGACGACGACACCACCGTGCCCGATGTCGACTCGCTGGCGACGTTCGTCACCGCCTCCCGGGGGCTGTTCACCGCGGGCTTTCTGACCGTGTTCGTGCTCGTGTTGTTCAACGGGCTGTACTACCGGGGGATGTTGACCTTTCTGCCGGGGCTGTTGAGCGACTTTCTCGATCCCTTGCTTGCGGTCGATCCCGCGGCGGTGCTCGGGCCGATTGCCGACAGCCCGGCGGCCGCGGAGTTCGATCTCTCGCGGTACCTCTTCGCGGGGCTGCTGGCGGTCGGCGTCGCCGGCCAGTACGTCGGCGGGCGGCTGACCGACGCCATCGAACCGGAGCGCGGGCTGGCGGTGATGCTCACGCTGCTCGTTGTGATCGCACTGCTGTTCGTCCCCGCGTCGGGGTCGCTGCCGACGCTGCTGGCGGTGAGTGCCGCGCTGGGCTTCGCGCTGTTCGGCCTCCAGCCGCTGAGTCAGGCGACGATAGCGAAATACTCGCCGCCGGCCTATCGGGGGTTGTCGTTTGGCTACACGTATCTCGCTATCTTCGGGATCGGCGCGCTTGGGGCGTCGCTGGCGGGCGCGGCGCTCACCTATGGCTCCCAGACGACGCTGTTCGTCATGCTGGCGACCTTTGAGGCGACCGCGCTCGGGCTGGCGGTGTGGCTAATCGTTCGGGACGAATAGCGACGAACCATCGCTGGGGAGTCTCATCCTGTCGCCATGGCGGAGCAGCGAGCACCGCCGAAATCGCCCGTCCGTCAGAAATGACGGGGAAGGCGTTACCAAACCAGTGTCAACGTTTGTTGACTGTCGAACCCGCCTGCCCGGAAAGGTGGCGGATTCCGCCTGCCCGGAAATGGTCAGACGGTATCTGCGATTTCGGAGGGGATGGTAATAAAAATAGCTCTGTAATTCTCAGATTCGGTAATTTGTGTCGGAATAGACGCGCATGTCTCGTGTATGACGATGAGAGAACCAAATATGTCGGGGACACATTGTTATTCAGTTTGATATTCGGAACACTACTTATTTATGTTACACTTCAAAAGAGGTTGTTGTCGCCCGTGTCAACAACGGCGACTGTCGAACACACCTGCCCGGAACAGGTCGGGAAGTCACACACTTCCCACTCTACGTCTTTTCGTCGACCGCACGTACCACAGACCGCCAGTTTGTCTCACCAGTAGACGACGCTGCCACGGTTCGGATCGGGATTCGAAGGAGGATGCGTGAGCCCGGGGTCGAACCGGACTTCGAGACCACCGCCCTGGAGCGAGCGGTGTCGCTGTTCGTTCGTGACTCAGCCGGCACCGTGGAGCGAGGAGTATAACACCGCGTTCACGAAAGCTTCGGCCAACATGACACGCGAGAGTGACTGCGACGTGCTGATCGTTGGTGGTGGCCCGGCGGGTCTGTCGGCGGGCATCTTCACCGCCCGTGCCGGACTGGACACGCTGCTGGTCACCGACGGCGATCCGATCCTCCGCCGAAACGCCCATCTGGAGAACTACCCCGGCTTCCCGGCCGGCGTCAACAGCCACCGCCTGCTGGAACTCATGGGCGAGCAGGCCGACCGCGCCGGCTGCGACCGTCGGGAGGGTCGCGTCGTCGACCTCCAGCAGTCCAACGGCGGCTTCGTCGCCGAAACCGAGGATGGTGGGCAGGTCACCGCTGGCACCGTCGTCGCCGCGACGAAGAACACGGTCGACTTCCTCGCCGGCATCGACGGCGTCGAGATTCTGGATCACGGGAAGGAGTTCGTCGCCACCGACGACCGCGGCCGGACAGGCGTTGCGGGCCTCTACGCCGCGGGGCGGCTGGCCGCCCAGCCGCATCAGGCGATCATCGTCGCCGGCCACGGCGCGACCGTCGGCGTGACGCTGATCGAGGATTCCGACGAGGAGTTCTACCACGACTGGGTGACGCCGGAGGGTTACTTCACAGGCCGTGGGCGTGAACTCCCGCCAGGCTGTGAGGAGATCGACGCCGACGAACGCGAGGGGCGCGAAGCCGAGTCAGTGGCGGCGATGCAGGAGTGGTTCGCCGCGCCGCATCCTGAGGGGCCGCAGCAGCATCCGAGTGTGCGCGACGACGAGTAGAACGATTTCTCGACAGTGTGGAGCATGACTACCGATTCCTCACGCACAACCATTTTCGGCCTACCGTTTGAGAATCCTTTCAGCGATGGAAATTGGACTCGTGAGCTGTACCAAGAGCAAGCGCGACCGCGCAATGAAGCCTGCCGACCTCTACGAAGAGTCTACCTTCTTCAGAAAAGCACGCGAGTACGTCGAATCGAATCACGATCGGTGGTACATTATTTCGGCGAAACATCACCTGCTCGACCCTGATGGATCACCAATCGAACCGTATGACGAAACGCTGAGCGGTGCGTCCGTTGACAGGAAACGCGAGTGGTCGCAGACCGTATTCAGCCAGCTACGCCAGGCGAAACGACTCACCTCGGGCAACACACTGGTATTTCACGCTGGGCGCGATTACTACGATGAGCTACTCCCGTTACTTGAGGAGACGCCCGTAGAGACGGAAACACCGACTGACGGATGTCGGTACGGGGAGACGTTAGCTTGGTACAACGACCGGATCTAAGCGAACCCTGGCATGCTGTCGATGTAGCTCTCGAACGTCTCCAAGAACTCGGGGTGATACTCTTCATCAACGTGGTTGATGTTCCACAGCCCGGACTGCTTGATTTCTGTGACTGGGCTGTGGTGGCCTAACCAATCCTCTCGTCGTGGGTCGATATCTGCTGTATCGAGATTGCTCACGAGGGCAATCATGTTCCGCTCGATAGAGGCGCGGTCGCTCTCCGGACTCGGTTCATCATCCACAGCAACCCAAAGAAACGGCAACTCGCGGATGTATTCGCTGACCCGTCGTTCCAGATCCAGTTCTTCCGTTCGCAACGCTCGGGCAGCACTTGATCCGACACCCCATTCGGGATACGCCTCTTGCAAATCGTCCCTCTCGATGATCGCTTCTCCGACACGTTTCCTGAACACAGACCCTCGATGGTTGCCACCTCCCTCGTATGTGCCGCGTTGTGCGCCACGGTGGGTTCGCAGTCGATTCCAGAGCGACGTGCTACTTCCTTCGGAGACGGCGTGGGTGCCGATCCGTGTCAATCGTCGCTGGTCAGTATCGGAGCGGGTTTCGTCCGGATGAAAAAAGAAGTACATACCGCGATCAGGCCAGTTCATTCGACCATCACAATCCCCAAGCCTGCGCATGCCTCCGACTGTCGCCGCTAAATCATCGAGCAGCGAATATACGGTATCGAGATCGTGCTGTCTGGTCATATGAAAGACTGTGCGGAACCGGATTCGAACCACGGTCACTCCGCTTCGCTTCGTTCCCTGGTTCGAACCGGCCTGCTCGTTCGCTCGCTCCACGGTGTTCCGCTCGCTCACTGCGCGGGACCGGATTCGAACCGGCGGACTCCTACGAGACAGCGTCCTAAGCGCTGCGCCGTTGGCCTAGCTTGGCTACCCGCGCGCTGTCACACGGCGTGTGCCGTCCGACATTCGGCGTAAACCGACCGAACAATAAAAACGCTCCTATCCAACCGACTGCGGCGACGCCCGCCAGCGGTTCTGCTGTGTTGCTGCCGACGGCCCGCCCGCGACTTACTCGCGGGTCTGCTCGATCACCCGGCGCGTTCGCTCGTCCAACTGCACGAGATGACACAGCGGATTGCCGGGATAGACCAGCGGGTTCTCCAAGATCCCCACCAGCAGGCCAGCAAACGGGGCCTCAACCGTGGTGGCGTCGGTTTTGAACGGGTTTGCGATCGTGGCGATCCGCTCGCCCGCCTCAACCACGTCGCCGCGGGTGGCGTGCATCTCGACCAGCCCGCCGGCATCCGCCCGAATCCACGTCTTCTCGTCGGCCCCCGCGACGACGGTTCGCCAGCCGGACCAGGCGACCGTCGCGGCCGGCTTCACGCCGAACTCCGCGAGCACGCTTTTCGTCCCCGCCAGCGCGCGGTCGATGAACTCGCGTTGAAACCGGTGGGCTTCGCCCATCTCGACGGTGATCGTCGGCACGCCCGCGTCGGTCGCCTCCCGGCGCAGCGTCCCGTCGGGCCCCTCGCTGTCGATGATCACGTTCGACGCGAACGCGTTGGCGACGCGGGCGGTGGCCTCGTTGGTCATCTCAGCCCGAACGTGGAGCATGTTCGTCCGACCCCGCGTCGACGTATGAAAGTCGATCCCGAGATCGCAGGGCTCGATGAAGTTCCGGAAGATGCTGTCGGCCATCCGTTTCGAGCTCGTCGACTCGGGATCGCCGGGAAACGAGCGGTTGAGATCCCGGTCGTAGATCGGGAGATACCGCTGTTGGGCGATGAAGCCGGGGACGTTCAACACGGGCAGACAGACCAACGTCCCACAGAGGTCGTCGTGATCCCACTCGTGGGCGACCTCCCGAACCACCTCGACGCCGTTGAGTTCGTCGCCGTGGCCCGCCGCCGAGAGGAAGGCTGTCGGCCCCGGCTCACCGCCGTTGATGATCGTGACCGGCATCCGGACGGGATCGCCGAGATAGGTTTCGGTGATCGTATACCGGAAGCTGTGTGTGTCTCCCGGTTCGACCCGTCCGCCGTTGAACGTGAACGGCTCTGCGTCCGACATTGCCCGGTGTGGGCGGCCAGTAGCTATACATCTACCGCCGCCGGGGACACCACCTGACCACAGTGACTAATATATCGGCACCGAAAACAGCGGTATGCCAGCCGACTCCCCCGCCGATCTCACCGTCGGCGTCCTGGGCCTCCACAGCAGCAAGGAAACCAAGGCGATTCTGAACGCCATCGAGGCACTGGGCTACGGTGCCGAATGGCTCCGCCGTGAGAATATCGCCGTCTCGATCACCGACGGCGAGCTCACGATCGAGCCCGACATCGACGTCATCGCCAACCGACTGCTGTTGTCGACAAGCACGCATCCGGCCGACGAGATCGGGCTTGCCCGCCTGTTCGAACGGCTGTATCCGATGTTGAACGCGCCGGACTCGGTGACGACAGCGATGCACAAGTTCGCCACCGCAACAGCCCTCGCCGACGCGGGGGTTCCGGTGCCGGATGGGCTGCTCGCCTTATCCAGCGACCGGCTCAACAGTGACCGCGAGCGGTTCGGCGAGCAGGCGGTGTACAAAACGGCGATCGGCACCCACGGCGGCGGCGCGTGGGTCGTCGACCTCGCCGAGCCGGTCAACCCGCGCGTCGGCGACCGGCAGGCGTTTCTCCAACAGTATGTCGAACGGGAGGGTCGCCCGCGTGACACCCGCGTCTACATCGTCGACGGCACCCACATCGGCTCGATGTATCGCTATGCGCCCGACGGCGAGTGGCGGACGAACGTCTCCTTGGGCGGGGAGGTCGAAGACGCGACCGACGACCTGCCACAGGGGGCCCTCGATATCGCCCGCCGTGCGGTCGACGTGGTTGGTCTCGACTACGCCGGCGTCGACCTCATCGACGCCGACGGCGAGTGGCAGGTCCTCGAAATCAACCCGACTGCGGGCTTCCGTGGGCTGTTCAAGGCAACCGGGCGGAGTCCGGCCCCCTACATCGCCAAACTCGCCATCGAACGCGGCGGCGGCAGCGTCGACCCCGACCGGGTTGCGGAACTCGCCGAGACGCTCGACGACTCCAGGCCGGCCTGTCTACCGAAACAACGGTCGACAACCCCAACCGAGCCTTCGGTCATCGGCTACATCGAGGAGGTCGTCGTCAGCGGGACGCGCGGCTCCCAAAAGGTCTTCGCGAAATCCGACACCGGCGCGACGCGGACGAGCATCGATACCCACCTCGCAACCGAGATCGGTTCCGGTCCGATCAAGGATATCATCACGGTTCGGTCGGGCAGCGTCAAAGAGGGCCGATCCCGCCCGGTTGTCGATATCGTCGTCGGCGTCGGCGGCACCCAACACACGGTTACCGCCAGCGTCGAAGACCGCAGTCACATGGAGTTCCCGCTGCTGCTCGGTCGGGATATCCTCGAACACTACCACGTCGATGTAACCCGGCGGGTCGATTCGGCCAACGACGACGAGGAGTAAGTCGACGGCTGCAGATGTTCCCCGCGATCACAGGAAGATGAATCGACCGCGACGCTCACAACCCCACCGAATCAGCCGCAACTGCCACCGACTCCGGCGCGGTCACACCCGGAGCGACCAGCGCGGCATCGGCGTCGACAGCGCGGTCAGTCTCACCGACCAGTATCGCCGTCGCCTCCGCAGCCAGCGCGGCGACGAGACCGACGATGGCCGCGGGCGTCGACAGCGACACCCGGATCGCCAGCCGCGAGTCGCCGCCGAGGGCAAGCGCGCTGATGACATCCTCGGCCGCCGCCAGCAGCTCGCGGTGGCTGTAGCCCTCGCTGTCGGCGAGCAACACGGGCGAATCGGGGTCGACCTCGGTCTCCGGAAAGCCGGGGTTTTCGCTCCAGACCTCCTGCTCCCAGTGGGTCGTTGCCGGTGATTCGGGCGGGCCGCCGTAGACGGCCAGCTTCGTCCCGGCGGCGGGATCATAGTCGGTCTCGTGTTCGACCGGGACGAGCCGTACCCGTGCCTCGGCGGTCGGCTCGAAGGTCGCCTGCGCGCCGAGTTGGGCCGCGCCAAGAAACGCGAGGAACGGCTCGGGAACCGGTGTCGCCTCGATGGCGACGGTCGCCGACGCCCGAACGCCGAGAAACCGCAGCACGTTGCCGGATTTGTAGGCGTTCGTAAAGAAATCCTGATAGCTCATCGCGCGATCGCTGGTCGGGAACTCCACCGCGGGCTGCTCGCGGCGGCGGCCCCGCGGCAACAGTTCGCCGAGCACCGAAGCCTCCATAACTGCTGTTCGACCGGCGGCGGCAAAGTCTCGTCGCTCGCCAGGCTGGGGGCTCCCAGCCTGACGGTGTTTAGCTACAGAGCAAGCATGTGGGTCGGCCAATTAATCAACCGCCGCCCTGGCGGCCTGCGAAAATCGAAGATTTTCGGGCGATCAGACGCTTCGCTTCTGGTAGACTGAAAGGGCGAGGCTCTCCCGGCGAACCCGGACGACGCAAGCACCGCAGTGAGCGAAGCGAGCGAGGAGCGCAGCGAGTCCCGGGAGCCGAGAGAGCCGAGGGCTTTCGACACCAATCCCCTCAGAAAACGGCTTATCTGAACACTACCCTCAATGTAGCATCGTAGCAGGCACCCGAAAGCCAGTCAGGGGCGAGACAGCAAAGAGAGACCACGCCGTGTTCCGGTACGTTTAAGACCAAAACACAACCCTGTTCGGGTATGAGTGGACGACCCCTCGATGTGCTTGAGGCGTCACTGGAGGATGCCGTAACCGTCAGGCTGAAAGACGGGACGGCGTTCACCGGCACGCTGGCTGGTTACGACCAACATATGAACGTCGTGCTGGACCCACCGGCCGGCCTCGACGACGACATCGACGAGGGCGGCGTCGACGAGATCGCCGTCGAGGCGGTCGAAGACACAACCATTATACGCGGCGACAACGTCGTTTCGATCAATCTATGACCGGTGCAGGAACCCCGACTCAAGGCAAGAAGAACACCACGACACACGTCAAATGCCGCCGCTGCGGCGAGAAGTCCTACCACAGCAAAAAGAAGGTCTGTTCGTCCTGTGGCTTCGGCAAATCAGCCAAACGACGCGACTACGCCTGGCAGTCGAAATCCGGCGACAACTAAGCGGCTGATTTTCGCAGACTGTCTCTGTTGACTACCCGACACAGCTACTGGTGTCTCGAAGCGTCCACCGGTAACTGTGTGGCTCTTGGCTACTCTGGTGAAACAACTATCTGAATTGTGATATTGGAGCCTTTGGAGTGCTGAATATGGAGGTTCTATCTCGCACTGCCCTTCCTGATTAAAATCTGATAAGCCTGTTTCACTATCTTCGGCAAGAGCCATCTGTAAATAGAGAGATCAAGTAATCAAATCTGCCACGTCATCATCAAGAACAGATAATGTATCCTCATCAAGATTTTTTGCCCAGTCAGAAATCCTCTCTTTAACTAATCCCAAATAGAAATCACACAGCGGAATTGATGGGAGAACCCGTGTTGCAGGTGATTCTCCAATTTTAGAGTCCTCATCTGCGCTTGGTATCAAATCCTCTTCTTGGACATACTGCTTCAGCACCGATTTTGGAACTGCGGTAAAGATGTAAGAGTTCTCGATTCTAGAAGGTTCATCAGATCCACCAAACTCCCAATTTATAGATTGACCACTTATTGCTTGACCCGGACCACGAGAAGGTTTAGTCAGATGAACAGTAGTATGCCGGTTATCCATCATGTAATGATGGAGATCCGCTGACGCCTCTGAATCAGCCCAGTCTTCCCATTTTTTCCACCGGTTTTTAAGCAAATCATCTATCGAGTATAATGCTCCCAAGAACGCGCTTAGGTAGTATTGATGGTTCTCCATGCCTTCAGACCTCATTTTTGTGAGAAAGAAATGCGCCTCTTGGAATTTGCCCAGAACCTCTCTAGGATCTGTTTCATTAGATTCTGCGGGGCCAATAATAACCAGTTCGGGAGCTTTCACAGCTGGTGGTTGAGGATTATCTCGTGTAGGGTTAAGAGACACATTTCTATCTCTCCCGAGGTTTATTTCGGTACTGTATTGGTTGCCTTGATTGCCTTGGAATCCCTCCAGCCGATAGATATATTTTCCATCTTTCAACGGTTGAACCCGCGTGTTTTCGTATTTTCCATCATCATCTATATCTTCTCGCACCTCAACCTCGACGAACATTCCTTCCGGAATCTCTGCCTCACAAATGAGTCCAATATCAGTCATTGATCTTATCTTCTACGCTCATCTGTAGCGATGAGTACTTCTTTTGTGAACGGAGCTCGTAACTGGTCTCAAGATGGTCAGCAGAGAGAG
>NZ_JABEBY010000024.1:0-29622 GCF_046719765.1 Halonotius sp. F2-221B
ACGCTCGTATCAAGCTACAGCAGCTGTATCCAGTTGAGCCGAGGAACTAGTCAGACCACATCTGAACCTACACTCAGTCGATCACATTGAGAAGTTGTCTGTCTCCGGTAGCGAATGCTGAACCGGTGGTTTCGGTACTTCTCTGAGTGCCGAGGTGCCGGGAACAGGGTCTTCCGGTCTCGGCTGTCGCTGTCGGCGGCGATCTGCCGCCGACGCGGCAGTGTTACCACTCACTACGGTCGCACACTCTGGCGATAGCTATCGGAAGAACCGCTCGTCCAGTGCTTGATTCGTTGGTACAGATCGACGAACCCCAAGCACTGTCCACGCTGCGCGGAGTACCATCTCGCAAAACTCAATGAACGACCACTCCCAGAGGTGGCGGCCGCCGCGTCGCGGCGCCGCCACGTACTTCCAGTGAAGATATTGCCACCTGTTCTGGAGGACGAGACTTACAACAAAAAGCAGCAGCCGCAACCCAGCGTCACGAGGACTAGTCATAGCGAGGCTCTGCTTGGCCAATCGGTAGCTCGATTCGATGCCAAATCGCTTGCTGTAGTGGTGTCTGTCATCACGTGGTGTGTCGATGAACGGCGCGTCAGCGGCGTGCGAATGCTCGACGCGCTGTCGAAGTGAACGGTATGAAACGTCGGTTTCAGCGTCTAACTGACGAATGCTCGTATTGAACCTGAGCAATGAGTAGAATGCAAACAGGAGCGTCCCGAGGCCGATCTTCGCGTGGGCAAAGATCGTGCTGGTCTTGTCGTTGAATGTACGTCCACAATCCTTACAGCGGTATCGGTGAAATAATCGATAACTGCCGTAGTTGATCACTGATTCACTGCGGCAGTGCGGGTAGTAGAGGCAACCATGCCAGCGAACCTGCTGGAGCAGTTAGCGGCAGCAGCCCCCGAACGAAACACTTCGAATCATAACATACTCGATGACGCAATCGTGTCACCCTTGCCCGCTACGCTTTCATAGCGGCGGCTCTATCCGACCAACAACCTGCTTCGTATGAGCGGCCGTCGAAGCAAATGTTAAGTCCAAACAGACAAATATTGCTGCATGTCAGCGTCTTCGTCTACGACACCCACACGGCCTTCCTCGGCGGTCGTACTGGCTGCTGGCGAGGGTATTCGGCTTCGCCCTTTGACGGCCAACCGACCGAAGCCGATGCTCCCAGCCGGAACACGCCCGATCCTTGAACACGTACTCAACGCCCTGATCGACGCCGGTGTCGACGACATCCACCTTGTCGTCGGCTATCAGGCGAACCGCGTCAGATCTCATTTCGGATCGACCTACCGCGAGATACCGATCACGTACCACACACAGGATAACCAACTCGGGAGTGGGCATGCCGTGCTGCAGGCGCGGGACGGTCCAGACAAGTCGTTTCTGCTCGTCAACGGCGACCAGATTATCGACCACCGGATCGTCGAGGCCGTGGGTGACGCCCACGTGGACACGGCGACGATGGCGGTCGTCGAAGGCCCAGAAGCGGTCGACTACGGCGCGGTCACCCTCGACGGCAACAAAATAACGAATTTGATCGAACAGCCAGCCAGTGGGGAGTTCAGACTGTTCAATGCGGGGGTCTATGCGTTCACCCAGCAGATCTTCGAGGCAATCGAAACACTGTCGATTGAGAGAGGCGAACTCCCAATCACGGACGCTCTACAAGCACTGATCGATGACGAGAACCACACCGTTGCCGGCGTCCGAACCGACCATTTCTGGATGGACGCGACCCATCCGTGGGATCTCCTGTCGCTGTCCCGCGAACTCCTCGGTCGTGGCTGGGTTGAACCCGCAGCCGACAGCGACGGATGCTATGTCGCTGACACAGCCCACATCCATCCTGATGCAACGCTCGTCGGCCCGGTCGTCGTCGACAGCGACGCTGTGATCGAAGCCGGCGCGGTCGTCGGCCCATATGCGGCTATCGGATCGAGTTCCACCGTCGGTGCGGGTGCAGTGCTCCACGATGTCGTCGTCGATACCGACACCACCATCGGCCCCAATACGACCGCAACTGATCTCGTTGTCGGACAGGGGTGTGATATCGGTGCTGGACTCACGGCCGCCGGAAACCCAACCGAAGTCGTACTCGACGGAGCGGTGTACAGCGACATCGATCTCAGCGGCGTACTTGCCGACCGAGTCAACATCGGCGGCGGCGCGACGCTCGAACCCGGGACGCTTGTCGGCCCGGATGCAACCATCGGCGACGGCGTTGTTGCCCGCGGCCGCATCGACGGCGGTAGCGAGGTGGTGCGCTGATGTGTGGGATCGTCGGGTCGATCGGTCGTAGCGACGATACTGTTGACGTGCTGATGGATGGCCTCCGAAGTCTCGAATACCGGGGCTACGATTCAACAGGTATCGCACTCGGCCCGAAGCTCCAAGTGCTGCGTAAATCCGGCGAGCTCGACGCGCTCACTGAAGTCGTCAACGCAAACGAGCCGACCGGTACCTACGGGATCGGCCACACGCGCTGGTCGACCCATGGCCCGCCGACCGACCGCAACGCCCATCCGCATACCGACGAAAACGGCCGAGTCGCCGTTGTTCACAACGGCATTATCGAAAACTACGCCGAACTCAAAAGCGAACTCGAAGCTCAGGGCGTCACGTTCAGCAGTGACACTGATACCGAGGTCGTTCCCCATCTGATCGCTCAACGACTGGCTGACGGCGTCGACGCCGAAACCGCCTTTCACGAGACGGTCGACCGTCTTGATGGGAGTTATGCCATCGCCGCCATTATCGACGGCGAAGAGACGATCTACGCCGCCCGACAGGGCTCACCGCTTGTCGTCGGCGTCGGCGACACCTGTACGTATCTCGCCAGCGACGTGCCGGCGTTCGTCGAACACACGCGGGACGTGATCTATCTCGAAGATGGCCAGCGGGTACGCGCCGACGCCGACGGCTACACCGTCTTCGATGACGACCGCGAACCAGTCGAGGTCAGCATCGAAACGGTCTCGTATACCGCCGAGGAAACCGGCAAAAGCGGCTACGACCACTACATGCTGAAGGAGATCCACGAACAGCCGACCGCGCTCCGGCAGTGTTTCTCCGGCCGTGCTGACGCGCTTGAAGGAACCATCAGCTTAGAAGAGGTCGACGAGATCCCCCAACCGGACGCGGTACAGTTCGTCGCCTGCGGAACCTCCTACCACGCAGCCCTCTACGGTGCTTCGATCCTCCGGGAGACGGGGGTTCCCGCAGAAGCGTATCTCGCCAGCGAGTACGCGCTGTCGCCGCCGCCACTCTCTCTTGGGACGCTCGTGGTCGGGATCACACAAAGCGGCGAAACCGCCGACACCCTCGCCGCATTGCGGGATGCCCAGAGCCGCGGTGTCACCACGCTTGCACTCACAAATACCGTCAACTCGACGGCCGCCCGAGAGTGTGACCACGCAGTTTACATCCGGGCTGGCCCGGAAATCGGCGTCGCTGCGACGAAGACGTTCTCATCGCAGCTCGTTGGCTGTAACCTATTGGCCGAGGAACTTGTTGATGGGCAGCGTGACCTCCGACCGCTGATTGAGTCGCTTCGGGGGCTTCCGGACGATGTCCAGTCAATTCTCGATAGCTCCGCCGCAGAGTCACTCGTCGACGACTACGCCGATAGCGACGCCTACTTTTTCATCGGTCGTGGGACGAACGTCGCGGTCGCCCTGGAAGGCGCGCTCAAATGCAAGGAGATCAGCTACGAACACGCCGAGGGGTTCCCAGCGGGTGAGTTGAAACACGGACCGCTCGCGCTTGTCACACCTGATACGCCGGTGTTCGCGGTCGTCATCGGTGACGACGAGCGCGCCCAGAAGACGCTTGGCAACATCAAGGAAGTCCAGGCCCGTGGCGCGCCCGTCATCGCCGTCACCGATGGGGAGTCCGCAGCCGACGAGATCGCCGACGAGACGCTCATGATCCCGGAGACGAGCGAACGAGCGGCGCCAGTTCTCGCCAATGTCCAACTCCAGCTGTTTTCGTATCATCTCGCCGATGAACTGGGTCGACCGATCGATAAGCCACGAAATCTCGCGAAAAGCGTGACCGTCGAGTAATTCAAGAGATCAGCACCAAGGTGGGATGAGAACGATGGGTGGGAGATGGTAACGACTATTCCTGCTCTCTCACACATTAAACTATGAATATCCTTGTCACCGGCGGAGCCGGCTTCATCGGCGGCCACCTCGCAGACTCCTTCGTCGACGCGGGCCACGATGTCACCACACTCGACATCCTGGAACCGTTTTACGATCTCGGACTAAAAGAGCACAACATCGACGTTGCCCGACAACGAGCGACCGAAACCGACGGCAGCTACGAGTTCATCAAGGGCTCAACCACGGACGAAGAACTCGTCGACGAGATCACCGAAGACATCGACATCATCTATCACCAAGCCGCTCAAGCCGGCGTTCGGGCGAGCGTTGAGAACCCAAGCAAAGTCACCGAGTACAACATCAATGGCTCCCAAACGATCCTCGAAGCCGCCCGCAAACATGACGTAACACGTGTCGTCAACGCCTCGTCGTCATCGGTCTACGGCAAACCCGAGTATCTGCCGTACGACGAGGCCCACCCGAACGAGCCTGTCTCACCATACGGTGCCTCAAAACTCGCCGTCGAACACTACATGCGGGTCTACAACGAGGTCTACGGGCTTCCAACGGTCTCCCTCCGCTATTTCACCGTCTATGGCCCGCGTATGCGGCCGAACATGGCGATCAGTAACTTCGTCTCCCGATGTATGCGCGGCGAAACTCCAGAAATCTACGGCGACGGCACCCAGACACGTGATTTCACCTATATCGCCGATATCGTCGATGCCAACCACAGCCTACTCACAGATGATAGCGCCGACGGTGAAACGATGAACATCGGCTCGACGGACAACATCGACATTACCACGCTCGCGGAGGTTGTCCGCGACGAGATAGATCCAACACTCGACATTAACTATACCGAGGCCCGCGATGGTGATGCCGAACACACCCACGCAGATATCTCGAAAGCCAACGATTTGATCGGTTACGAGCCGAGCCGTGATATTCGTGAGGGGGTTGGGGAGTTCATCGACTGGTACGAACAGAACCGCGAGTGGTACGAACCGCTAGTCGTCAGCTCCTGATTAATCGTCCGCGGAAACGGATTGATCGGAGTCTGCTGCTTGCAGTCGCTCTTCAGCCTTATCTCGATCTTCCGGATAGCCAACGTCGATCCGCCAGCCTTCGAGCTCGATAGCATCAATGGTACGACCACTTCGAATCAATAGATCGATAGCCTCGCTGATCTCGTATTCGCCGCGGTTCGACGGCTGGACAAGATGGCAGGCGTGGAAGATTTCCGGCGTGAAGGTGTAGAATCCGGTCATCACAAGGTTCGACGGCGGGTCATCGGGTTTCTCGATGACATCGGTGATCTCACCGTACTTGTTGGTGTCACAAACGCCGTACCGGCTTGCCTCCTCCCACGGTACTTCCTCGACGAGGAACGCCGCATCGGCTCGATCCTCGCGCTGGCGACGAACAACGTCCTCAAGATTCGCATTGAAAATGTTGTCGCCGAGCATGAGCATGAAGTCGTCGTCGATGTGTTCCTCAACGGAAAGCAACGCGTGGGCCAGCCCGTTCTGTTCACGCTGGTGGGTGTAGGTGATCGGCACGCCCTCATACTCGTCGCCGTAGTGGTCGATGATCCGCTCTTTGAGATAGCCGACAACGACAACGAGTTCGTCGGCACCCAACTCGACAAGTTGGTCGAAACAGTGCGTTAGGATGGGTTGGCCGTTGACTTCGACCATTCCCTTCGGTTTGTCTTCGGTCAGCGGCCGAAGACGCGTTCCTTCGCCAGCCGCCAGCACGACTGCTTTCATTGTGTCCTATCAGACACCGTGCATCTGTATATCCCTTTTCATCACCGATAATACACAACGAGCACGATAGCACGCGGGCGTCGGCAGAGTTACGTGAACCAAAGGTTGACTACGGCCGGCGTACAGGTCTCCGCTAATGCGAATCAGTATTATCGGCAGCGGCTACGTCGGCACGACAATCGCCGCGTGTTTCGCCGACTTAGGCCACGAAGTCGTCAACGTCGATATCGATGAGGAGATTGTTTCGGCGATCAACAGCGGCGAGTCGCCGATCCACGAACCGGGACTCGACGACTTAATTGCCACCCATGGCGGCGACACGCTCACCGCAACAACGGCCTACGACGACGTACTCGACACTGAGATCACATTCCTCGCACTGCCGACGCCATCCCGTGAGGACGGCAGCATCGACACTTCGATCATCGAAGCCGCCGCCGAAACGCTCGGCGAAACGCTACAGGAGAAAATCGACGACCACGTTGTCGTCACAAAAAGCACGGTCATTCCGACGACAACGAACGAAACGCTTGCTCCGATCCTCGAAGCCGCCTCGGGTAAAACACTTGGCGACGACCTCCACGTCGCAATGAACCCAGAGTTCCTCCGAGAGGGAACAGCTGTCGAGGACTTCCTCAACCCGGATAAGGTCGTCTTCGGAACCGAGAGCGACACGCCACGCGAAACCCTACATGCCGTCTTCGAGCCGCTCATCGAGGAAACCAGCGCGCCGGTCGTCGAGACCGGCATCGAGGAAGCCGAAATGATCAAATACGCCAACAACGGCTTTCTCGCAGCGAAGGTCAGCCTCATCAACGACATCGGGAACATCTGTAAGGAGTACGGCGTCGACGCCTACGAAGTCGCCGACGCAATCGGCCTCGACGATCGCATTAGCGACCGATTTCTCCGGAGTGGGCTCGGCTGGGGCGGGAGTTGTTTTCCAAAAGATACTGCTGCAATAAAGTTTGCAGCCCGCCAGCAGGGGTACGAACCGAGTATGCTTGACGCTGCAACCGAGATCAACGACCGACAGCCGGATCGTCTCCTCTCGCTGCTCGACAGTCATGTCGATGTCGCCGGCAAGCGCGTTGCCGTCCTCGGACTCTCGTTCAAGCCCGGCACCGACGATATCCGGAACTCCCGAGCAATTCCGGTGATCGAGGGGCTGAACGAGCGTGGCGCGAACGTCGTCGCCTACGATCCGGTCGCAACGGAGAACATGCGCGAGCGGTTCCCTGATATCGAGTACGCCGACTCACCAGAGGCTGCACTCGATGACGCGTCGGCCGCACTCGTCGTCACCGACTGGCCGGAGATCGCCGACCTCGACGACGAGTTCGACACCATGGCGACACCGGTCGTTATCGACGGTCGGCATGCTATCGATCGGCGCGACGGGATCGTCTATGAAGGGCTGACTTGGTAGGAGGGGAACAAGGCGATCTCTGCTGATGTTGGCCAGCCCGCAACCGCACCACAGACATGTTCTGACAGCCTACCGGCTGTGGGAGAGGTCACGGCGGGACTCGACAGTATGAGATAACACGGGTTTTCATAGAACGATTGGGACTACAACTTAGACATCGAGTGTCTTGAACGAAGATCTTGAAGCTGTCTGGCAGTGAACGTAGCTGCAGTCATTGACCCGTAAACGAGTCCAATGACGAACAAAATCACCGCAAGCCAAAGCCAAGGAGTCGAATCGAAATTTAGCAACAAAAGCCCGGCAATCATAGACAATACGGATCTCGTCGCCCACTTCTTCTGATATGCCGTCAATCGCTCTGGGGTTGGCTCAGCAACCTAAATGGTCCAACTGAAACACCCGGATTCGAGTGTGAATTTTCAGCAGTAGACCGTACCGGCGTGACCACCTCGGAAGATGCAACTACTGGTAGATCTGTGATTGGTGAATCATCAAGCCATAACTCAAGTGGTTCCTTGATTGTGTACGTGTGTTCTCTCCCATCGCGAGAAATGATAATGAACCCGACTGTTTCAAGCGTTTCAAGCCGTTCTTGAAGAGTTTCGGGGGTAACACTCCAATCCACACAGCGCTGCAGCTCCGACTGAGTAAATGTCGTTGTACCATTTGAATATTGGATCAACATCTCATGGGCGAGGGTATATTCGTCTGGATCTTTAAGCAGACTTACATTATGATCATTGAGTCGCGCAGCGAGGACTGGAGCTTTCTCCAGTAGACGATCACGAGAGTCTTGTGCAGAGACCACATTAACCAATCACCAATAGTCAAATAAAAATATAACTATCCAAATAGCTTCATCGCTTATTCGAGGTAGTATATATATTTTTCTCAAATTCGAGAGTCAGTTCAGGGATTGCAATTGACGAATTTCAGTTACTCCCACATCCATACCCGCCGTAGGAGCGTGTGGAGTATGCTCAAAATAACGGACGCCCGATGGCGGTGTGATATGCCATCCCAAAATCTCATAGCGAGTGTATCAAACTTACTCGCAGGTGCGCACAGATTCAAATTGGCTGAGGAGAACCACTGACGATGTCGACGGACAATACACCGGTATCTGATAAGACTCCACAAAATGACACAGAGGAGAAAGACCTGACAGATACGCTGGGGATCCCGCCCACATACAGTCAGAATATTACGACAGTCTTCGGTGCTGGAGTGCCGGGTCGGCGGCGAACCAATGTAGTCAGACTGATTGTACCACCGGAACAAATCGGTGAGGTAGATTTCCGTGATACAATTGATGGCGCGCTTGTACAGATTATCAAGGAGGTGCAGCCGGATAGCAATGTCGCCGAAATAGAGATCCTGATGTATCCCTCGCCGATAGGATTCGCTATCGTCATAGATCCAGTGCCGCGTGGTATTGATGGTCGCTCAGTTGGGCAAACAGAGATCTCATCGTTTATCGAGGGAGTACATCAGAGCGTACAGACTGACGTTATCGACGCAGCGAAGTCGCATACTGATCGTTTGGGGATTGAAACAGGAACGCTGAATCTCGATCCGGTTGGCATATCTCACGTCTCGACCTCACGCCTGCTGCTGCACGAGGACAACCAGATCGGACACGAGTCGAAACTGGATCGGAATCCACTCGAAAAGATTCTCAAATCGCTAAAGGAAAATCACGAGCCATACATCTATCAGTTCATCGTCGGCGGCAGCGGTGGCACGAACAACTACGAGGGATCGATCCGGTTGGCCCCTTATGATCCGCAGTATACCTACGCTGGCGATGGCGGATTTGCCGAACTCGCCGAGAAGGGAACACCAGTTGATCTCGCTAATGAATACAAGTATCTCAACCTGACCTCGAATCATCAACTCGATACCGAGGAAGTACTCGAGACAGAATTTGACGAGCGCGTCGATGGCACTATAGACGCAACGGTAGAGTACAATTTTGTCACACAAAACCAATACCGCACGCGCTATCATATCAAAAATGAAGCCGACGAACTGCAAAAACTAGTCATTGGTAAAACAGAACACGTCGGACTCCTGAGTGGCAATGCCAGCCACAATGTGAAAAAATACAAACAGCACGACAAATACAGCTGGTTTGAGATCGATCCAGCACAGCTCAACCTGTTTGCAAAATGCGTGCCACTGCGGATGGAATATAACCCATGGAAGCTTCTCCGTGAGCGTGCTGCCCCAGAATTCGACACACGCAACGTCGTCCGTGAGATAAAAGATCTCAAACAGTCCAAGGGCATCGGAACGATCAATGCCCCAGAGAGCCCCGCCAAGATGGCCAACGAAGGTAGCGTTGGCCATCAAAGCTTTGGCAAACTTATCAGACGCTGGTTTGCTGAACAGGGAGACAGCATCATAATCGCCGATCAAAATGCAGATTCGCTGCCGGATCTGTGGCTCCTGACTGACGACGGGCTGATCATCAGCCTGAACAAGAGCGTCGCCAGTGAGATCGTCCCCGTCGAGGCCGAATGTCACAACATATCTAAACCGGCTGGGCCAATCAGAAACGCTGAACGAGCCTACGCATGCAATCAGCACGCAGTCTTCGTCTACGAATCCAAGAGTAAGGCGAAAAAGGGCTGCAAACCGCTGTTTACGCCGTATCGCGATCAGACCGATTTTGGCGTCTGGCTGTACAACGGCAAAGAGCCGATCACCAGTTCGGACGGTCGAACGCCCGTCGCCGAAGGCGCGTCACAGACGACAACAGCGATCTGGGAGTGTGATGCCACTGGCACAAAGCGACTTCAGATCGGTGAGACAGAGTTCCTGTTCGAACCGAATGAGTCGCTGGCGGACGGTGCGTATGAGTATTATCACCGCGAGGTCAGCAACACCCACCGTATTGAGGATGAAGACGGTGAGCTAATCGAAGAGTACACCAACGATTCAGCGTTCCGATCGAACTGGACAAAGATCACACGCCCACACCATCCAGCAGATTATCACTACGGCCAAAATATCACCGTCATGTATAGAGACACAGAGACAGAAGCAGGTACTGAGGAGCTGAAAGAATACAGCCACAGGCCATCGTGGTACTCCCAATACGAGGTCGAGACTGGCACGATCGACAAACTCCAAGTTGCTATGGAGAACTTCTTGGATGAGTTCGTGGTCGAAGCCGAGGGTGAAAAGTTGCCCTACAGCGGCTTCCAAGAGCAGTTCCGCGACTACTGCGAGCAGTGGCTGCCGATCGAGCCACCCAAAAACAGCGTTATCGGCCGAACGTTGCCCGAATATCTGAGAGACGCGAAGAAGGGTGGTACCGATAATAGAAATCCATATTTCGATGAGTACGCCTTCTGCTACCCGAAAAACAAAGATGTCGTCGACGAGATCGCTGCCGAGATAGATATCCCGCAGAGTGAGGACTTCTCAGCCCCCGAGTGACCACGATGTCATACCCAGGAAGCTTCAAAGCCATCCAACTGACGCGGTTTGGAGACAAAGAGAAAACAATCGCCGACAACACAGAGTTGATCCTCGACAAGCCGTTGTGTCGGCCACTTGCACGGCTGTGTCACGATGTCCTCTTCGAGCAGTCATGCACTGCTGTCGAATGGTATACCGTCCCTGGACGCCAGCAGCTGTCACAGTATGTCACTGTCGAACCCCCCGAGAGTGGCGGCGACCGAGAAGAGTATCTGCGGCCGTTTGGCCACGATGCAGCGCGAGAGCTCCCACCATCTGTCAGCGTCGTTCTCACCACGGTTGATCTCGCACCACTTGGAACCACACCAGCCCCGACACATCGACTGCTCACCACACGTGAGGATTTGGCATCGTGGGACGGGGGCAGCGTCGAGTCGGGGGCATCTCCGCTGCGACGATTCATCGTGGAAAACTTGACCCGAGCGGAGCCATCGATCCTGAAAGTCAGCGTTCGCAAGATTCTCGGGAGTGGTCTTGAAGTCTCGGTGTGGTGGATCGATTATGCACCGACAGCGCGCTATTGGACCCGCGAAGAGTTCACTCAGTATCAGATGGCGGCCGATTGGCCATCGCTGGCTGCACCCTTCGGTGGGAAACCGTTGACAACGACCTTTGAACTCCCCACGCAGTATGGTTGTGAGTATACCTCACCGGCTACTGGCGGTCACACAGCCACGCCACGGTATGAGTTGCCGTCCGACGAAGGGGCTGCCGCCGCGGCCGAATTGGCGATCACACTCGCACGAAAACCACAGGAGTATCTCAACAGCACAACGGTCAACAGGGATGACGAACCACTGCAGAATACCTACCAGAAGTTGAATATCGATCCGTGGCTCACGATCAACTCCGAGCAGTTGCCCAGATTCTGTGGTCTGCCGGCAGTGTTTTATCCCCAATCAGCGTGGCGTCACGCTCCTGGTCGCCTCGAACCGTTTGTCGAGACCCACGAAAGCTTTCGTGAGCTACGCACCCACAGCGAGAATACAAACACCATTGCAGCTACCTTACCGCCGCCTACAACAAAATGGGGTACAGAATCACCGGCTGTCGCTCAAAGTCGAGAGCTCTGTGGGACAGCCGCCGACAGCACAGCTACAGCCACTGATTCGACCGACCAGTCACCCGACCCGTTCGTCCAGACGACGGCCATCCGGCTGCTTGAGCGCGGCGACGATCTAGAGTCGATCAGTACTGGGCCGCCCGAACTGAGATTCAAAGCGACCACGCCGGATGGAACCACGTCGTCTGTGCTTGTCGGCGATGAGTCGCTGACGCCAACGAGTGTCGTGGCCGCTGCCGCAGTAACGCACCGAACCCCTGAGATCGACGCACTCACCATCGTTACCGAGAACTCCGACACTGCCAGTCAGGTTAGTACGTGGCTGCAAGAGCCCTATGATTACCGCACTGCCGACGGCGGTGTTCGGTTGTATCGAAGCTCCAAGCCGATATCCAACGAGACACACCAAGCTGTCCACCCGCCTAGCGCCGGGCCCGAAGAGTGGTATGTCTTCCCGGATGGAACGGTATACTGTATACACGACGACGAAATATGTGTGTCGTTCCCCCTATCTAACTTACCGTCACAACCACTATCGGACGCCGCGCTTTCGACCGCACTGCTGGATGAACTCCCTCCGAAATACCAGACCTCTATCGAAGATGCTGACAAGACGCCCACCGCCGACGCTTCCGAAACGCAACCCATACAGCCAGAAGAGGTATACGCGATCCGAACACCGGTGTGGCTTCCGCATGTGGCCAGTGGGCTCAGAGACACGACGATACTCGTCAATACTGAGGGATTTGTCGAACACCGACCAACACCCACCTGGGAGCATCAGGAAGCAGCCACCGAAGAGCAACAGGCCGCGGCAGCGTTCATCAACCAGTATCTGACCCACGCTCACGGACAGACCGTTGCACTTGAGGACGCTGTGTCGCTGTTTTCGACGTGGTATTACGCTCACGAGGGCACCACACCGCTGTCAGATCCGACGGCAGCATTCAAACAAGGGTACAACATGGTCTATGACCACTCCCTTGAGGAGAGTGCATCAACAGTCCCCGACTGCCGGTGGCTGTATCCTCCTGATTGAGTGTGTCGAGTACTGGCTGGGACTGGGGTGAAAAGGTGGTCTTCTTTTTCAACGTGAACGCGAAAGAGTCCATCTATCAGATTTCGGCTTCGTCGCTGCCCGACCCTCGGTTCCCGGTCAATTGTAGTTCGGTTGTGAACCGTTAGCGACCCTGGGAAGTTTGTATAAGTATACGTATACTAATGCGTGTCTCGTGAGAAATCCAGTGGCCGTCAGCTGTACCTCGCTGTTGATGTGTCCACTTGAATCCCACCCGTTCGCTCCGCGGTTCCGACAGGTGTCAGAACACTTGGCATTCCCGAGACAGTTGAGGCATCCACTTATATTTGTTAGACATCCTAAATTAAAGGGTAGATGAATGGCTTTCAGTTACCACTCATAGCGATGAGGGGCACTGTGGTTCAAATCAACAGATGGGAGTTGATTAGGAGACCCAAATACCGGCTGATAATAAGGATAAGAAGGAGGTGTAACAACCAATACTCAAAAGAACAAACAGACAGGGACTAAAAACAACTGCGAGCAGCGATAGCCAAGGGTACCGCTGGCAGGGTTTCGGCGTTGCGTTCGGCGCCAGGGAGAATACCAGCCTTGGCGACGCCTGCTGGTTGGTGTGTTGGAACATCTTAACAGGAATTTAATAAGATACCTATTCTGTTATGTCGGCCCAGTTTATGCTCTCTCGTTCCAAGCTATCAGACAGACACACCAAACGCCACCAGTCGAGAATCGAGAAACAGGATTCGCGAGTCCGGGCTGTCCAGCGTTCTTGGAGATTCCAGATATCGCGATTGGCTCTATCAAACAGGAGTTCATCAGCAATCAAGGCGGATACCTCGGAGGTTAACCCGGAGGCCGTTGAGGTTGCAGGCTACAGCACCATCCAAGCAACCACCAACAGAGTGTATTGAGTGGTACAGCCACTCACCCAGTTGGACTTGCTTGCTGACTCCCTTCAGGATCAAGCCCCGTGGCATTCGCCGTGACCCGCGTGATACATGTAGGCACAATTGTGATTCACTAACTCAACCGTTAGAGATTGCATCCGAGGCGGTCGATCGGTCGGCCAGATTGTCAGCGGCTGGTGAATGGAGCTCCTGACTCAACTGGAACAACGGTTGATTGGAAGCAGTTCGGTAGGCGGAACTCAACAACATAAACTGGCGACATCTGTTATTAGCACTTTCCGGGTGGATGGGATAGTGATACTCCAGCGTCTGAACGGCGACCCCTCTGGGTGGTTCTACTCCTGGCGGAAAGTGTCATGGCTCTGTTTGGGTTTTGCTTGAAGCATCCGTCTCCACAGGCAATGAAGTATATTGTTCCTCTTCTTCTTATTCTTATTATCAGCCGGTGTTAGGTCTCCTAATCAACTCACGTCATGCGTTTTTGCTTAGAGAGTCCTAATCTGTATAGCTCCAAATTAGAGACCTGTCATTTCGGTCTTAATGTAGTTAATCACTAACCCACACCCCCGGGTGTGTCGCGAACTAATCCACCAGCCCGACCACTCCATCAAGCCGATCAATCGAATTAAGTACCTCAACCGTAGCTTCGAGATCAGTATTCAGCTCCCAATATTTTCTCCACCCAGACGAACAGCCACACCCTCACCCCACCACTTCCGCTGTTAGGCCACACTAGGTACTGATCTTAAATCACAAAACCAACGAAGTAATAAACCTAATCTGTGTCCAACAACGTCGACAATCCACTTCGGATCGCAGAAACAGACTGCTCCAACCGATGTTCCTTGTACTTTCCACCGCTTTTCCCTCGATTGTGCTCAGCCGAACTGGCGATCCCCAGCTGCGCTAATTCACCGATGTAGTCACGTACCGATCGCTCCGAAACGGGATTCACTCCTTCTGAATGGGCCACATCTCGATATGTATCCACGACCTCCCGTGTCCGTGCTGGCGTCTCACCGCGTTCATGGAGTAGCATTAGTGCGTACAATACGAGCTTTCCGTGCTCAGAATAGTTCTGTATACCTTCCACCACTTGGTCTGTCTGGACGCGTTCACGAGCGTCTTCGACATGTGCTTCAGTCACTGTATCTGATCCGTTCTCCCTTGCGACATCACCGGCCTCCAACAGTAGATCCAATGCCTTCCGTGCATCACCGGAGTCCTTGGCACCGTAAGCCGCACACATTGAGATGACCCCGCCTTCGAGAACGTCCTCCTGAAACGCGACACGTTCGCGTTGTTCAAGTACGAGCCGGAGCTCATCGGCATTGTAAGCACTGAACGAGACCTCTTTTTCACAGAGCGATGACCGAACCTTCGATGACAGTTGGTTCCGGAAATCAAGATCATTCGAGATACCGATTACGCCAAGTTTTGCATCGGTGATATCTCCGTTCGAACGAGCGCGCGGCAGTTTGTAGAGTAGTGAATCGTCCTCAATGTGATCAACTTCATCGAGGACAATGAGCACTGTTCCGCCACAGGCATCGAGTTCATCGAAGAGAAACTCATAGACACTTGCCTGAGGATATCCTGTGTTTGAAATCTGTCGTCCGGGATCTCGGAGTTCGTTGACGAGTTTTACGGCCACTTGGTAGGATGTATTTAGCCCATCGCAGTTGACCTCAATCATCGTAAGCGCAAGTTCTGGTACGTTTGTAGCGTCGGCTTGAAGGGTACGGAGAAGGTACCGCGTAGCTGCCGTCTTTCCAACTCCACTTTTTCCGTAGAGAAAGATGTTCGAAGGCGTTTCCTTGTTGATAACTGGTTGGAGAGCAGCGTGGTACTGGCTGAGTTCTTCATCGCGACCAACGAGATCATCCGGTGTCCACTCCTCAAGGAGTGCCTCTCGATTCTTGAAGATGGAGTTGTTCGGCACGAACGAGAAGTCGCCCATAATAATATCAACTCATACGAAATATATAAAACAATTGGTTCCGCTGTTTCCGCTGTTATCACTCTTTTATATATTCTCCACCCCACTACTTCCGCTGTTAGTGGAAACAAAGAGGTCGTTTGAGATCATGCGGCGTACGATCTCTGGCAATCACACACCAACAAAGGTCGAACGCCAGTACCCAAAACGCTCGCTAAGAAAGATGTGTCGGCGGGTGTCTCGTCAACCACAAGCAATAACGGCCACACAAAATCTACTCGTCTGAGATGCCTTCTTTAATGTCGGCTTTCTTCTGGAAAAGATGTGCTGTTGAGGCCGAGATCAACATCGGCAGCGAGGAATACGGTGTTGATGTTCATCTATGCGCACGGGTTCAGCTATCCCGACATCAACGCCGACTTCCGCAACCATTCGCGGCTGCCTCTGATAGAGTTATTCCGGCACGATTGTGTCAATCAAATTAGTTGAGTGTGTTCGAGAGGTTTGTGGAGCAATATATGATGCTAACAGCGGAACCAGTGGGGTGTGAGTGCTCCTCAGACCGCAAGACCTGTTATGCTAACAGCGGAACCAGTGGGGTGTGAGTGTTCCCAGACTGCAAGGATTCGCGTTTTGTGAGCAGTAGCACAAAGCACACTTCTTCAATATAGCAAGGAGTAGATCAGCTAAATTAGTCGAGAAACGCTGGATCAGACAGACTCCATTGTAAGCTCCCACAGCAGCGCATTTCCAATTTTTTTGCTTTCTACCTTACCCACTTCTTCAAGAGAGTTGAGCTTAAGATATGCCGTACGGCGGTCACAGCCTACAAATTCTGCAATATCAGTCGTACCAGATGATTCGAGTTCTTTCAGGGCCTTGATGAAATCTTCTTCTGGGTATTCCTCGGTAAATTTTCCACTTTCTTCGTCTCGTCCTCTCTCGGCCATGGTATTTCTATTATTGTTGCACCACATAGGGTTGCTGGACTAACACCATTAGTCGATAAGCCAAAGGCATTTACCATTAGACATTCAACTAATGGGTGAAAGCCGAGTCCACTCAGGCACTAACCACGAAGAAGTGCCCTAGTGCTGAGACACTAGGACTCGGTTCCCGTTCCAACGAGAACCATGAGAACATCTACCTCGAGATTCCAAGACAGTATCGAATTAAAACTAGAACAGACATTATCAGGCATTAATTTGAAATCGCTCGCTGGAGACGAAGCGGGCTGCCAGATCTGCAAGGAGACACTGAATGAAGGCGATCAAATCACGTTGTACCTCTACTGTCCAGCCGAGCGAGGAAGGTACGCCATCGGCCAGTGTCGCTGCAGTAATCACAACGAAGACCTAACCACTCTCTTCACACTCGGCGTCAACGAACTCATTATCGACGGCCGGATCGGCCGCTGCAGTAACCACACCATCCAACAGTCATCGCCCGTCCTGTTTGCCCCTCGACTTCACCTTGTCTCTGCCGCAGCAACGACAACTGGTCGTAAAATCACTACCGACCAATCCAACCGCGATGATTCAGCCGAACCACTGACGGTAGACCACTCTCAATCTATCAAAACACTTTACCAACAAATCACAACGGCTACCGACGATACCGCCGGCTGGCAGGGAGCTCCACCGAAATCCACATCCAACGCACCCCTAACGGTCACAGCGTCGCTCCCAGCAGTTCTTGATGGCCAACCGCTTCCGACCAACACACCAGTCACCTGCCAAGCGTGTGGCGAGACACTCCAAGAAGGCAGTCAGATCGTTGTCGAACAGACACCCCCACAACACACTACTTGGCAACCCACAGCGTGGTACTGTCCAGACTGTCGGCTGAAACCACCGCAGCAACCACACCCACCACTCTATCGAGTGCTTGCGACCGTTGGCATGCGGTCGTTCAGTTCACGCCAACAGCACCAGCCCTGTCTCAACGACCCGGTGGTGCTTTCGACCGACAATACGGTGACTGATTCCACTGGTTGCTCCCCCGAGATCACTCCATCCGTGTGTAAGGCAGGCATCAATCCCCACACCCAGCGTCATTCTAAGAACACCCATCTGAACAACCCGACCACACCCACTGCCAACCCAACCAATGACTGACACTACTGATCCCGACGACAAAACGGAGCCACCCAGAGAAACAACTCCCGGCCGCGGCCAAGGTAACGGTGAGTGGCTCCAAAACTGTTTCGCTGAAACGCTCGAATCGTGGGGCTATCTAACAGCCCAGCGAGAGCAGTTGCTCGAACTGACCGCCGATGTGGTCGCCAAACGAGACTCTCATCGCGGTGAGCCGAGCGATTATCTCGTCTGTGAGTGCAAAGACTGGGCGAACAGACCGATTGGTGAGGAAACGATCATCAGACTCTGTCTGTTGGCGCACATCGGCAGTGCAATGCCGGTACTCTGTCACACCACGTACCTCACCGACCGCGCCTGGAAGCTGGCACAGGTCTACGATGTTCGACTACTCACGCATGATGATCTCCTCAAAGATCGACTGCCACCACTGACAAAACTCCGACCACCGCGTGGAACCCTCAGTCACAGACATGAACGCGATCTGTTCTCGTTTCGATCGTCAATAGCAGTGATGCTCCGCCGCCACGCAGTCGACGATTATCCAGATCATCTCAGTGGGCCTGCTTTTGAGCGACCGACCGACCCACCCTGTTATGTCCCGGATCGAACTGGACGCGACGAGTATGTCGGGGCGGAAGCCTGCGACTATGATTTCGGCTGAGAAACCACCACTAGTATGAAGTACACAGACTTCGAACTGAGCATATGACACCTGCTCGCGATCATGTTCGTCCGGATGGCGGAATCGACACCTCAGATCCACCACCGATCGATACAATGGACAAAGAAACACTTGAACCGGAGACATTGGCCCAGAATGCCTCCCAACTCGAAACAGTCGTCGAACTACTCAACCGCCCTGCACTCGCCCGCGTCTACATTTATGTTTGCTACTGGGGCCCGGTCACTCCGCCGCAAGTCATGGACGCACTGGATCTCTCGAAATCGACGACCTACGAGTACGTTGATCAACTGGTCGAGCTGGGCCTCATCAAGCGAGACGACTCTACGCGTCCCCAACAGTTGAGCGCAGAGCCAGTCATCCTCGTCGAACAGTACGCCCCGATCGTCATCACGCCGACCGTTCTTCATGCCCTTTCACTCCAAGAGATCGACGAGGACGTTGAGTACTTCATAGACCGATACGGTCTCGGAAAGCTTATTGCCGCCCTGCGCGGTGCCGGACTCCATTTCGCAGGAAAAACAACCCAGCGGATGGTCGCCACTGATATCGACGTTCGGGCGACAGAAGCGATGATGATCATCTACGCGCTCAAACCGGCATTGGTCGTTGGTCGAGACCACGATCCATTCTTTGAATATCTGTTTCCAGACGTGGACGACGAAATGGATCTCCCGACTCTCGATACCGTCCAAAACGGCCCGCCACGATCGTCGGACACTGAAAGGTGAGTCTACTAGATGGGTACCGACAGTCCATTCTCCGCTGAGGAGGATGTCCTCGTCGACGCGAACATCTTCTTCGCGATTGGGCGTCCATCGAATCCACAGTATCGGCAATTCCGAAATGCAGTGCGGAATGCCGACGTCGTCTGCAAACTCCCTCGGCGCGTGATCGGTGAGCTCGGCGGCCCAGAGATGGATCGCGTCCAGACGGCACTTGAGGAGGGCTGGGCCGAAATCATCGATACACCCTCTCCAGCTGATGGGGATGCTGTCACAGCGAGCGATATTGCCAGACGAACCATCGCAAGTGAAACCGGCCGATCCGAACACGAGGTCGAGAAAACAGATGGAATACTGGCAGGGTTGGCCATTCAGTACGTTAGAGACCGCTCAACGATGGGTGTCATCGTGCTTACCGACGATCAGCCAGCAAAGAAAGGAATCGAAAATGCAGTTCGAGCGCAGGGATACACAGACTCGATTACGACATATGGCTTGGCCGATATCATTGGAGACGATCCCGGTGACTTACTGGAGATAATTTAAACTCACGCAACTACCGTTCACGCGATCACTGAGTTCGTGCCGACATACGACCCCGAAGAACGGGTGTTCGTCTATGGAATTCTCGGAGGAGCCCCTCGATATCTCAGTCCGCTAGATCCATCGCAGGATCTTGGCACAAACATCACGCGGCTGCTGTATGATCCGACGTTTGAATTTGCCTTATTCAGCCGGTCGGGCTTCAAACGATCTGTCGAGGAGGCTGTAACCGAGCGCGATGACCTCCGTCTGTTTGACCGGCCGTGTTTAATCGCCTGAAGGGATCGGAATCTCCTGTTCTGCGGCCTTCTTGATGTTATAGACTGCACACATCAGCGCGAGTTCACGGAATTCTCGATACCAGATACGTGCTCGCAGGGCGACGCCCAGCGAGCGCTTGACCGCTGAGAAGACGCTTTCTGACATGGAGCGTTGGTGGTAGAGATCGTCGTCAATACGGGCGTTGTGGGCGTGATCGTAGGGCTTGTTGATGCAGTGCTTGATCAGTGGACGCACACCGATGTCTTCTCGGAGATATTCGCGTAACCACGTGCAATCGTAGCCTTTGTCGGCGGTAAGAGCCTGCAACTCGCCCGCGTGCTTGCGGGCGAGTTGCTTGCAGATGTCGGCATCACTCCCATCTCTGGTGGTTGTGCAGTGCAAATCGAGGATAACGTTCGTCTCTGTATCAACGAGTTTCGTCGCCTTGAGATCTTGTACGTCGTACTTTGTCTTATTGCAGTACGAGCGGCTCGCAGGCGAGCGCTCGAAGTATGTCGCATCAATCGCTCCAATTGAGCCGGTGTTGTGCAGCTGTGCTGATTGTGCCAAGAGCGTCCGGCAGATCTCCATCTCGATTCTATCGAATGCGAGACATAACGTCGAATGATCAGGGAGATCGGCCGGTTCAAGGCCGATCTCCCGGCATATTTGCGGCATCTCCATCAGCAGATCAATCGTCATTCGGTATGTCGTGTTGAGGTAAATCCGGAGACAGTGGAGGGATATCATCGCTGCATCAGTGAACCCGCCGCCCCGTTCCGGGGCGGCAGGTTCGTCCCAATCATCGGCAACTCTTTTCACTGCGAAGGTAACTCGTTCAGTGAAGCGGGAGATTAGCGTGGGCACATTACGCTGTCTCTCGCTTCAACGCCGTCATTCTGGTGACCTAATCCGACGCAGTCAAGTGATTAAACACGGCCGTTTGACCTCACCGACATCGTTGCTGCCCTCGAACAACTGAGCAGCTGACCAGGTTCCTCTGCAGTGAGCGAAGTAGGGTAGGATTGTTGACACCGCCAATAAGAGCCGATATCTTTCGAACCACTTGACCCCGGGGCAGTTTACCTGAATTGAGGCGCTAAGGCCCCTTCCTCAAGGAGCGACCGAAGGGAGCGAGTAGGGAGGGGATACAGCGGCGCACAGTTCTCAAGCACGTTCGACGCTTGGCCCACAGGCTCACGCAATCGCAACCATTATTTGCGTATATTGTGTATTTTGTGTTGTGGCAACACGCAAGAACATCTCTATCCGCGACGACCAAGCCAAGTGGGTTGAGGAGAACCATCTTAACCTCTCGTCGTTCGTCCAAGAGAAACTTGACGAACTCATCGAAGAACGCTCATAGATGAACTACAACTACAGGTATCGGCTGCGACCGTCCGACGCTCTCGAAGACCAGTTAGCGTGGACTGTTGATACCTGTAGACAGGTCTACAACCACTTCCTCCACCGACTCAACCGAACCGACAACACTTCGGCATACAGCGAACAGAAACTCCTACCGAGTCTCAAGAAGTGGTGGAACGACCTGAAACAAGTTCACTCGAAGGTTCTTCAGAAAGTCGTTCAGCGATTATACGACAACCTCTCGACGCTTCGCGGTCACAAAGAGAACGGCTACCACGTCGGTACTCTCAACTGGAAGGCTCCGGGCGAGTACCAGAGTTTCACGTACAGTCAATCCGGCTTCAAGCTCAAAAACACGAGCGGTCGGACTCGACTGTGGCTCTCGAAACTCGGGGAAATCCCGCTCACCTTCCACCGCGACCTGCCCGACGACGCCGAAATCAAGACGGTCACAATCAAGCAGGAACCAACCGGGAAGTGGTACGCCATCCTCGGCATCGAAACGCCCGACGACCCGCCGCAGAAGCCCGAGAATCCCGAGAAATGCGTCGGCATCGACGTTGGGATTCTCAAGTACGCTCACGACACGGACGGAACGGCGGTCGAATCCCCTGACTTCTCGGACGAGCGCGAACGCTTAGAACGGGCACAACGTGCCCTCTCACGAAAGGAACACGGCTCTGCGAATTGGGAAAAACAACGCCGAGTCGTGGCCCAACGCCACGCTGACCTCAAGCGAAAGCGTCGTGACTTCCTCCACAAGTTGTCGAACTACTACGCTACCGAGTACGATTTGGTAGCTTCGGAGGACTTGGACGCGAAAGGGTTGGTTGAACTACCCGGAAACTCACGGAATCGAGCAGGCGCGGCGTGGGGAACATTCCTGCGGATGCTCGAATACAAGTGTGAACGCGAAGGCGCACATTTCGTTGCCGTAGACCCGAGTGGCACGACCAAGGAATGTGCGTCCTGCGGCGTTTCGACGGACAAACCGCTGTGGGTACGCGAACACTCGTGTCCGGCATGTGGATTCAAGGCGGATAGAGACGCGAACGCGGCGTGGAACATCCTTTCTCGCGGTCTTGAACAAGTAGGAGAGGGACGCTCCGAATCAACGCCTGTGGAGACTGCGCTTCCTGTGGATACCGATTCGGTGTCTGCAAAGCGCGTCGTGGAAACAGGAAGCCCCACCCTCAAGCGCGAGCCGTCAGGCGAGCAGTAGGGTGGGGTAGTTCACTCGGGCCGGGGCATCGCTTCGAGTTCAGCGATTTCACCAGTCTTCTCAACGCGGTCGTACTGTCTCCGCCATGCATCAGTTGGGAACAGATCGTTTCGGTCGAATAATTCTCGGGCCTGTTCGGTCAGCTGATAGAACTTGTACGGGTACCCCCGCACTCGGTCACCAGGCGCGACCACTAGCTCCGCAATCACGCCGACATCAGCCAACACGCTGAGATGCCGACGGATCGCATCTTCACCGAGCGCGGGGTTCATGTAATCGAGTTCTTGGACGCTTGGTGCTCCCTGCGGGTGGCCGACGATGTCTGCGATCAAATTCGCACGGGCTTGATCAGTAGCCTTCTGCAGTGCTGTCCATGCCTCAAACTCAGTGGGGGTACCACCAGTGTCTGCTGTGTCTGACTCCGCAACCTGAGGCTTCATATCTACCACTATGCTAGAGCGGCGTATAAACACTTGGTTGCTAGGTTCAAGTGATTAGTTAAATAGTTCTGCAACCAGTAGCACTATACGATATCAAACCGGAGTAACAAATAGTATGGAATCGGGCGAAGACGACAACGATACTCGCGATGAGACGGATGATGCAGTTGGGGAGAGGCAAAATACAGCAGCCGATCTTATTGGGGATATCAGCGATGGGGAGCTACATGACGACGCAGCGTTATCTCTCACACCGGAGCAACACCAGCGACTCAAGAATGGCCTCCATGGATCACAGTTTGATGATATCCGTCGGGTTGACAGACGGTATCTCGTTGTCGGAAGCGGGTCGGGTGAGTCTGGAGACCGTCGCCGCCGGGTGTGTTCCCAGTTGGATGATCGACGGGATGCTGTCGCGTTCCGATTAGAGGAGTTTGGCTTTGACAACGAGGATCTTGACCTGTGGGCTCCAGCCTTCGACATCTTGTCGGCACAGGCGACATGGGTTGTCGGCGTAATCGAGGACTTCGAAGGGGGCCATGTTTGGGAACTCGGCTATTTGTATCGACAGCAGACAAACGTTCGAGATGTGCTATGGCTCCTCAAGCGTGTGTATGACGATCCGACAACACACCGAGCGCACTACGACAACGGGATGGCTGCCTCCCACTTAGCGGTTCTTGAGGCAGCGGTGAGCGACCGGGTCGTAGAATGGTCGACGGCCAACGAATTGGATCACGCTGTTGAGGAGATCCCTTAATTGATTTCCTTCGCGTGGCAGACGACGGAGCCGAACCCGTGACCTCCGTGCCTGTGGGTAACACACCCTGGCTAATTTTAATACAATTGCCAATACAATCCAGATTGACGTCCGATATACCCCACAAACTGGGAGAGTCCCACACAATGAATATCACTCGCCTCACCCCGCGGCGTTCTCGTTCTCGCTTAGCCGCGGATCCAGTGTTCGGCGAGTGCCTGCAAGATCAGCGTGCGAAGACACCGGGCGCAAACCGCCGGATCCACGTCGACTCCGAATACGAGAGTTCGACGCAATCCGGCAACGTCCGGACACTTTCACCCGCATAACTCGGCCCCCATACGGACTACCCGTCAGGGGTCGAGAAACACGGGATTGCCGCCTGCCTTTGGCCAGTACCCCCTTAGCACATAGCCTGATTCGAGTGCGGAACGCCAGGCTCGCGGCTGATTGGTTTCCGTTCGTTCCGAAACAAAGACGAACGGACTCCGTCCGCGCTGAGCGCACGGACATCGTTAGTCAACAACCCCGCAGCGATAGCTGCAGCGACGCCGAGCCCCGGAGTCTCCGCTGGCGAGGGACGCCGGACTTTGAATCCGGAGGTCGCCGGTTCGATTCCGGCCGGGGCGACTCTGATGCCGACGTGGTGTAACCCGGCGAGCATACGGCCCTGTCGCGGCCGTGATTCGGGTTCGAATCCCGGCGTCGGCGTGGATGCGTGGCGTGGCCACGTGGGGATACCCATCGAGGGAGGCACAACCCGCCTGTCCGATCATCCAGATCGGGTCGGCGGTGACGGATCCGGCAGGGTCTGCAACCTCCATGGTCCGGTGTGGTATTCCCGGGACTACCCCGAAGTACGCCCTCGCGATGAGAAACGCAACTACGACTACTCGGTCGCAGTTGTGCAGTCGTAATGAGTTGTACAGTCTGACGACCAACTGCCGAATACTCGGCAGTCCCGTGAGCCGATGATCAGCGGACGACGACCTGTGCCTTACCCGCACAGAACCGAGGTTCGAATCCTCGTCGGCTCAATGCGCCGCGACTGGGTATTGGGGAACCCATCGGCCTGCTACGCCGTGGCCGTCTGCGTTTGGCCTCCTGGTTCGAATCCGGGTCGCGGCGTCATGACAACGGATGTCTGCCCCGCCTGCGAGGAGAAAGCGTTCCGTCACATCCCGGTCGATGAGACAACGTCTATCGACACGATTGGAAGCGTGGAAATCTGTGTCACCGAGGACGGTGCGTACTTCCACGGAACGAGGTGACCGACATCCATCCGTGCCGTGACTGGATGCTGATGAGCGCATTCGCCTCGAAGGCGACGGTCAGAAATCGAACAGTGCGTGCTGTCAAACAGCACGAGAACACGCAGGATCAAATCTTTGCCATCCCCTTGAGGTTGATAATAATGGGACTATTCGATACAGTCGAACTCTACGACGACGTCCACCTACCGGAGTACCCCGAAGGGATTACTCCAGCAGAGGACGTCGTCTGGCAGACGAAAGGCATCGATCGACCAACCATGGCGACATTTCGGATTACGGCGGACGGTCGGCTCCTCAAAGAAGAGTGGCACATCGAAACGGTTCCGCCGGAAGACCGGCCATACGCGAGTCGTGACGACATCGACGAGGAAGATCTCCTTTATATCGCCGGTTGTCGGAAGCGAGTCCACGACGGCTGGATTGAGCGAGACGATTACCACGGCCGCTTCGATCTCAAACACTCCTTTGAGGATCTCAATACACTCGTCACATACCGAGTGACATTCACGCACGGGCAACTCGATGGTTTCGAACGCCTGCAGTGACCCGTGCGTGTCGGCTGTAACTTGGTGTTTGGTTTTATTTCTACAGCGCTCCCGGAGTCTCCGTTGGCGAGAGACGCCAGTTTTTCAGACTGGAGGCCAGGGGTTCGATTCCCCTCGGGAGCACTCGGGGAGCTGGCTCTGACAGCATTTTCCGTGTCTGATACGCGGGCAGCCACGGATTTGTGATGCTATCACAGTCGGCTTTCCCCAACGTGTGGTCGTCGAGGTGGTGCATTTCTTCGCCCGCAAAGGATACCAACGAGAGTCATAGCTCGTCGCACCGCCGGTTACCCGACCGCACGTGGCGACCGTCAAGTCGGAGCGTTGCTTCGCCAGGAACTCGCAGGTTCAACTCCTGTCGGTGGCGCAGTCCATCGATAACATTCCGGACAAAGAGGGTACAAGCGTACTCTCGACACCGGTTCCGCTCCGACGGTTTTCCGGTCGCCGTGTCGTCGGTGGCCGTCGATCTGGAGTGATACATCAATCACACTCTACGGGTTCGAATCCCGTCGTTCGCTCCAGGAATTGTCCGGCCACTCATGTTCTCGTAGCTCAGTCAGGACAGAGCACCGGCTTTCGAAGCTGGGTGTCGCACGTTCGAATCGTGCCGGGAACGTCCAGCCGAGCGAAGCGAGGCTGGTTCGGGTAGTTTCGCACCTGATACTCGCTGCTCACAGAACATGTGGGCAGCATATCGGAGTCGCCTGTTGCGGCTCCGGGTGGAAGTATGGAATTCAACACGCAGAAGCAAACGGTCGCGGAGGCAACGCGAACCACCAACTACGAAGGTGGAGAAGCGTTCGAACCCGCCGACCCTCGACTTGCATTGTATAAGCGCACAATCAATCAACTGCTGGAAGGGTCGTTCTACGAGTCGGATGACGAGCAATTGGCTGCTGTCGTTCGCCAATTCGATGCCGCCGCAAACGAAGACCCGGAGTTCGTCCTGCAGCTCGCGGCCTATGCGCGCCAGGAGCTCCATTTGCGGGACATCCCGCAGGTACTGCTTGTGCTGGCAGCCAACGACGATCGATTCAAGGACGACTCACCGGAGTCGCTCATCCGCGAATGGGCGCCGGCGATCATCCAGCGGATGGACGAAACAGCCACCGCTCTCGCTGTCCACGATCAGCTGTTTGGTGGGACTGCGCCGTGGCCGCTTCGACGCGGCATCGAGGACGCGCTGGATGAGATGGCCGACGCCTACACGCTGGGCAAATACGACCTGACACGGCGTGAGGTGACGCTGCACGACGTGTTTAATCGCGTCCACCCCACGCCCGTCGACGCCGAGCAGGAAGTGCTCTTCGAGCGGTTCATGCGTGGCGATCTTGACGATTATCCCGACGTCGACCCGTTGTCGGCACCGAACACATGGGAGACGGTAATCTCCGAACGCGGCAACACCCAAGATGCCTGGGAACTGCTCATCGAGGACGACGAGTACACGCTGCCGATCTTCGCGTCGATTCGGAACCTCCGGAACATGCTTGAAGCCGGTGTCCCGGAAGACACCATCGTGAATCACCTCGACTTGGAGACGGTTCGACACGCGCCGCTGTACCCATTCCGGTACTACCAGGCCTACACAGCGCTGCAGGATGCGGATATCCAAGCACCGACGGTCGAGCAGTGGCTCGAAGATGCGATTGATGTCGCAGTCGAGACGGTACCGGGTGGATTCGGCGATACCTTTGTCGCGGTCGACCTGTCGGGGTCGATGGATCATCCGCTATCTGCGAACAGCACGCTCCGACTGAAGGAGATCGGTGCGTTATTCGGTGCGATCTTAGCTGACCAGGGTGCCGAAGTCGGCGGGTTCGGCGACGACTTCCAGACAGTTTCGATGCACGTCGATACGCCAATACTGCAGCGCCAAGCGGCAGTGTTGGCGATTGACGAGGACGTTGGGCACTCGACGAACGGCTGGAAGGCGATCACACACCTCCACGACCGAGGGGATGCTGTTGAACGCATCGTCGTCTTCACCGATATGCAGATCTGGGATAACACGCCGTTCACAGCCCGCGATTCCCAGACAATCAAGGACGCGTTCGACACGTATCGAGACGAGGTGTCTGCGGACACCGCGCTGTATCTCGTCGATCTCGCGGCCTACGGCGACTTGGTGACGCCAGAAGGCTACGAGAACGTCTATAACATCTCTGGGTGGTCGGAGCACATCCTCTCGTTCATCGAACACGCCGAGAATCCAAAGCAGATCATCGATGAGGTTGAGACATTCCAACCGTCCTAGCCCTGTCGCTTTTTTGCGGATACGCGAGTGGTGGAGTTCGGAAACACGCGGTCGTGTGCAGGCGGTGCAAGGCGACTGCCTCGGGGCTTGACCCCGAGGAGTTCACGACCGAGACGGGCGTTCGAATCGTCCCTCGCGCATTCGGAGTACAGTTGTGGAACATCTGGCCCGCGAGACGCGTCTTAATGGAGCTGATACTATGGCAATACCCAATACGACCGATCCAGCACCGACGACAATTGCTGTCGTGACGATTCGAATCCCCTGTGGCGCAGATGGGAACCTCGTCACTGACGCTGAGAAGCGTCTCTCGCGGCTCAAAATTATTGATGATTGACAATCGACGAATTAGATAGTATCGAGCCACAGCTGTCGGCAACACTCATCACCGTCGACATTACGGTTCGGTGGGCTATGGCGATTGGCGAGGAGGACATCAAAGACAGACTGGCTGGTGTCTCAGGAGTTGAATCAGTCAGCCTGATTAGTGCGTGAGGAATAATATGTGTTCTTCAAAAACATTCGACACAGTGGGGTATGACTAAATTAGACGGGAACAGAAGATATTCCGCAGTCCTTTCACCCGCGCTAAGATAACGCGAAGCAATGACCGAGAACACTGCGCCCGCTGATCTCACATGGGGTGAGAAGCTGTCTGCCCTCCTCCGGGTTGCCCGCTACCGCCCGACATTCACCGCCGGGCTGATCCTCCTCGGCGGCTTCGTCGCCGCGCTTGAAGGCGTCGGCCTCGGCTTCATCCACCCGATAATCGAGGTTGCACAGGCCGAAGGGCCCGTTGAGGGCGGCGGCCCGGTGTTGGAAACCTTCCTTGCGATCTACGAGTTCCTCGGTGTTCCCTTCGGACTCGGCTACCTCCTCGTCGGTGTCACCGCGGTGATGACGATCCGGTATACGCTCTCGTTTCTCGTTGCGTGGCTGAAAGCGTGGCTCGCAACCCAGTACGAAACAGCCCTTCGAACTCGGGCCTTCGACGGCGCGCTTGCGGCGAGCGTCGGCTACTTCGACGCCGAAGGCTCCGACGACATCCTCAACGCGATCATCACCGAAACGCGGTTTTCCGGTCAGGTGATCGAGAAGGGCGTGGCAACGATGGAGCGGCTGTTTCTGGTCGGGATGTACCTTGCTATCATGCTGTATATCACACCGTTGATGACCGGGGTCGCCGTCGGCCTCCTTGGGACGATCACAGTCGTTCTTCGGGTCGGTATCGAGCCCGCTGTCACCGTCGGGACGCGCGTCGCCGAAGCCAATGAGCGCGTCCAAACCACTGTCCAGGCCGGCACACAAGGGATCCGCGACGTGAAGCTCTTCAGGATGACCGACGAGCTATTCGGAAACTTCCGGAGCGCGATCGACCAGTACGCCGACGCCGAGGTCGCTATCTCCCGCAACGAGGCGGCGATCACGAACTTCTACCAGCTTGCGGCCGCGGTCACGATCTTCGTGTTGATCTACGTCGGCTTCGTCTTCTCGGGGCTCGAACTCGGCGAACTCGGGATCTTCCTCATCGCCATGTTCCAACTCGCCCCACGAGTGAGCACGCTCAACAGCCAACTCTACAGTCTTGAGGGCGCGCTCTCACTGTAGGTTCAGATGTGGTCTGACTAGTTCCTCGGCTCAACTGGATACAGCTGCTGTAGCTTGATACGAGCGTCACCG
>NZ_JABEBY010000025.1:0-23310 GCF_046719765.1 Halonotius sp. F2-221B
GCATCACTTTTCGACGACGCCGCATTCCAGCTGGCGTCGAGTATCGGCTGTTAGCCTCAGTTTCCCGAGGGTATCGCCGACTGAAGGGGAGCTTGGCCACGTGTTACTGAGCTATGCGCCGCGAGTCTAAACTCGCTCAACTAGCATGGCTAAATCGAATCCCAATAGCAATGTCCTCCGGCAGGATCAACCGGAATGTGTCCAGTTGTCTCAGAGAGACAACTGGGGGTTGGCGGGAACGATCCCCTGACGGGGATCGGTCACCAAATGTGTCTCATTGCATGGTCTGTGTTCGGCGCCACGCGAGCGATCGGGTGGCACCGAACTACCAAGGCTAACGTCGGATCCCGGCTTACGGCGTACCGCAGGGGTGGGATCCCCATATCTTCGGATCTGAACGTACCCGACTGGGCCGTATAAGCCCGTCGGATCACTCGTGGACTGTCGTCCACTCAATCCATGCGAGTGCTGACCGATTCGAACGGTCGGCGGCTCGCGGTGTGTTTTCGCTGCATTCCAGTCGAACGCCCTGTTATACTTAAGGGCATTGTTTTGAACTGGGAGCCGTCCGGCGATTCCGGACGGCAATGGTTGAGCGTGTTTCCACACACGACCAGTGCATTCTACCGAAGACGGGGTTTATACAAAAGGCCTCTGATACAGTCCGAGATTCGAAAACAAAGCAGGAAGTTCAGCCGTTCGTCACGTCAGCAACGACACCAACCCATGAGAAGTGAACACATGGGTGATTGTGTGCTGACCGCTCACATGGCATCGTCCTCGACACCGCTGCGGGAGACAACACGACCGATTAGTCGGCATCGACCGGTGTTTTCACGACGGTCACCGGCCCGTCGGCCATCGTCACAACGCGTTCGGCGACACTCCCGAGCAGGCTTCGGTACTCCCCTGCGCGATGCTTCGAGCCCATGATCGTCAGATCGATCCCGGCGTCATCGACGTAGGCGAGAATCTCCTCGTGGGGGACGCCGTGCCGGATGGTCGATTCGGTCTCGACGCTGGCCTCGGCGGCCTGCTCGACGATCGCCGCGATGGCATCCGCACCAGCCTGTTCAAGCGCGGCCTCCAAGCCCTCAAACTCGTGGACGTACTCATCGCCCGGGTACGAGCTGTAAGCGTCGGAGTCGACAACATAGAGCACGTGCAACGCGGCGTCATACCGCTGTGCGGCGTCGATCGCGTGGGCGGTCGCCTGGTCGACACCGGGGCTCATGTCTGTTGGCAGGAGAAGTCGGTCGTACATACATCGTCCTACGACGGCCAGCGTCAAAACTGTCGGTGGCGAAACCAAAAAACGAGACGGCGAGCTTAGTCGGCGGCTTCGAAGACGGCCACGCTGTCGACGGTCAGCCCCGCCTCGGCGGCGCGGGACTCCCCGGAGACGAGATCGGTCGCATCAACGGTTTCGTCAACGCCGACGACCGTCTCGCCCTCGCCGAAGTTGAGCACGACGATATAGCGGTCATCACCGCTCTCGCGGCCGAAGGCGACGACCTCATCCTCGTTGTCGGCGTCGTAGTCGATCCGTTGAAGATCGCCGTTGGAGCTGAGTGCCGGATACTCCTGTTTGAGGTCGATCAGCTGATCGTAGTGATCGCGGATCTCATCGCGGGCGTGATCCCACGCCAGGTGGTCACGCCGGCCGCGCTGGCCGAGTTCCTGGCCGCCGTACAGCATCGGCACGCCGGGCAGGGTGAACACCGCGCCCGCGGCAGCCTTTGTGGCGGCATCCCCGCATTCGACGATGTAGCGGCTTTCGTCGTGGTTCTCCATGTAGAGCATGAAGGCAGCGTGATCGGGGAACGCAGACCGCTGGCGGCCCTCAACAGCGTCGAGAATCGCTTCGGCGGGCTGGTTGCCGTCGCCGACCTGCCGGAGCGTGAAGTAGGTCGTCGTATCGAAGTGGATGTCGAACATCCCCTCGTGGAAGTCGGCGATATACGGGATCGTCTCATCCAGCAGCAGGAACTCGGGGTCGATGGCCTTCAGCCGCTCCCGCATCTCCTTCCAGAAGGACTCGGGGACGGCCCACGCCATATCACACCGGAAGCCGTCGGCGACTTCCGCCCACGTGTCGAGGGCTTCGAGCAGGTGCCGGCGGACTTCGAGGTTGGTGAAATCGAAGTTGGCGATAAACTCCCAGCCGAAGTAGGTGCCCGGCTCGCCGTTGTCCTGCCATTCGTACCAGTCGTAATACTCCGAGTCCGGATTCTGATAGGCGTCCTCGAAGTACGGATGGTCACGCGCGGAGTGGTTGAGCACGAGGTCGAACAGCACCGACATCCCACGGTCGTGAGCGGCGTCGACAAATGACTCGTAGTCCTCGCGGTCGCCGAGGTCGTCGGCGATGCTGAAGAAGTCGGTGATGTTGTAGCCGTGTGGCGCGCCGTCGTGCTGGAGCACGGGCGTCAGCCACAGACAGTCGACACCGAGTTCTTCCATGTAATCGAGGCGGTTTTCGAGGGCTTCGAACGTCGTCTCGGCCTCGTCGTCGTCGGCCGCGTAGCCGCGGACGTAGATCTCATAGAGGGTGACTTCCTTGCCCCACTGCGGCGGGTCGTACAGCCGGTGAACCGCGAAGTCGCCCTCGTCGCCGAGGCGGTCGATGCTGACGGCGTCGGCAACGCTGTAACTGTCGCCGATGGCAACGCCGTGCACACGCAGTTCGTCGTCGATAACGTCAAGCGGCGCGCGGAGTTCGTGGCCGTCGATGGTGACCGCGGACTCGTCGACGCCGTCGCGGTCGTCAAGCAGGAACTCGACATCGAGCTCGTCGGCGTCACGCGAGGAGTCGGGATGCGGTTTCGGTGTCGCCGTGATGACGGCTTCGTCGTCAACGATGTCGCCGTCAAGCCGGATTCGCGGGCGCCCTTCGCCCTCGCCCGCTGACTCACCGAGTGCACCCGAGCCGGAGCCCGAGGCAAAGCCGCTCCCACTGCGTTGGATGCGAGCGGAGCCGCTTTGGCCGCTGTACCCGCTGTAGCCGCTGTACCCACTGTAACCGCTGACGCCGGTCGCACCGGTGCCCTCCCCTGTCGGCTGATAGGAGCTGGGGAAGACCCGGATTGTCTGATCGAAGGTGTCGGTCGGCGTCGTCAACGTCGCCACGTACCGCCCCGGGGCGTCGGGGACGAAATGCTCGACCGGGTCGTCACCGAGAGTGGTGTCGCTGTCGATCGGTGCATCGGTGATCGTCCAACTGTAGTCGGCATCTGGGTCGGGATCGCGGGGAGCTAACTGCACAGCATCCCCAACGGCAATGAACTGCGGCTGCCCTGGATGGTTCATACTCGTACGTACGCAGAGGGTTACTTTGGTCTTATGTATTTGCAAGATACGATGTTCGACTGTTTGACCTGTAGTAACGAACCGCCAAATGGCCTGTAAATCGGTTGAAACGGGTGGTATCCCCACAGGCCAGTGATCAAATCTGCGGCGTGCTGTGTCACATTTGTTCATTATCATGGACGAATATCGGCGAACGCAAAGCCGCCAATACTTAGTTGTGGACAGCGAATCCCCACCTACATGCGACTCCGCACCGCGCTCAACGAGTTCAAACGCAGCCGCGATGGTCGGTTTCCGGCGGAGTGCCGAACCATCGACGGTGCGTTTTCGGCGCACGGGGATCGGCTCGTCTACGTCGATCCTGATGGCGGGCTCCAGGACTACTCCTCACCGCTGTCAGGCCTCTATGGCATCGATCGGGCACGACTCGGCATCGAAACCGAAACCGATACCCAGTGGTTCGACGAGTTCTCCACGGTTCGCCAACACTACTACCGGGAGACAAACGTCGTCGAAACCGAGTACGCCGCCGACGGGTTCACCGTCCACCAGTACGACCTTACCTTAGGGCGGGCCCACGTCACCCACATCGAGCTCCGGGGTGCGATCCCACCGAACGCCGAGCTGACGGCGTTTCTCACCTTCGCCCCCGAGGGCCAGGAATCACAGGTCGGCCGGCTCATCCATGACGGGGCCGGCCCCAACGACACCGATGTCGTCGAGATCTTCCACCGCGGTGAACACGATTACGTCACCGCCTCGACCGGCATCATCGACGTGCGGGGCCAGATCCCCGAACGCTTCGAGGAAATTCTCTCCGAGGAAGCCTACGAGTTCCCGCGTGAGGCCGTCATCAACCGCTTCGAGGACACCCACCTCAGCGGCGATGTCGTCGTCAACGCCCCCTTAGAACAGAGCGGCCGGGCGGCCAAAACGACGATCGTCACCCAGCTATCGGATCACGAGACAGTCGATCGGGAAGCCGCCCTCGCGGATCTCCGGCAGTGTGCGGCCGGCCACCGGAGTGCCGACGACATCCGGGCGGCCGGCCGCCAGCGCGCGGAGGTGTCGGTGCCGGAGTCGGCACCCAACGGTAACGTTGTCCGAGAGGATCTGCGCGCGCTCTCGTTGCTGAAAGCCCCGACCGGGGCCCACGTCGCCGCCCCGGAGTTCGACCCCTTTTATGCGCACTCCGGCGGCTACGGCTACACCTGGTTCCGCGACGAGGCGGAGATCGGTCGCCACCTCCTGACGGCGGATTCGCTGTTGGATCTCGACCTCCAGGAGTCGCTGGCATCGACCGCGGAGTTCTTCTGTGAGACACAGGAAGCCGACGGCTCGTGGTCACACCGCGTGTGGGCGATGGATGGCTCGCTCGCCCCGGGGTGGGCCCACGGCCGCATCGAAGGTGGCAACGACGACTACCAGGCCGACCAGACCGCAAGCGTGGTCGGCTTTCTTGGGCGGCTGTTGACCGAACGCGGCGAGACGCTCTCGGAGCCGCTGCGGGAGGAGATCCGGGCGACGATCCGAGACGGGGTCGGCGTGCTCGACGAGACACTGGCCGACGACGGCCTACCCGTGGCCTGCCAAAACCTCTGGGAGAACATGACCGGGCGGTTCAGCCACACGGCGGCGACCTATCTCGCGGCCTACGTGGCGGTCGCCGATGCCCCGGTCGAACCCGAACTCCAGTCGCACGCGCGAACCCAGGCGAAGACGGTTTTCGACGGCCTCGATCGGTTCTGGAGTAAGACCCGTGAGGCCTACGGGATCCGGCTCAACAACAGCGGGAAGCTCGACGACCGGATCGATTCAGCCACCTTCGGGATCGTCGAGGCGGTTGTCAGCTACGACGAACTCGTCGACGACGAGCTGTCGTCGGCGACCCTCGACCGGCTCAGCGATCACGTCCAACACGTCTTCGACGCGCTGTACCGCGATCCCGAGGACAGCACCGTCGCCGGGCTTGCACGCTTTGAGGGCGACACCTGGCGGTCGGAGGGCCAACAGGGCGAGAAGATCTGGACGCCCTCGACGGCGTGGGGCGCGGTCGCCGCAACCGAACTCGGCGTCCTGCTGTCAACATACGACCGCGAGGACGACGCTGCGGAGTGTTTCGATCAGGCCGGGACGCTGTACGAGCATCTCCTTCCAAACGGGCCGCTGACAACGCGGGCCGGCTATCTCGCCGAGCAGGCCTTCGATGACGGCACCGTCGACAGCGCGGCCCCGCTGGGGTGGTCGCACGCCCTCCGTCTGCGGGCGACGGCGACGCTGCGGGAGCAGAACGCCCTGCCGCTCATCACGCCCGCGCCATCCGGCCCGGAGAGCCGGCCGCGGTGGACGACCGGCGAGAAATACGGCGTGGCGACGGTCGCCGACCACGACAACGACGACGCCTCGAAGGTGTGGTTTACGCTCACCGAGGGCGCGCTCACCGAGGCGCGGTTCCCGCGGGTCGACCTGATGAATCTGCGAACCGTTGATTTCGTCGTTGCCGACGCCGGCAAGACCGCCGACTACACCGCCCGCAGCCACAACGAGACCCGCACCGACGACGACACCGAAACCATCGACCGGCGGGTCGAGCCGGCCGACGACGACGCGCTGCTGTTCCGACATATCATCACCGAGCAGGGCGATGGTCGCGGCCACGAGTGGACGCTGACCGTCGAGTACGCGATCGATCCCGACCACGACGCCATCGTCGCCGACATCGATTTCGAAAGCGACGACAAAAACACGTACGACATCTACGCTGTCGCCGACATCTCGCTGACCAACACCGGCACCCGGGATCGTGGCTACCGGCTCGGCGAGCGCGGCAACTACCATCTGGCCGCCCGGGACGCCGAGGCCTACGATACCGGGGCTGAAGCCCTGTTGACCGACGAGGACGGTGATGTCTACAGCGTTGCCATGGCGATGACGACGCCGAACCAGTTCGAGTGGGCAACGGTCGGCGCGGCCGGCTCCGAACACCTCGCGGAGCTGTTCAGCAAGGGCGATCGACCGCTGCCAAACGACCGCCTCGATGACGACAACATCGTGCTTGCGGGCCTGCTCGGCTCGGGGACAGCGGTCGGCGAAACGCTGGCGATCGGATTCGGTAACAACGCCGACACCGCCGCCGCACTCGGCGAGGCCGAAGGCGCGTTGGCGACCGGCTACAACGACGTGCGGGCGGCCTACCGCGAGACGTGGCAGGACTTTCTCGCCGACAAGGAGATCCCCGAGTTCGTCGTCGACGACGAGATGCTCTACAAACAGTACAAAAGCTGTCTGATGGCCCTCCGGGCCGTCGAGGACAAAACCTATCTCGGCGCGGGAATCGCCAGCCCCTCGGTGCCGTGGGGTGAGGCGGTCACCGCCGACGAGCCGAAAGGGTACGGCTACAACTTCGTGTGGTCGCGGGATCTGTATCAGGTCTTTACCGTCTTTGCGGCGATCGGCGACCACAAAACCGCGACCGACGCCCTCCAGTACATCTTCGAGTACCAACAAGACGAGGAGGGATTCATCCCCCAGAACACCTACGTCAACGGGCTCACCCGCTGGGGTGGCGAGCAGATCGACAACATCTCCTTCCCGCTGATCATGGCCTACCAGCTGGCCGAGGCGGGGATCGACTTCGAGGAGGTCAGCTACGACTATATCAACGTCAAGCGGTCGGCGGATTACGTCGCCCGCAACGGCCCGGCGACCGCCCAGGAGCGGTGGGAGGAGGAGGCCGGCTACTCACCCTCGTCGATCGCCGCCGAGGTCGCCGGATTGGTCAGCGCGGCCGACATCGCCATCGACGAGGACAACACCGGCGACGCGCTCGTCTGGCTTGCGTTGGCCGACGACTGGGCCGCCCGCGTCGAGGAGTGGTGTGCGACCGAAACCGGCACGCAGCTCCACACCAACACGCCATACTACGTGCGTGTCACGCGGGACGGCAACCCCGAGGCCGGCCATCTGCGGACGCTGGCAAACGCGGGGCCGACACTCGACGAGCGAGAGATCATTGACGGCGGCTTCCTTGAGCTGACGCGACTGGGCATCAAACCACCAGACGACAACGTGATCGAAAACTCGCTGGTCGAGGTCGACGAGACGATCCGGCTGGATACCCCCCAGGGCCCGGCGTTTTACCGCTACAACGGCGACGGCTACGGTGAGCGCGCGATGGGCGAAAAGGGCGCGCCGTGGTCAGTCCAAACCAAAGGGAAGGGTCGGCTGTGGCCGATCTTTACCGGCGAGCGCGGCGAGTACGAGCTGTTGGCCGGCACCGACGATGGCGAGCTTGCCCCGCGGAATCTCTTGGAGACGATGGCCCGATTCGCCAACAGCGGCCGGATGATCGCCGAGCAGGTCTGGGATCGCCACATCGACAACGAGTACAACTGGGATATCGGTGACGGCACCGGGTCGGCGACGCCGCTGGCCTGGAGTATGGCGCAGTTCATCCGGCTGGCCCACGGGATCGCCGAGGGCGAACCCGTCGAGACGCCGACGGCTGTCGACGATCGGTACCGACGCGGACAGCGGCCCGCCGGGCCGACGCTGTCGGTCGAGCGGCAGGTCGCAAAGGATGAGCTGACGATCACCGGTGAGAGCGACGGCGCGATCATCGCGGCCAGTGCCGGTGGGGAGTCAACAACGGTCGCTGTCGACAACGGAACGTTCGAACTGACGCTGCCGATCGGCCACGGGAAGACGATGATCACGGTCGCCGCTGCGACCGACACCGATCTCAGAGCCGCCGGCACGACGGTCACGCAGTTCACCATCTGACCGGGTGTTTTTGCGGTCGGCACCCCTACAGACGGTATGGCAACCTACAGCCGCCGGACACGGATCGACGCACCCTTGGAGGCCGTCTGGGCGTTTCACGGGCAGATCGATGGCCTCGAAGCGTTGACGCCGGGCTGGATGGGGCTCAGCGTTGATGGCGTTGTCGGCCCTGATGGCGACGCCGATCCCCCAGCGCTAATCGAGGGCAGCGAGATCACGATGGCGAGTCGCCCGTTCGGCGTCGCCCCCGAAAGCCGATGGCTGTCGCGGATCGTCGCCCGCGAACACGGTGAGGGGTATCGGATGTTCCGCGACGACATGCTCGGCGGCCCCTTCGCGCTGTGGATCCACACCCACGAGTTCTACGGCGACGGCGAGGAGACCGTCATGATCGACACCGTCGACTACGAACTCCCGGCCGGGCCGGTCGGCCCACTGGTCGATCGCCTGGCGGTCGTCGGCTTTGAGCCGATGTTTCGGTACCGACACCGGCGAACACGGGAGCTGCTCGAAGGCGGCGACTACCCGGAGTGGATGCCATCGGTGGATGACGACGACTCCCACACAGCCACCGCCGATTCGTGAGCGACGTACTGACACGAGAGCGACAGAACGCGCGCCGAGCGGTCAGCCACCAGTACCGCTTAGTCGATTCAGCACAGTGAGACAGCCATGACGATCGACGTTGTCGACATCGATCACGTCGCCATCCGCGTTCGTGATCTCGACGAATCACTGCGGTTCTACCGCGATCTGCTCGGCCTTGAGACGCGTGACAGGGATCGGTTCGAGGACGGCGGGGTGCCCTTCGTCGCTGTCGTTGCCGGCGGCCGACATATCCATCTCGTCCCAACCGACAGCGACATGGATGTCGGCGGCGAACACATCTGTCTGTTGGTGCGATCAGATACGGTCAACACGCGCGAAGAGATCGACGCCCTGATCGACGAGATCGAGGCCGCGGGCTACACCGTCGAAGCGGGCGAACCCTACGAGCGGTACGGTGCCTACGGCAACGACTGGGCGATCTATGTCCGGGATCCCGACGGGCGACGGGTTGAGCTCAAGCTTCACTAAGGCGACCCACGACCGCGGCGGCGCCACCCGAATCAGGGATCGAAATCGATCCGGAACGCCGCGCCGCCGGCCTCGCTGTCGCCGACACTGATCGCCCAGCCGTGGCCCTCGACGATCGTTTCGACGATCGATAGCCCAAGACCGGTGCCGCCGCCACCGGTGTAACCGTGCTCGAAGATCTCGCTTTGCTCGGCAGGCGGGATCCCCTCGCCGTCGTCGCCGACAACAACGCCGTCATCTGTCGCTCGAACGGCCACTGTCACATCCTCGCCGACGTGGTCGATCGCGTTGCGGAACAGGTTCTCGAAGACCTCCTGGAGCCGTGTTGGATCAGCCTCGATCAGATCCATCGACTCCAAGCCCTCGGTTTCCAGCGTTGCGGTTGGCGTGTCGACACCGTCCCACGCGTTGCTGACGATAGCGTCGACCGCAACCGGCTCGGTGTCGCCGACCGCCCGACCCTCACGGGCCAGTGTCAACAGCTCATTCAACATCGTCTCCATGCGCTCGGCGGCCTCGATCGCTGGATCAAGGCGGTCGACATCACCGGTCTCCGAAACCAACTCAAGATAGCCGGTGACGACGCTGAGTGGGTTTTGGAGGTCGTGGCTGATAACGGAAGTAAACTGTTCGAGCCGTTCGTTCTGGCGTTCGAGTTCGGCGCGACGGCGGCGACGGCGTTCGGTGTAGCCGATGAACTCGCCGACGGAGGTCAGCTGTTGGCGCGCCGAGGCAGACCACCGGCGGGGGGTCGCTGTCGTCACCACGAGCGCGCCGGCCAGCTGCCAGTCGATGACGATCGGCACCGCCAACAGCGTGCCAACCTCGGCGTCGAAGGCCGCGTCGTCAGTCGTTGCGTCATAACAGACGGCTTCGAACTGGCTCAGCTGCTCCTCGAAGCCGGGGAACTCCGAATCCGGGATCTCCGCGTCGGCCAGGAGTTCGCCGGTGGGGTCGTCGGGGGCCTCGGTGTCACGCCAGCCGAAATCCTCGGTCAGCAGCCCGCGTTCCTCGTCGTAGTGGTAGAGCAAACACCCCACCGCCTCAAGATCGGTCGCCAGCGACTGGAGTGCCCACTCGATCTTGACGTCAACCTCGTCGTCAGCCGCGCTCATCAGCGACCGTGAGACATCGAGGGTTGTCTCGCGGATGTCGAGTCGGTGGGCAGCCACGAGCGATTCAGCACGGGTTTTCAGCCCGATGACCCCATCTGTTGGATCGGCAGCAGCTGTCGACGCCGACGGCTCCTGGACGGCGACGGCGTCGGCCGCAAACGACTCAAGCTCGCTGGCTCCCCTGGACTCACTGTCGCCGCCGGGGTCAGCCGCGGGATCGACGGCCGGCTGATCGCCGATATCAGACCACGCTGTCGGGTCGCTGGCACCCGATTTGTAGACGACATCGTCGACACCGAGCCGGAAGGCCTGCCGCACCGTTTCGGCTGTCGGATCGGCAGCAAACAACACAAACGGCGCGTCAGAGGAGGCCGTCAGCGACTCATACACCGACTGCCACGGCGTCTCCGGCAGCGACGGCGAGACAACAACACAGTCGACATCGGTGTCGGTGGCAGCCGCACCGCTCTCGACGGCCGTCACCGTCCACGCCGGCTCAAAAGCCCCGCGAACCGCCTCTCGGCAGTTCTCGTCGGCGTCGACATACAACAACTGCAGCGACGCCTCCGCACTGCTCATGGCGAATCTTCGGCCCTCGGTGGTATCAATTTTCCTGTCTCGACCCGCCGTCGCCGACACCGTTGCGGCCACGGCAACGGATTCAGGTCGCTGCGGCGAGAACAGCCGGGTGATGAGCGAGTCCTATCGTGTCGTCGTCACAAGCGAGGGCACCGAAACCGAGCTCTCGGTGCGCGCCGGGAGGACGCTCCGGGAGGCGTTGCTGGCGGCTGAGTGCTCGCCGTACGGCCGGCTGTCCGAACACGCAAACTGCGGCGGCCGGGGGCTGTGTGCGACCTGTGGGGTGCGACTCGCTGACGGCGACGAACCCGACCACTGGCACGACCGGCTGGCCGCGCGGTTCGGCTACCCGCGGCTGTCGTGTCAGGTGACCGTCGACCGCGAGCTGCGGGTCGAACTGCTGGATGACAAACTGGTCTGGGGCGGTCGCGAGTCGTAGGCCGACTGAGTAGCGATCGCCGGCTGAGTGTCAATCGCCGGCTGAGTGTCAATCGCCGGCTGCGTGTCGATCCTTGGGGGCGACAACTCATTGCGGGTGCGCCCATAGCTGTCGTATGGAACCCACCGAGCGACAGGCCGCATGGGAGGCACTGTCGACAACCTATGCCGACCGGCGTGACCCCGATGGCTCTGATGCGGCCCTCATCGACGACCTGCGTGAGCACTGTCCGCCGGATCCGACGATCGTTGACATCGGCTGTGGTGACGGTGCGCGCACGCTGGCGAATCTCCCGGCTGAGAGCATCGGGATCGACTTTGCCCGCACCGGCCTCTCACTGGCGGCCGACACCGTCCCCGACGCACGACTGGTGCAAGCCGATATGCGACACCTGCCGCTGGCTGAAACCGTCGCCGACGGGCTGACCGCCTACCACGCGGTCTTTCACGTCCCGCGGGCGGAACACCCCGATGTGTACGCCGAGTTCGCTCGGGTGTTGCGACCGGGTGGGGTACTGTTGAGTACGCTTCCCGGTGGTCGCTTCGAGACGGTGCGGCGCGGCTGGATGGGCGGCGAGATGTTCTTTTCGGCACCGGGACGCGACCGCACGCTGGCGCAGTTGCAGACGGCCGGCTTCGAGATTCTCGCCACGCCGACGGCGACCGATCCACTCGGCAGCAGCACCGAGTTTGTCCTCGCCGAATACACCGGGTAGCTACCCCTGCTCAGTTGGGCGTGAACAGCGAAGACAGAGGGTGCTGTTGGCAACCCAGTTGACATCGCGGGAGCCACAGGCCGGACACTGGTGGTGATCGGTCGCATACTCGGTCGTTCCACGCGGTGCAGCGAGAACACCCGCATCAACACAGCCGTCGACCAACGACGGGAATCGCTGGCGTTTGTATTCAGCCCGAGCGGCCAGAAAATCTCCTGGATCGGATGGATCTGCTCCGTGAAGATCCGCCCACTCAATGGCGATCTCGCCGTTATCGAGGGTGCGAGCGAGCTGTTGTGCCGGCGCGGCCGCGGCCAAGAAGAGCGGTGTCGCCCCAACCGTCTGGGGATCGGTTGTCTCGTCGGCCGCCGCTCGGTAAGCGTCGGCGGCAGCGGTATAGGCGTCGGCGGCCCCCTCCAGCCCACCGGCAACCCGGAAATCGGCGGCCAACTCGTCGAAACAGGCGGCCTGGAGCGGCGTTGCCATCGTCGCGCCGAGATCACCGACGAGAGCGATCCCCGCGGTGGCGCGGCGGGTCGCGCGCGCTGGACGGTCGGCGACGCGATAGCAGAGCGCGGCCGTCAGCAGATGGCGGGGGCCGTCACCGATCGATCCGCGGTCGTCGGGGGCAAACGGTGCCAGATCGTCACGGGGGTCGGCAAGCACTGACCAGCCAGCCCGGGTGTAAGCGTCGCCGGCCGCCTCGTAGCGTCGATCGGCGAGTGCGGCGACCGCCGCCGCGTAGTGGCCGTTGTCGTTGGTGTGCATACGACACCTATGACCGCGACCGGGACAACAGTTGCTATGATTGCGTGGTGAGACGGGGAGCCGGAGACAAACAGACCGACAGTGTAGCGAGAAGTGGTTGCGTGTGCGATCTAGTGGCACAACGGGCTTATGATGATTGCACCCATCGCACCGAGTGCCTATGGTTTCAACCGGAGACACCGCCCCCGACATTTCCGCAACGATCGGGACAAGCGACCACGAGGATTTTGAACTGTCCGACTATCTCGGTGACGGCCCCGTCGTGTTGGCCTTCTTCCCTGGCGCGTTCACGCCGCCGTGCTCAAACGAGATGGTCGCCCTGGAGGAACACCTCGATGGATTCGAGGACGCCGGGGCGACCGTCCTCGGCCTCAGCGCCGACTCGGCGTTCTCGCTGGGCGCGTTCACCGACGAGTACGACCTCTCCTTTACGCTCGTCAGCGATATGGCCGGCGACGCCATCCGCGACTACGGCCTTGAGATGGAGATCCCGGATCTCGGCCTCTACGGCATCGCCAACCGCGCGGTCTACGTGCTCGACGAGGATGGCACGGTTACCTACGACTGGGTTGCCGACGAGCCGACCGACGAGCCCGACTACGCGGAACTCGTCGCCGCCGCCGAAGACGCCTAACGCGACCCGGAGTTTTCACCGTATTTTTCCGCCGCAGAGAGCCGTCAGTCCGCCCCACCGCCAGCGTCGGCGACGGCGGCTTCGATCCGCTCGGTTGCGGTTTCGACAAGCTCGTCGACCGACCCACTTTCCGCATACAGACGAATGTAGGGCTCGGTGCCGGAGGGTCGGACGAGCAGCCACGAGCCATCCGGCAGGGTGAGCCGAACCCCATGCTCCAGCGACACCGTCGCGTCGGGAAACGCCTCTGGCAGCGACGATTCCAGTGTCGTCATCGCCGCGGCTTTGACCCCGTCCGGACAGTCGACGCTGACCTTCCGGTAGGGGCGTTCGGTGATCGGTTCGCGGAGCGCGTCGAGTCCATGGGTTGCAACAAGGCCAGAAAGGAGTGCCGCGCTGACCACACCGTCGATCCAGCCACCAAACGCAGGGTGGATATGTTTCCACGGCTCGGCCGCAAAGACGACCTGTCCGCCGTCACGTTCGGCGGCAGCGATCCCTTCATGCAGCGCGCCGAGACGCACCCGCTCGACGCGGCCGCCGGCGGCGGTCACCTGCTCATCGATCCGGCCGGAGGCGTTCGGTGTCGTGACGACAACCGGGTCGTCGCCGCGGTCGGCAGCGGCAGCGTCGTTGCCGGCGTCGTCGCCCGAGACCGCACGGCGGGTGTAGTACCCCGCCAGCATCGCCACCACGCTATCCTCATGGATGATCTCGCCGTCACCATCGAGGATGACGATCCGGTCGGCGTCGCCATCATGGGCGATCCCCAGATCGAACTCGCCGTCGGCGACGAAGGCCCGGAGATCACCAAGCGTCTCTGGGGTTGGCTTGCTCGGTCGGCCCGGGAACCGGCCGTCAACGTTGGCGTTGAGCGCGACGACAGTTGCCCCAAGGGTATCCAGCACCTGTGGTGTTGCCAGCGCGGCCATCCCGTTGCCGCAGTCGACAGCGACGCGCAGGCCATCGCAGGTGGCCGACTCGCCGTCGGTTGGGAGCTGCTCGCGGACGGACGCGGCGACCGCAGCCCGGTAGTCGGGCAGTGGCTCGCGGTGTCGGGGGGACTGCCACGCGTCAAAATCGGCCGGGCGGGACGCGTCGTCGACAAGCGCTTCGATCCGGGCCTCCCGATCGTCGTCGAACTCCTGGCCGTCGACAAAGCATTTAATCCCGTTGTCGGCCGGCGGATTGTGCGAAGCCGTGAGCATCACCCCGTAGCGACCGCGGGATTCGAATGCCAGCGTCGGCGTCGGGACGGTGCCGAGTCGGATCGGGATCGCCCCCGCGGCCGCGACCCCAGCCTCCACCGCCGCAGTGAGGGCCGGCCCCGTCAGCCGACCATCTCGGCCGATGACGATTTCCGGGTCGGAAGCGGTCGACTCCTCGACGGCGAGACGACCGACCGCGCTCCCGACCGCGAGGGCGACCGCCGGGGTGACCGTCTCGACGACCGAACCGCGGATGCCAGCGGTTCCAAACTCGACCATACCGGCTCAATGGGTTGCCCCACTTAGTGTTCAGCGATCCGCGCGCGACAGCGTGGGGAGCGTCGCGTCGAGTACGGCAGTAGCCGTTTCTCACCGCAGCGATGATCGATAGTCAGCGAGATTCCGCAACACAAACCACAGCAGGGCGACGCCAACCACGAGCCCGACGGCGATGACGACAGCCAACTGCAGCGGTGTCGGATCGACCTGCAGCGCCATCAGCCCCATCGACGCGGCGACAAGGAAGACAAACCCGATCTTGAGCCGCGTGTTCGCGGTTTCCTTCTCGTCGTCGGTGAGGCTTGAGCCGACCATCAGTCGTCCCAGGAAAACAGGTCGTCCTCGGCGTTCTGCAGCTCCTCGCTGGCCGCCGAAACGTGCAGGGAGACAAACTGCCAGGTGCCATCCGGATTTGCTTCAAGCGTCCCCGTCCACCGGGTGTCGAACTCGTAGTCGGTATCGAGGGTTGTGTCCGTCCACGCCAGCGTCAGCCGGTCGTGAAACCACGCAAACGACTCGCGGGTGGTGACCGACGGGTCGGCGTCCTCGACGCGCCAGTCGGTCGTTGTCGCCGTCTGTTCGGCCAAGGCGTCGGCGACCTCGGGGTAGCCGACCAGCTGCTCGCTGAGGCCGACCTTGACCGTCGACAGCGACTCCGCAAAGAACGGCGACAGCGGCTCGCTGGCTTCCAACGCCTCGTAGTAGGCCGTGATCAGCTCCGCGGCGTCCTGCTCCATGTGTGGTGGTACACCGGTGGGGGCTTGAAAACACTGTTTACGGCCCGTCACCGGAAGGGGTATTTTCATATATCCTCGGCTACCATACCCTCTATGAGCGACGAGGGATCCATCGAGATATGACTGACGAACCCCCACTCGTACTTGTTGTCGAGGACGAACCTGACCTTGCTGATCTGTATGCCACCTGGCTCCGGGCGGACTACCGTGTTCGAACGGCCTACGGCGGCGAGGAGGCCGTCGAACAGCTGGACGACGAGATCGATGTCATCCTTCTCGACCGGCGGATGCCCGGGCTCTCCGGCGACGAGGTACTGGAGGAGGTTCGCGACCGCGGGATCGATTGTCGGGTGTCGATGGTGACGGCGGTCGAGCCGGATTTCGATATCATCGAGATGGGGTTCGACACCTACCTTGTCAAACCCGTCACCCGGGAGACGCTCGAAGAGACGATCGAGGATCTGCTCTCCCGGAACTCCTACGAGGAGGGCGTCCAGGAGCTGTTTTCGCTCTCCTCGAAGAAAGCCCTCCTGGAGTCCGAAAAGAGTCAATCCGCCCTCGCCGACAACGAGGAGTATCAGGAGCTCACCGAGCAGATCACCGAGCTCCGAGACCAGCTTGACGACACGTTGGATGCCTTCACCGACCACGAGGATTACGCCGGCTTCTACCAGGAGTTCGACGAGGCCGACGACGAGGTTTCCTTCGAGTAGGCGTCGATCGCAGCTGTCGACTACCGGTCAGCAACAAAGGATTCGATCCGGTTCATCGCTTCTTTGAGGTCACGCATCCCCGTCGCATACGAGATGCGGAGATGGCCCGCCCCGCCGGGGCCGAAGACGCTGCCGGGAACGACGGCAACGCCCTGTTCCTCTAGGAGGTTCTCGGCGAAGGCTTCGTCGTCGCCGCCGCAGGCCGGGAAGGCGTAGAACGCACCTTTGGCGGTAAAGCAGTCCAGCCCCATCTCCTCGAACCGCGAGAGAACGAACCGCCGCCGTCGGTTGAACGCGGTCGCCATCTCGGTGACGCTGTCCTCGCAACTCCTGAGGGCCTCGATGGCGGCGTACTGCGCGGTTGTCGGCGCCGACAGCATCGTATACTGGTGAACCCGGTTCATCGCCTCAATCGCGTCGGCCGGCCCCATCGCGTAGCCGAGCCGCAGGCCGGTCATCGCATACGCCTTCGAGAAGCCGTTGATGACGACCGTTCGCTCCCGCATGTTCGGCATCGTTGCGATCGAGGTGTGGTCGCCGTCGTAGGTGAGCGCGGCGTAGATCTCGTCGGCGATCACGTCGATCTCGTTGTCGACGCAGAACTCGGCGACAGCGGCGACCTCCTCGGCGTCCATCACCGCGCCGGTCGGGTTGTTCGGGTAACAGAGGATGAGCGCGTCGGCGTCAGCTGCGCCAGCCTCTCGCAGGGCCTCCGGCGTCAACACGAAATCGTTCTCGGCACCGGTCGGCACCGGCAGTGGCTCACCGCCAGCGAAGCGGACGCCCGGCTTATACGAGATGTAGGTCGGCTGGTGGACGGCGACGGTATCCCCGGGATCGACGAAGGTGCGAAGCGCGAGATCGACCGCCTCGCTTGCGCCCGTCGTTACGAGGATCTCGCTGTCGGGATCGTACTCGTGGTTCCACTGCGCGACGTGGTCGGCGATGGCCTCTCTGAGTTCGAGTTTGCCGCGGTTGGCGGTGTAGGAGGTCTTGCCCGCCTCCAGGGAGTGGATCGCGGCGGTGCGGGCGGCCCACGGCGCGGAGAAATCCGGTTCGCCGACGCCCAGCGAGATCACGTCGTCGCGCTCCTCGGCGAGTTCGAAGAATTTTCTGATTCCGGACTCCGGCGTATCGGCAACGCGGTCGTTCGGCTGCAGCGTCATGGCGACACAGAGAGGCGATCGTCGTCGTCGCGGTCGCCGAAGTCGATGCCGGCCTCCTTGTAGGTCTCCATGATGAAGTGGGTCACCGTCTGGGTGATCTCCGGAATTGGCGCGATCTGCTCGGAGATAAACTGGGAGACAGCCTGCATCGACTCGCCGGTGACCTCGATCGCAAAGTCGTAATCGCCGGAGACGAGTCGGAGGGATTCAACCTCGGGGAACTTGGCGATCCGATCGGCGATCTCCTTGTAGCCGGTTTCACGGTCGAGTTCGACGTTGAGCTCGACGAAGGCAGCGACGTGCTGGCTGTCGGTGTTGTCCCAATCGATAACCGCCTGGTAGCCACGGACGGTGCCGTCGGACTCCAACTCATCGAGCAGGCCCTCGACCGTCTCGGTGTCGGTGCCGAGCTGGCGGGCGATATCCTCGACATCCTCCCGCGCATCGGTCGACAGCAGCGACAAGAGCTCCTGTTTCTCGTCCATACATGTGGTGGGGCCCCCGGTTGCATATCATTTGCGACACCCGGTCGGAGATACCGCCGGAGGCGGTGACGCAGCCGGCATCCAGAACCGCTATCATTGCAGCGACCCGAACACGGATATGAGCTATCTGCCGTGGGCACTCCTGGCCTTAGTTGGATACACACTCGTGCCTGTGTTGTTGCGGGTGGCAACAACCGGGCCGAACGCGGTGCCGAGCGACGTGGCCATGTTGCTCACGAATGGGTTGTTGATTGGCGTCGTCAGCACACTCGTCGTCGTCACCGATCAGCCCGTAATGACACATGTTCGTGGGCCGAATGCCGGCTACATTCTCGCCGCCGGAGTTTGTCTCACAGTGGGGATCTTGGCGTACTATCGCGCGTTAGCCCGTGGCCCGGTCAGCGTCGTGACACCGATCTTCGGGATGTTTCTGGTGACGAGTTCGATCCTTGGAATCGCTTTCCTCGGGGAAGCACCGACACCGCGAAAGCTGGCTGGCATCGTGTTGGCGGTCGTCGCCGTCGCGCTCGTCAGCATCGAGTAGCCGCCATCGTTTTGCGATCGGCGACCGCACAGCCGGTATGACCGACAGCCCGGCACCCACACCGACGACCGATCCCGCCCGCCGAACGACCGACGACCACGGCCACGATCTCGTTTCGCCGCTCCAGGCGGCGATCCTGACGGTCTCAACATCGCGGGCCGAAGCCGACGACGCCGACGACCCCGGCGGCGATCAGATCGAATCGCTGTTTGCGGAGGCCGGCCACCGTGTCGTCGCCCGCCGGCTCGTCGCCGACAGCGTCGGCGAGATTCAACGCGCCCTCGATGAGCTTCTCGACGACGACACCGTCGATCTGGTCGTCACCACCGGCGGCACCGGCGCGACCATCGACGATGTGACCCCCGACGCGGTCAGCGAGCGATTCGATCGGGAGCTGCCGGGGTTCGGCGAGCTGTTTCGGCAGCGCTCCTACGAAGAGATCGGGACGCGGACGATCGCAAGCCGGGCGACCGGCGGGATCGCCCGCGATACACCCGTCTTCGTCCTCCCGGGCAGCACCAACGCGGTCACGCTGGCAACCCAGGAGATCATCCTCCCGGAGGCTGCCCATCTCGTTGGGCTGGCAACGCGGCATCTGGTCGAGTGAACCAGACCGATCGGATGACGGCGATCGGGAGAGCTATCCCTCTGTCGTGCTACCACGACCTATGAGCGACGATGGCTACTGCCGGCTCTGTGGCGAGGCGGTTCGACTGGGGGCCATCGCCAGCGAGCAACGGGCCTGCTGTCTCAACGCGACGACGATCGCGGGCGTCTGTCCGACTCACGGGCCGCTCGGGCCACACCACGTTGTTGACGAGCCGATAACAACACCCGATGAGTGAGTCGTGTCCATCCGATGAGTGAGTCGTGTCCAACATGTAACGGCGACCGCGCGGTCGATACGGGGGTCACGCTGAGCGCGCGGCTGGCACGGCAGTCATGCCGAGCGCGCAGCCGGCACGGCAGTCACGCTGAGACGCGGTCACGGGCTGAACGTGAGCCGTTCCAACAGCCGGCGACCCAGCGGCGGCCGACGCGACTCGTGTGGGTAGACCGTGATCGCCGTACAGCCCGGACTCGGGAACAGCGGCCCGGCGTCGCCGACGGCGCTGCTGAGGCGGCTGACCTCGCCGCGGCGGATCAACACCCCCGGCGTCGAGGGCTGGCCGCCGTCGGTGCTGATCGGTTCGGCCGACACCGGCACCGACAACAGCCCCGAAAGCGCCGACTGGTAGTCGTCGATCGTCCGCTCGTACTGGTCGGTGCCGGGCCGACCGGCGGGATGCCACAGCGTGACGTTGCCGTCGTTGGCGTCGGCGAGTGCTCCCGCGAGATTCACCGACAGCGGCGGGTAGGGACCGCCGTCGCCGGCAACCGCGATCCGCGCCGGCTCCTCGTAGCCGAGGTTATCCACGAGGAACACGTCACATGGCGCGTGGCGGACGACCCAGTCGATGGGGTCGCCAAACAGCCGCGAGCGGAGCCTGAGCGGCTCGTGTTCGGCGATGATCGTGTCGACGCTGCGGCTGTCGGCAAAGTTGACGACGGCGTGTTTCGTGTCGTGGCTGACGATCTCATCGGCTTCGATATCGACGTGTAGCGCCGCTGCGTAGTCGTCCATCCGGGTTTCGAAGGAGCGATCCGCCGAGGATTGGATGGTTCGCTCCTCGGTGAGCGGCACCTGATCGGCCACCTCCTGAAACCGGACGGCGACGACGCGGCCGTCGTCGGGCCGAACGGTGTCGGCGGCCAGCGCGACCAGCGACCGCTCGCGGTCGGCGTCGAGCTCCTTGGTGAGCGCGAGCAGCACCTCCCGTGGCCGCTCGTCGACGGCGGATTCGGTGTCGGCAATTACGTCCCGGCCGACGCGCCGCCGGACAGCGTCGGTCGCTGCCCCCTCGCGGTCGACGCGCGGACTGGCGTACAACAGATACCAGACGAGGCTGCCGAGGATGATGGCGACCGCACCAACGAGTGCGGTCGTCCCCATCTGGGTCAACAGCAGGAGCCCGCTGGCCGCGCCAAAGATCTGCAGCCATGGGTACAGCGGCGAGGTGAACTCCGGCTCGTAGGTCATACTCCCCTCCCGAAAGGCGACGACAGCGAGGTTGATCAGCGCGAACACGAGGATCTGGAACGCGCTGGCGAGTTTGGCGATGTCGAGGATCGGGACAAAGGCGATCAACATCAACAGCACCGCGCCGGTGAGTGTGATCGAGGTGACGGGCGTGCCAAACCGCTCGCTGACCGTCGACAGCGACGGCGGCGCGAGCTGGTCGCGGCTCATCGCAAAGGGGTACCGCGATGACGAGAGGATACCCGCATTAGCCGTCGAAACGAGCGCGAGGATCGCCGCGAGGATGACCGCGCGGACGCCCCACTCGCCGAGCGTCGCTTCCGCGGCGACGGCAACGGGCGTCAGCGAGCCGGCGACGCTGCCGGGATCGGTGACGCCGACGAGGACGGCGACGATGGCGACGTAAAGTACGGTTGTAAACGCCAACGAGCCCAGTATCCCAAGCGGGATGTTTCGGCCAGGGGATTCGATCTCCTCGGCGACGCTGGCGACCTTGGTGACGCCGGCATAGGAGACGAACACCAGTCCGGTGGCCTCCAACAACCCGAACAGGCCGTCGCCGAAGAAGTTCGCGTAGTTGGCCGCCCCCACCTGTGGCGCGCTGCCGGCGGCAAACCAGCCGAGGGCGGCCAGCATGACGACGACGATGATCACCTGGAGGCGACCGGTCTGTTTCGCGCCGACGAGATTGACGAGGATAAGCACCGTCGCCAACCCCAACGCGACCGGCTGCAACGGGAGATCAAAGATGAGCAGCAGGTAGGGAACACCGCCGACGAGCGCGAGCGCGCCCTTAAACGAGAGCGAAAACCACGTGCCGACGCCGGCGATCGTCCCCAACAGCGGTCCCATCCCGCGTTCGATATAGATGTAGGTGCCGCCGGCCTCCGGCATCGCCGTCGCCATCTCGGATTTCGAAAGGGCGGCGGGGACGACAAGCAGACCGGCCAGCAGATACGCGAGGATCACCGCCGGGCCCGCGATATCAAGGGCGAGGGCCGGCAGAATGAAGATCCCGCTGCCGATCATCGCGCCGATGCTGATCGCCAACACCGACAGCAGTCCGAGGTCGCGTTCGAGTTCCTTCATCGAGGGTGTAGCTATCGCCGGCTTGGTGACGCATCCGTATAAAAAAGGCGATTCTATTGACGAACCGTCAAAATATAATCCGAATATAAGGTATATTGACATTGATAGGGGACTATAGGCGCGGATCTGTCACTGCCGTCCTGATTCCACAGTGGCTCTTGCCAAAGACAACGCGACCTGTTTCAGAGTTGGAAGACCGATCTGTGCGAGATACAGGAGATGTATTCAGCACAATGGCTTCGCCTATTTCGTGTCGAATCTGATGATATATCCGGCCGGTAAACGTGCGACTGTAGTTGAATTCAGAACCTATAGATGAAGTTGCTTTATTCAATAAACTAATATTATATTCATATTTGAGACAGGTAGAAACCTTAGCTGTCAGTTCGCGCGTCTGATCGACCAGCCATTTCAGGCAAGAATGTGTCTGAAGGATAGGATTTCAACAGAGCCAGCATGTTGTTCATGCTGATTCGCAAGAGTCAGGTGACTATGCGGAGAATGGAATATTACTGTGACAAGTGCTGAGAGTGAGGCCGAGACCCGTATCATCGAGGACGGTGTTGAGTATACGCCCCATTCGATGATGCACAAAGCCATCGTCCGTATGGATCCGACAAAGTTGGAGATGGTCGATGGGTTTGAACGTAGCAAAAGCGGGTACAAATTTGTTCCCGAAGGCTCAAATGTGCGGGTGATGGTGAATGGCCGCGACTGGAGCGAAAAGCGGATTCTGGTGTACGGTTGTACCTCAACAAAAGAGGCCGAGGGGTACGTTGATACCATCATGAACCGCGTGAGAGACATCGGCCATGAGATAACGCTGGTCAGCGAACCGGACATTACCAATATCGCTGTCAGTGGTGATCTCAACACGCAACTTCAGTTAGGCGATCTCAGCGTCAAGATTAGCCAACAAGGATTTGATGTTGATTACGAACCGGAACAGTTCGCAGCCGTGATTGTACAGATTGAAGAACCCCCAGTTACCGCTTTATTATTCTCAACGGGGAAGTTTTCCCTCCAAGGCCTGACCAGTCTTGATGATATTGAGCCGGTGATTACACGCATCCAATCACTCATAGAGTGAAAATCTACAGATACACGCCCTCGCGTTAACGTAGGTAAGAACGGTATGCCGGAGCTATGATCGTTACGAGAAGTCGTTTAATGTGCTTTCTCCACCTATATTTTCCTCACCAAAGTAATCAGCCGACCATTCTGTCGCAGCGTCAAGATCCTGTAGCATCACCTCTGATTCGAACTCTCCATCAAGTCGTTGATGCGTCATAACCTGTCGCATGTCTTCTAATTTTTCGACCGACATATCCTCAACTCCGACCGCATTAAGCACCGCTTTATTCAGTTGTTGTTCCGCATCAGGTTCCCCCTCAAACAAGTCATCAGTTGCCTCTCGAATCGCATCACACTCTTCCTCAGAGAACTCTCGAATATCGGGCACAGGAATGCCCGCTACCTCATACGTATTTAGCTGTAGCACACCATTTCCTTCAACGCTCATCTGTAGCGATGAGTACTTCTTTTGTGAACGGAGCTCGTAACTGGTCTCAAGATGGTCAGCAGAGAGAGC
>NZ_JABEBY010000026.1:0-17369 GCF_046719765.1 Halonotius sp. F2-221B
GCTCTCTCTGCTGACCATCTTGAGACCAGTTACGAGCTCCGTTCACAAAAGAAGTACTCATCGCTACAGATGAGCGTCCTCCTGATGGACGAACCGTTCGGCAGCGTTGACGCCCGAACCCGCGACCGTTTGCATGCCGAGCTGCTCGACATCTGGGCCGAAACCGATCAGTCGGTCGTCTTTGTCACCCACGACATCGATGAAGCAGTGACGCTAGCTGACAAAATCGTGATCATGGATGCCGAGCCCGGAACCGTTCAGTCGACGCTCTCGATCGATTTCTCCCGCCCCCGTGACCGGACTGCCACTGCGTTCGTCGACTACGTTGCCCAAATTCGAGACGAACTCGGGAGCCCGACTGAGACGAACTGCTGAACAGCTACCATTCGGCCGCAAAACTAAAATAGAGTATCATATTTAATATCTCTTCAGCGGTTGCACTACTTATATGACGACAGTACGTATATTATCGATTGATGGTCGAAACCCTTCTGGCAATCGGAATTATCGCATCTATCTTTGTCGGGTTTAATATCGGTGGTTCATCAACCGGAATCGCATGGGGGACACCCGTCGGCGCGGGCATTATCAAAAAGACCACCGCGGCGGGACTCATGACGTTTTTCGTCTTTCTCGGCGGGTGGACTGTCGGCCGAAACGTCATGGACACGCTGAGCGGGCGGATCATCACGGTCGAACTCACGCTCTCGGCGGGCGTCGCTGTCCTCTTTTTCATTGGGTTGGGCATCCTCGCGGCCAATATTTTCGGCGTTCCCGTTCCGACCTCGATGACAACCGTCGGTGCGATCGCCGGGCTCGGACTGGCGACAGGCACGCTCAACTATCCGGTGGTCGCAGAGATCATTTCGTGGTGGATCGTCACGCCGATTATTGGGTTTTGGATCGGCGGTGTTATCGGACGCTACATCTACCCGGAAGTCAACCGTCGCGTACAGATCAAAAAGTCAGAGGGCCCGCTGTTGACATTCGATCGGAATAGGACGATTCCCAAGCCAACGTTGGGGTCGAATACGACGCGGTCAGAACTCGTTAGCACGACCGTTGTGCTTATTATCGGGTGTTATATGGCGTTCAGCGCCGGAGTGAGTAACGTCCCGAACGCTGCCGCCCCACTGGTCGGAGGCGTCAGCGGACTCCCCGATGATACTGCAATAATCATTGCCACGCTTGCGATCGGGGTCGGTGGATTCACCATCGCCCGCCGGACGATGGAATCGGTCGGTGGTGAACTGAGCGACATTCCGTTGCTTGCAGCCCTCTTCGTTATGATAACTGCATCGACGATCACGACATTGCTCTCGTGGTTCGGCATTCCGATCAGCCTCGTGATGGCGACAGTGATGACAATCGTTGGTATTGGATGGGGTCGTGCAACCCGCCCGGTTACGATCCGCGAAGCCATCACGCAGGACACAGGGGGTTCTGAGATCGTTCTCGGTGCGATCACCGCCGAAGAGATGGAAGGCAAACCCGCTGCACCAATCGGCGAGGCAGAACCAGAAGGTGTGCTTGATGCGGGAGATCTTTTCAACCCTCGAGCGATTATCAAATATATCTCAATGTGGATTATTGGCCCGTCTATATCGACGATTTTGGCGTATGGGTTCTTTGTTCTCATTCCGGGTGTTGCCTGAGCAAGAGACTTAGGTAGGCGGATGATCCTATTTCAAATATGGCCTCACGGATTCTCGTTCCGATGGATGACTCCGAACACGCCGGGCAGGCGCTCGAATACGCGCTCGAAAACTTTTCGGATGCCAACGTTGCCGTCTTACACGTCGTTGGCGTTCCATCACCGATGATGGGTGAGGCGACGGGGCTTGCCCTCGCAGACGATCTTGAGGAAGCCGCCGCCGAACGTGCTGAGCCTGTCTTCGAACGAGCTCACGAGATAGCAACCGAACGTGGTCGAGAGATCGACACAATGGTCGGAATCGGCCACCCTGCTCGGAACATCATTGATCGTGCTGAGAACTACGACACGATTGTACTCGGTGCTCATGGCGCAGATCGGAGTCGCGCGGTGCGCCGATTTCTCGTCGGGAACGTGGCCGAGACGGTCTCGAAACGCGCCCTGATTCCGGTGATAATCGTTCGCTGATCGCAACGCGTCACCGAATATGGTGTCCGAAGTAGTGACTTATAGTTCGGGTGCTTGATTGCGATTTTTGACGGTCACTAACTGTTACCGGATTCGAGTGCCGTCGCCTTCCCAGTAGTGCCAGTCGTTGATCGCTTCTTTCGTTTTGGAATCGGGATCAACCGGCTGTAGCTGTGCAAGCGGGACACCGAACTGACGACCGTTCCACTCGATCTCGACGAACATCTCTTGGACGACTTCGCTGATCATCCCGACGACGGTAACGTGTTCACCTTCCTGTAGGGGCGAGATCACGCGGCGTTCGATACATTCGGCCTCAAACGGAACGGAGAGTTTGTCTTCGAGGTAGTAACACCAACTGATCGCCTGTTCGTCCGGGGTGTAGGCATCGACGATGATTTTGGTTCGGATGCGCGTGTCGCGTTCGTCATCGCTGTCCGGTTCCGTCATGGGCGTTTTTCCCTGATGATGGCGGCCGTTTCAGTCGAGTTGATGATCTCACTATCCTCGAAGTGATCATCGATAGCATCGGGTTCGTAGACTTCCTTGACGAGACAGTAGTAGTACGACGGCGTCCCGAAGTCGTAGACCAAGCTGAGCCTGTCACCGTCCCAGAGGCCTGCCCGCTCGGCAACAGTCCCAATGGTCAGGTCGCTTGCTTTCGTATACGAGCGATCACCAACCTCGTTGAACTGATCGTCGGGCAGGACGTTGAGACTCGAATCTAGATACTCGTCTTCGAGCCCGTACATACGAAGATGGAGATCATCCAGCGTGGTAAACCGACAGACAAGCCGATCCAGTTCGGCCATCGTTGTCTCGGGTCTGACCACGATGTCGTACCACTCGTCTCGGGCACGGCCTTTCTGTTTCCAGCGGAGTCGATAGCCGACACTCCCGATCCTGTTGGCGTGATCCGTGTCGGTTCGTTCCTTGTCGGTCTCAAGTTCCTCACGTGTGTTCGACCAGCAGTACGAGCAGATCTCATCGGGTGCGTCGCCCTCGAACCCTGATTTGTCGATATCGTGTTCATCGACAAACACCGAAAACGGGAGCTGTTGGGATCGGAAATCGCGGTAGCCACGGCTACACATTTTCTTTCCAGCGACGGAGAAACCCAATGATACCTCAGAGTCAGTCTCCGACTCGTCGCTATCGGTGTCAATGATATGAGCGACGGTGCCGGTTCCGGTTTCGATCACGAATCTATCAGTCGGCTCGCTCATTGTCACTCTCCCTCCGTTTCATATTGGTCTTCGAACTCTCTGAGTGCCCGCTGGAACTGGTCGGTGTTGATCGGTGGGTCGGTCATCGTTCTCGCCTCAATAACTCCGGCGTAGGTATCGAACTCCGCGGGCGTCGGCTCGGTCGCAAGCACACAGTCAGTGTAGCCGTCCAGTGCGCGTTGGATGACCTGCGCGTAGTGGTCGTACGCGCCGTCAACCCAGTGGTATTTGGCGTCGACCTCCTCGAAGATGGCCCGATAGACAGTTGCGGCGGCGAGATACCGCTCACGATCACGATAGGTCTCGGCCATTTCGAAGAACTTCGAGAAATCGATTGCATCGTAGATACCTGGATCGGCGTGTTGTTCAAACAGCTGTTCGATCTGACTGCGGTACTCCTCGACCGATTTGTGGTCGTCGCCGAACGTTGCGAGAAACTGCTCGCGCAACTCCGGGTGAGTTGCGAGTGCGTCGTCGAGAAACTCACGTAACTCTGAGGCCGCGGTATCCGCAAGCACCTGTTTGACACTGTCGCTGTCGTCGGCCGGTGGCTCGGCAGCAATATCTAACAGCACGGCGACGACGTGCTTGCAATCACCGCCACCATCATATGGACACGTACATCGGGTGTCGGGGCTCCGACCGCCAAAGTTGATAGTGACATCGTACAGTCGTGATCCCTCGACGGTCGCTGTGACAAGATCGTCGAACCGATTGACTTGCTGGACGTGGCCGTCCTGATAGTAGTTTTCTCCACGTTTGAACACCGCCTTGGTACATCGGTCGGTGATCGTGTCCTCGGTAATGTTCATACAGGGGCTACAGGAAGCTCATAAAACAGCGTTCCGACAACCACCGCTGGTTAATACATCTAACTGAGACTATCGGCAGTTGGAAATTCGGATTTGACTGTCTGTGGCGGATTATAGTATCGGGATTCAATTTCGTAGTAGCCAAATTCAGGCGGAATACGAGCACACGCTTTCGCTAGATTTTCGTCTGCAGTATGAGTGATCACATGGATACGTTCGTTCTGTTCAAAGAGCCGCACAGCCAATGCAACGATAGCTGCATCTCGCCAGTTGTTTGTCTCTGGGTACTTGCTTCGGGAATTAAGAAGGTCATCGGCAATCTTGCGTGCTTTCACAACCGAATTAGCACTCCTGTCAAAGCCTTCACCCCGATCACCTGCGAGAGGGATCGCTACCCGGAGCCAGCCTTCCGCAATCGCTGTATCAAGATATGGGTTTGCTGGTACGTCCGCCTCACTCGCATCTGAGAGCTCGTGATAGACGACTGGCGGCACCCAGATCTCTGTATCGGCTTCTTTCACCGCCTGTTTGAGCGTTTCGAGGCGTGGGTTTGGCTCCTTGCCCAGGCTCCGAAATATCACTGTATCCGCAATATTAGCAGTATACATTTTTTCGCCGACGCTTACTCCTCGCCGGTGTCGGCGAGCAGACTATCGCTGTCAGTGAAATCAGCCGGTGTGTAGGTCGTCGGTTCTGACTCGGTCGCATCCAGATCCAGGATCGAATAGAGAGCCTCAACGAGATCGTATGTGGTACCCGACGAGAGGTCAGTAAGCTCTGCTATTTGACGGATAGTAACCTCGCCCTCATTGTGTGCGCTCACAAGATCGTAGGCAAGGGCGAATGTGATGATTCCGTGATCGGTGAGTACCCTACCAATCACAGGATACTCGGTTTGCTGTGCGATGACCTCGATGAGTGCAGGTGTGATTGAGACTTCTGTCTCGTTGATTGTCACCGTCAGTTTGAACTCTTCGGCAGTATACACCGTGGTTCCTGCATCCTCACCGACTGTGGTGATAAGCCCAGCTTGCTCCAGTTTGTGGAGATAGTCATAGACCGTCTTTTTCGAAACAGATGTAGTGTCGATAAGTTCTGGCCCTGTCGTGTTGTCGTGTCGAATAGCTGTATACAGAGCTGCGAGCTTGGGATTATCGAGAAGCTCTACGAAGGTAGGGATGCCCGTGAGCATCCCCAGACTCTCACCCACATTCTGGACATGATCTGTATCGTAGCTCATCTTGTATAGAGTTACGAAACTAGAAACTATAAGCGTTTGGCATCCTCGTAGCGAAAAATTAGTTTAATTCACAGTCTTGGAGAATGATTTTTATGTGTGCCTTTATATCATCTTCAAAAAGAAAGTCTAAAATCCCATATTATGCCGTCAAAAAAGCTCTGTCACCAATTTTGTTCTACCAGAACTTGATTTATTGCGAACCATTCGTGTCGACTTCGTCGAACAGACTCTTGACTCGCTGTTCGATATCGTCTCGGATTGCACGGACTTGATCAAGATTTTGACCGTCAGGATCTTCCAGTGCCCAGTCACGAACGTCAACATCCTCTGCATCGAGTTCGAGGGTCGAACAACCCATCGTGGCGACGACATCACACGATTCGAGCTCCTCGGTCGAGACCTCCCGTGGTGTTCGATCCGAAAGATCGAGATCGTGATCCTGCATGACAGTCACGACTTCGTCGTGGACGCTGTCGGCGGGGTGAGTACCACCGGTAATGATCTCAACACTGTCTTCGAGGCCACGACGCTCACGCTCGCGTTCGGCGAACGCTGTCGACATCTGACTACGACCAGCATTCTGTACACAAACGAATGCTAAGGTAACCGACGAATCGTTACTCATAGACTGTAGATTCGCTGCTGCCGACTTGAGAGCTTGTATGTGAAATATATATGCCTCTATAGCACCGGACGGCGGCTGATAGTAATCATGGGACGATAGATCGAGAGCCATCAAGTGCAATCAGGATGGCAGTGGCTCGATTCGTTGCCGTGTATTTGCGCCACTTCCCGTCTTTTCGCCGTGTGAGGAGCCCGGCCTCAGTGAGTTGAGAGAGTGCGTGGCTAATCGCACTGTCGCTCACCTCCAGCAGTGGGGCGAACTCACAGACACAGAGTTCTTCATCGGCTGCATGGAGGATTCGGACAATCTTGTAGCGTGTCTCGTTGGATAGCGCAGACAGCAGGTCGACATCCGCTTCAAGATCAGGGCCGCCGACGGCTGCATCCAACTCTTCGAGTTCTTCGAGTCGTTCCTGGAGCGCGTCGCTCGTACAATTCCCCCGTTCGTCACTGAGATACCGTTGGAGCCGGTCGCTCGCAGACATACAGACAGTTGACCGATGACTAAATTAACTCTTTTGCAGCCATTGCCATCTCAACAACAGAACGATTTAAGATATCCTAATCTATTGCGAGCATAATATCCAGTCTACTACAGTAAGAGGTGATGTAGTCAACATGGTCAGGAAGGGAACAACCGACGACAGCAGAGTGGTTGCTACAATCCCTTGCTGTGTCCTACCTGGCGAATTGAAAGCCGAATTGCTCGAACATCGATATGCAGCGAGATAGAATGCAGCGACTCGACTCGTCTCCTGGCGGAACTAATTCGGTCGACTATCGATTTAGTTTTCATCGAAACGTTTAGGTGACTAGTTCATGTACTGTTCAAATGAGTACGAAACGAGACGACTCCCACTCACGGTCTGCGGTTCCGATCAGCCAAGACCCTTTGACCACCGATCCAACAAACTCATGACTCAAATCCAACTCTACGAAGAAGCGATGTGTTGTTCCACAGGTGTCTGCGGACCCGACCCTGACGACGAACTTGTCGAACTGAGTGCTGCACTTGACCAGCTCGAAGACGAATTTGAGACCGCCGAAATTTCACGTGCCAACATGCAGCATAACATCGACGAGTTCCTCAACACCCAGGAGATCTACGATCTTGTCGAGGAGAACGGCCCCGAGATCCTCCCGATCACGACCGTCGACGGCGAGATTGTCGCCAAGGAGGAGTACCTCTCCTACGACGAACTGGCAGCCGAACTGCGCGCAAACCAACCCCAGACCCAGGAGGCCGACTGAATGGCAACAACGCAAACAACGACAGACGCACGAGACATCGTCGAACCGAGTAGTGATGACACAGAGTTCGTATTCTTTAGCGGGAAAGGCGGTGTCGGAAAGAGTACAGTCAGTTGTGCTACCGCAACGTGGCTCGCCGACAACGACTATAACACGCTTCTCGTTACAACTGATCCCGCGCCAAACCTCTCGGACATCTTCGGCCAAGAGATCGGCCACGAAGTGACTGGTATCGATGGAGTCGACAACCTCTCGGCTATCGAGATCGATCCCGATCAGGCCGCCGAGGACTACCGCCAAGAGACCATTGAGCCGATGCGCGAACTGCTTGACGACGAGCAGATAGCGGCTGTTGAAGAACAGCTCAACAGTCCGTGTGTCGAAGAGATTGCTGCCTTCGACAACTTCGTCGATTTCATGGATTCTCCGGAGTACGATGTGGTTGTCTTTGATACCGCACCCACGGGCCATACCATCCGGCTAATGGAACTGCCGTCCGACTGGAATGACGAACTCGAAAAGGGTGGGTCGACCTGTATCGGCCCCGCAGCCTCGATGGAAGACCGGAAACAGGAGTACGAGCGTGCCATTGACACACTGCAGGACAGCGAGAAAACCTCGTTTGCGTTCGTCGGGAAACCCGAGGACTCCTCTGTCGACGAGATCGAAAGGAGTGCGTCTGATCTAAGCGAACTTGGCATCGAGTCCCAATTGCTGATCATCAACGGCTATCTGCCCAACTCAGTCTGTGAGGATCCCTTCTTCGAAGGAAAACGCGAGGACGAACAGGCAGTCATCAAACGCGCAAAATCCGAGTTCGACGCCGATGCGATGGCAACCTACCCGCTCCAGCCCGGCGAGATTGCCGGTCTCGACCTGCTCGCTGATGTCGGTGGTGTTCTCTACGATGGCGACGAGGCCACCGTCGACGTCGGGTCAGCAACCAACGTCGACACCGAGGAGGCGGTCGATTTCGATTCGCTGACTGATCCAAAAGCGGTCACCGAGAACCTCAAGCCGGTCGACGGCGAGACGCGCTACCTGTTTTTCACCGGGAAAGGCGGTGTCGGCAAAAGCACCATCGCTGCAACGTCGGCGACCAAACTCGCCGAAGCGGGCTACGAGACGCTCGTGGTCACGACCGACCCGGCCGCGCATCTCGAAGACATCTTCGGCGAAGCCGTCGGCCACGATCCGACCTCGGTGAGCCAAGCAAACCTCGATGCAGCCCGCATCGACCAGGAGAAAGCACTCGAAGAGTACCGTGAGCAGGTTCTCGATCACGTCACCGAGATGTACGAGAATAAAGAGGATACCCAGATCGACGTTGATGCGGCCATCGCTAACGTCGAGGAGGAATTGGAGTCGCCGTGTGCGGAGGAGATGGCAGCCCTTGAGAAGTTCGTGGCCTACTTCGAGGAGGATGGCTACGATATCGTCGTCTTCGATACTGCTCCGACCGGTCACACCCTGCGACTGCTCGAACTCCCCTCGGACTGGAAGGGGTTCATGGATCTCGGCTCACTGACGAAAGGTACGGCTCCCGCGAAGGGCGATCAGTACGACAACGTCATCGAGACAATGCAGAACCCCGATAAGAGTTCGTTCGCCTTCGTGATGTACCCCGAGTATACGCCGATGATGGAGGCCCACCGGGCGGCCGAGGATCTGAAGGATCAGGTCGGCATCGAGACCGCCTTCGTCGTCGCTAACTACCTTCTGCCCGAGGAGTACGGCGATAACGCCTTCTTCGCCAACCGCCGGGCCCAACAACAGCAGTATCTGGGCAAGATCAAGGATCGCTTCGAGACGCCGATGATGCTCGCGCCACTCCGACAGGATGAGCCGATTGGCCTTGATGAACTCAGCGCGTTCGGCGGCGCAGTGACTGGACTTGATGCCCTCGATGAGCAGGTTACGGGGGTGCCACAGCAATGAGCGACGCCGAATCAGTTGACACTGCCGAGGACGCTGTCGAGGCGAAACTGCAGGCATTTGTCGACGCCGTTGAAAACAGCGAGACCTACCAGCAGTTCGTCGAAGCGAGTGAGCAGCTCGAAGCTGATCAAGAAGCGACGGAACTACTCGAAACCTACCAGCAAAAACAGCAACAGCTAGAAGAGAACTTCGATCAAGAGCTCATGGCTGAACTCCAAGAGCTTCAATCCGATCTCTCGAACAACGAGACGATTCAACAACACCGAGCGGCACAGTCGGAACTCATTGAGCTGCTTCAACAGACGAACGACGTTATCAGCGAGCCCATCGGCATGGAGTTCGCCCAGACGTCGGGAGGTGGGTGCTGTTGAGCACTACTGACGACGATGTGCTTGCGGCCGCTGAAGCACTCGGAGAGGAACTCCGTAATGCCCAACAGGAGTCGACAGAGTTCGAATCGCTGCTGCTGCGGTGTAACGACACGATCACCGAGGAGATCGGGGTCGACTACGGCGATGCTTGCGATACTGACGATTGCTGTTAACTCAACGTAGAGCCTGTTTTCGCCGATCTTCCGTCTTTCGAAAAGCACATCAAAAAGGACAGCATGAGACAAATCGGAATATCTCGGTTTGTTCGTGTGCTCTCATATTGTTGAGTCCATCTGGTGGGATAGTTAGATCGATACGGCTGACCCGCTGATGCTGAATTCACACTCTGAAAGCCGAAAAATCGCGGATATGAGCCATACTCACGTCTACAGAATATGACTATAATCTTATATTGGGTACTGGGTCGCCGAGAATATGATCCGATACGATTCGAGTTTTATCGAAACATTATTCAGTCGTATCGTATTTTGTCGATATGTATGGCAGATTCGAGAGTCACTAAGACTGGCACCGGACAGCGAACAGTTGCGTCGACCACTGTTGGTGACACTGTGAACCAACCCACAGAACCCCCGATTTGTGGAGGTTGCCAATGAAAATCACCGTCTACGGGCCCTCGGGATGTAGTAACTGCTCGGAACTCAAAGAGACGACTGAAGAGATCGTCGACCGCAACGACATCGACGCAGACGTAACGAAGGAACCAGATATGGCCAAACTGGCACAGAAGGGCGTCATGTCGACGCCGGGCTTCGAGATCGACGACGAAATGATGTTTGCTGGCTCGACACCGTCGGCAGACGAACTCGAATCGATCATCGAGGAGCACCTGTAACTCCGGATGGTCTTCGAACAGTTCGCAACGTGGGTTGTCGACACCATCGGGCTCACCGGGGCTCCCAGAGCGAGTGCCCATTTCTTCGTGTACGATACGCTGAAGATCCTCGCCATTCTGACGGCCGTGATCTTCGGGGTTACCTACCTGCGCACCTACTTCCCGCCAGAGAAGATCCGGGACTACCTCGACGGGAAGACAGCCTTCACCGGATACGTGCTGGCCGCGCTCATGGGGATCGTCTCACCGTTTTGCTCGTGTTCGACGATCCCGATCTTTCTGGGGATGGTTGGGGCGGGCATCCCCTTCGGCATCACGATCACGTTCTTGGCGGTCTCGCCGATGATCAACGAGGCCGCCCTCGTCGTGTTGCCGGGGGTTGTCGGGTTGGAGTTGACCGCGCTGTATGCGGTCAGCGGCATTACCATCGGGATGACAAGCGGTTACACGCTCAACAAACTCGGCTTCGACCGCTACGTCGACGAGTTTGAGTTTGGCGATTCGGGTGTCGAGATCGACGAGCCAACCAGACGCGAGCGGCTCGAAGAGGCCTACGTCGAGGCCAAAGAAATCATCGTCGAGATCATCCCGTATGTCATCGTCGGCGTCGGGGTCGGCGCGCTCATCCACGGCTACCTTCCCGAACGGCTGGTCGAGACCCACCTCTCGGGGCAGTGGGGCGTCTTCGGTGCGGTCGCCGTCGGTGTGCCGATGTACACCGACATCCTCGGGGTTATTCCGGTCGTCGAGTCGCTGCTCGGTAAGGGTCTCCCGGTCGGCACCGGCCTCGCGTTTATGATGTCGGTGGCCGCGCTCTCGCTACCACAGTTCATGATCCTTAAAAAGGTCATGCAGAAGGAACTGATCGCGGCCTACGCGACAACACTCGCATCGGGAATCCTCCTGATCGGGCTGCTGTTCAACGTCGTTCTCTGAGGCCGCACTCGATCTCCGCTGGTCGTTCACAGTAGCCGAACCCTTTTGATTCGAACCGAACAATATAGATTCGAGCGTCGACTCGCTTGTCGACACGAAACAGCCATCATGACTGATTCCGTACCTGAATCGACACGCCAGACCCTCGAACGTCTCTACGAGAACCCAGAAAATCGGCTGACATCGTTGTTCGATCTCACTGCTGACGACGAACAGGTCGACGCCCAGCTCACCGTGTTCAAAGCTCTCGCAAACGAACACCGGATTCGCATCCTGGATGCACTCCGCGACGGCGAGATGTGTGCCTGTGAGTTGCAGGTTGTCCTCGATGCCCCACAGTCAACCGTTGCAAGTCACCTCCGCGAACTCAACGACGCCGGAATCATCAAGAAACGTCAGCAGGGCAAGTGGACCTACTACCGGATTGGTGATACAGCTGTCTACCAACTGCTCGATATCGCCGAAGTACTTGACCAGTAACTCCCAATCCTCAGTTGATCACATCGGGTAGTTTAATTGTTTACTTGGAGAATATGTGCACTCAACTCCAACAGACAACAAACTAAAACAGGAACATCTGCTTAGTTTCGTCGTCGGATCCTCAGATGAAGATTACATCACTTGTTTTGATGAATATAATATGTCCGATCTCTTGATCCAATACTATTGCCACTCTCCGAAAGATAATAATCACCAAATTACATTAATCTGATCTCAGTGGTGCACAATCTCGTAGAATGACAAATGCAACTGTTGTGATCTGTTGCTTAGTAGAGGTCAAATTTTGGCCGCGTGGAGTTGCGAATGACGAGAGCTATGCACGGATTGGGCGGTACTGTTTTCGAGTGATTGACTGAGCGGGGAAGCACTCACTCGCTGTGGTCAAAATCTCCCGCCGCGTGGTGAGAGACAATTTATTATACCATGGTGCGATCCAGTAAATTTTTAATATATAATATATACTGGATTATGTTTATAAACTTAAAAATTTCATGTTAGAAGGCTATGTCAGAGGCACCCCAGCAGAAGAAGATCACCGATGCCGACCGTCGAACCGTCGATGGGAGTAGGCTAACACGGCAAATTGGTGTAGACGAGACTGAGATTGAGTGGCGAAAAGACTTCTCTAACTTTACTGATGATGATGCTCAAAGGCTATCCTCGGTGAGTCACCTGTTTGAGGACATTGCTGAGGATCTTGTAGATGATTTCTATGATCACCTAACAAGTTACGAGGATTCAGTCGCAATTATTAATTCGTCTACAAAAGGAGTTGAGGCTCTCAAAAATGATCAAAAACAGTACCTCATGGAGTTGGGATCCGGGCAGTATGGTACCCGATATTTTGATCGTCGGGCGCGGATCGGAAAAATCCACGACATGCTTGATCTCGGGCCGAAGATCTACTTTGGTGCATATTCAATCTATTATCGTGGCGTCATTGAGCGGTTTGCCGAAGATGTAAAGCGATCATTTGGTGCTGATGAGATGAGCGAAGCGATTGATACGATTGTTGAGCGGACACTCTCGTTCCAGAAACTCATCAATCTAGATCAACAGATTGCGATGGATACGTACATCCATTCGTATAACGAGCAGGTTCAGGAGGCAATGGCCGAACAGGAAGAATTGGTACAACAGGTCGAATCAGACCTGCAAGCCCCGATTGAACAAGTAACCAAGGCCGCACAGGACTCAAGCGAGAGTACCACTAGTATCAGTGCCACAGTGCAGCAACAGACTGATTCAATGAACGAGGTGGCTGGTGAAGTATCTGACATGAGTGCGACTATCGAAGAAATCGCTTCGACTGCAAGCGAGGTCAGTGAGACAAGCGGAACTGCTGAGGAGTTGGCAGCGGAAGGCTCGAAGTCTGCGAGTGAAGCCATTTCAGAGATGGAAGGCATTCAAAATGCTGTCGGGTCGGTAAATGACGAGATGGACAGCTTAGAAAGCGAAATCGGAGAGGTTGGTGAATTTACTGAGGTGATTGATGGGATTGCTGACCAGACTAATCTCCTTGCGCTCAATGCTTCAATTGAAGCCGCACGTGCTGGCGAGGCAGGAGATGGTTTCAGCGTTGTTGCAGAGGAGATCAAATCACTTGCTGAGGAATCCAAGGAGAACGCCGAAGAAATCAAAAATACTGTCGAGAGCGTTGAAGACCGGACTAACCAGACGGTGGAGAGCCTGGAGGAAGCAACCGAAAAAGTCCAAGAAGGAATTGCACAGGTTGAGGAGACACAACAACGACTGCAACGGATTGTTGAGAGCGTACAGAACGTCGCACAGGGCATCGATGAGGTATCGCGGGCGACCGACGATCAGGCTGCATCAACCGAAGAGGTCGCAAGCATGACCGATGCGATGGTTATTGATCTCGAAGAGATAGCCGATGAGATAGACGATATTGCTGCGGCAAATGAAGAGCAAGCCGCTCAGATTCAAGAAATCTCGGATACAGTCGATAAACTCACGCAGTAAGCAATTATTTATGTCGGAAGCCAACGCTGAAACAAAAATGCGGCAGCAGCTAATTGACGTATTTGCTACCGCCGAGTACCCTGTTACGGAGCCATTCGAATTGATTCCAGTGCTACCAGAGGGTGCAGCAACTACATTTGAGGCTGGTGGTGTAACACTCGGAGCAATGGATATTGGGATGGGCTATGCCGAATATCAAGAGTACCCATATCAAACTGTAGAAGCCCTCGTTGATGATCTGATGGCTGGGTTATCTGACGACGGTGTATTCAGCTGATATCACACAAGGTAGGCTCTGGAAAATCGAGGTCATCGCTGGAGTGACCGCTTCGTCAGTCACTCTATACTCTCGACGCCGGTTTGCACCAACTATCTCTATCAACCCGTATTCATCGAGCCATTCGTCTTTACCTATGGAAATTCTGCTACCTGACAAATAGAACCACATCAGCAGATGGCAGGCTGATGCCCTGTTGAGATAGCGGTAGGCGGCGGAAACGTGTTTGCTGTAGCTGTGGCTGTTGCGGTCTGCATTCCGGCCATCTACCGCCGCCGGGGCGGCGGTTTGGCACTTACTCCTGGCGGATCATACACCTCCTCTCGGGGCACTGTCTAGTTGAGCACCTCCTCAGCATGAGTTTGCCGTCGAGAGCTTGATTGGGTCGCTGTCAGTTGTAATGATATTTGAACCGGTTCAGCCAACGGCTTCGGCGCAGCGCGCTCGTCTTGATTCTCAACGTGCTCTTTGGCAAGATTCTTATACTGGCTGGCTCTCGACCGTCTATACTTCATATCGCAGGAAGTGTTCAATCTACCGTCAATTTCACGGAGAAGGGGCGAGAGCTACCGAGATAGCTGATAATCACCGCCGCAACGAAGCATGATCGACTACGCCCGAAGGCTGATGAGTATCCGGCTGTCTAGAGTTTCCATCCCCACTTCGAGATTGACAAAGAGCAGGGCGGGAGTGTCGAACGAGACGGCCCCACCTCTTCACAGTCATTGAGACGAGCTCTGATTCCCAAACAGATCTTAGTGAGTTGTCCAACCGCCGTCAATTGATAGATTGACACCGGTGATATAGGAGGCCTTTTCAGAGACGAGGAATGCTGCGGGCTCAGCAACCTCTTCTGGTTGGGCAATACGGTTAATTGGCGTCTGATTGAGTACGAACTCGTAGAACGAATCTTCCTCCAATTCCGATTCAGTCATCTCAGTTTCAATAAAGCCTGGACAGATACTGTTGATTCGCACACCTGCCTCGGCGTAGTCGACAGCTGTCGTCCGAGTGAAATTGACGACGGCACCTTTGGCAGTCGCATACGCTGCGGTTTGTGGCCCACCGACGAGGCCAAAAACAGAGGCAACGTTGAGCACCGTTCCCGACGACTCCAGAAGGTATGGCATCGCCGCCCGGGTTCCATAGACGACACCGTTGAGGTTGATCTCCATGAGTTTGTGCCAGTCTTCAAGTGGCGTACTTTCGACGGTTCCTGTCATTCCAATACCGGCGTTATTTACTAAAATATCCAGTCCGCCGTACTCTTCGACTGTTTGTTCAACTAGCGATTCAACTGACTCATACGACGACACATCGCACTGAATAAACGAACAGCCGAGTTCCTCAGCAGTCGCCTTACCTGTCTCTTCGGTTCTGTTTGCGATGACAACTGACGCCCCCTGATTAAGAAACTCTGCAGCAATAGCTTTCCCAATTCCGGCTGATCCTCCGGTAACGATTGCTGTTTTTCCTGAAAGCATACCTAATTGATTCTGTGTATATCGCATATTTCTTTTGATGTATCTGTAAGAAATTATCATTCATTAATCCTGGTTTGTAAAGCCTCTAGTCGACTCAGAGCCACTCTCACCAGTGAATCAGCCAGGAGCACCGTAAATGAGTAACTGAAGTCTTCCACCGGAACTTCCAAGAAACCAGTTTCGGAAAAATATGTTGTTTGCTAAAGGTCAGAAATTGTCGCATTTTGATGTAGCGGTATATGGTTTATTACTGTTTACACTGGTTCACCCCCGATTAGTTACTTAGTGTGATGTCCACGTGCGACACTACACTCACCAAAACTATTAGATACCAGTAAAATAAACGCTACTTCAAGAGCATGCCCGATATCAAATCACCCCAAACCACAGCGAGGCGGTTCCCATGAGCGAATCACAGTACCAGTGGTCACGGAAGTCACTCGACGAGTTAGTCGATTTCTACTACAGCGAGATTCGACCGGCGATGCGAGAGGGCGATTACGACCCAGATCACGGGCGACCCAGCTACGAGTGGCTGGCCGACCACGGTTTCTCTGGGCTGTCTTACGCCCTCCAAGAGCATCATGACCTCACAATCAAGGAGTTCTTCGTCGAGGAAGTGGGTCTTGGCGACGATATCCCAGGGGACTCCGACCATGATTCCGTCTACGACTGGAGTGTTCGGAACGACGAGACGGTTACAGCGATCAAGACGTATCTCTCGACGCAGCGTGATCGTGGGGAACTCGCTGAATCTACAGTCAAAAGCCGTCGCTCCCGGCTAGCGGAGTACGCTCGAATCTACGAGCAGCTGCATGGAGCGGTTAGCCTCACGCGAACCCTCGACGATATCGAGGAACGGTCAAGCGAAAACGACCGCTGTATGGAAGTCTTCGATGTCCTCAAAACCCGACTCTCCACTGACCAATCTCGGCTCAAGTATCTCGGCGATGTACAGCAATTCTACGACTATCAGGTTCGGTTTCAGGGCGCGAAGTACAATCCACTTGACGGGGCGAACGATCAGTTCCGCTGGGAAATCGACACTCCCGATAACAAGACTGTCGACATCGAGGGGATGCGTGCGATCTACGAGGCTGCCGAGAGTATCGAAGAGGAACTGTTAGTGTTGGCTCTCGGTGCCTGGGGACTACGTCCAAACGAAGTTGCCTCACTCACGCTCGATCAATTCGTGCTTGACGACGATGAGGACAACCGCATCGTCTTTGAGCAGCGAAAGAACGGGCCTGGTGAGGTCGCTGTGCTGTTCGGCGTCGATATTCTGAAACAGCGAATCGTCGATCTTGATGGGCCGGGGTGGGACGGGCATCTGTTTCCATCCGGACGGTCAGCAACGGGTCACATTACCGCCCAGACCGTGACCAATCGTTTCAAGCAGCTTGCTGAAACAGCCGGTGTCACTGTCGAAGGTGAAACACCGACCGCAAAGATGGGACGCCGGTTCTGGTATACCACCTACAACGAGGCCGTCAAGCAGATGATGGAAGGCTTGGAGGGGATCGCTGCTGACCAAGGATCGTCCAGTACAGAGATTGTCTCCCAGAACTACCTCTCGGAAGGAGAGAAACGACGATACCGTCGGGACTCGATGCGTGACGAACTGAAAGACGTATTCGCAGAGTTATCGAATAAGGAGTAGCCAATCAACAGTCGCTAGTTGTCCAATCTGTCATAACGGCCCAATGGCTGACACGTAGTATTGAGTGAAAGCGGGTGAATCAGGTGAC
>NZ_JABEBY010000027.1:0-16279 GCF_046719765.1 Halonotius sp. F2-221B
CGTGCTGTTTCCGGCTCATTCCTGTAGATATGCTCCCAGAGAGGTTAAACTAGACAGTCTAAGTCTGAAGCTACACTGAGGACTCCCTCATCGCGTTCGTCGATCACTCGACGCCAGGCGCGAACAACAACGTCCCGCCGGAGACGGCCATCGATATCGTAATCGACCACCACCCCGCGGAATCAATCGAGGCCCGGTTCATCGATCACGGCGCGGCGGCGACGATCCTCGCCGAGTACGTCGAAGCCCTCGATATGGAGGTCGATGCCATGCTGGCGACCGCGCTGCTGTTCGCTATCCGGCGGGAGACGCTGAACTTCCTGCGCGGGGCGACATCCGCCGAGTACGACGCCGCCGGCTTCCTCCACGACCGCGTTCGTCCTCGCATTCAAACACGACAGCGACCGCCCCGGCTCAGCTCGCATCGTCGGCAGTCACCTCATCTGCGGGCTGGCCGGCTTGCTCGCGTGGTCGCTGCTGGGCGGGCAGGTAGCGATCACGGCCACGCCACCGCCGCTGTCGACCGCAGGACTGGGGTTGGCAGCGAGTGCGACGCTGTCGATCATGCTGACGAGTTGGGCGATGATCGCCACCGACGCCGTCCACCCGCCAGCGTGTGCAACGACGCTGATCGTCTCACTTGGGTTGTTGTCGACGGCACGGCAGGTCGGGATTATTGTCGTCGCGGTGGCGATCCTCGTCGGCGTCAACGCGGCCGGCGAGCGAGTCGTCAAGCGTGTTAATAGTGATATAGCAATCACGCAGTCGGCATGATATCCAGCAAACCGCGCACTATCGAGCTTGGTTTACGAAACTATAGAGAAACCTGCAGCAAAAGCGTGTCCTGTAGAGGAACGCTTTAGATTCAGGAGCCATTAGAGGGAAACAGAATGAACTGGGAGAGCGAGAAAGACATGGCGCGAGATGTCGAGGAAAACAAGGAGCTGTATGAAGCCCTTGCTGACGAAGAGAGCGATCCCGACGCGTAATCTTAGCAGTATGTATCCGGCAGTACATCAGTGAAAAACTCGTACCAGACACGGTAGAGCTCGTCTTTTTCATACAACGTATCGAGCCGAACGGGCGGTATGTCCTGACGAACTGCGTGGGATTCATCGCGTGCTGTCCGAACTCGGTCAGTCGGCCACTGATCGACATCAAGATCATTGTCAGCGAGCAGTTTTCGTAACAGCGCAATCGCTGTGCGGTGGTTGGCATCCTCAAAGAAGTGTTTGCCGACGACAGCGTGCATCCAGAGCGCGCACTGTTCCGGAAGTGGTCGATCGGTCGGGAACTCCTCAAGTACACGAGCGATATCACCGTTTCTGACTCGCCAGATATCGTCACGCTGTTCGGAGATCGACCTGTCGTGTGGATTGTCGTAGTGGAGCGACCGATTCAGTAGGAACTTCTCGTTGCGAAACTTGAAGTTCTCCGGATCGAGCGACGATAGATCAGTAATTCGTGACGAATCGCCGTCGGCCTGTTCACCCATCGGATATGATGTCCAAACCAGTCGATCTGCTTGAGTGATACGGTCGTGAGTCCCGATTCTGCCATCGTAGTCAGTCGTCGCGTTTTAGCCGCCGCCACTCTCACAGCCGATATGGCCGACGACGAGCCCCGACAGGCGACGTTCGGCAGCGACGGCGACCTCGACACCGAGCGCGACCCCGACGCCGACACGGAAAACGACTTCGGCGAGCCGAAGCAGGCCGACGAAACCGACGGCGGCTACAGCCGCTATACCGTCTCCAGCCTGCTTCAAAAGGCCGTCCGTCGCTCCGACGAAGAAGTCGCGGCCTGGGCCGCGTGGGAACTCCAGCGGTCGGGCTACGGCTGGAACCTCTGGGATCGCCTCAACCTCTATGTCGTCGAAGACCTCCGGGCCGGCGAGTCGGTCGCGCTGACGATCCAACGATACGAGGAACTGGCGACCGACCGCTGGGCAAACGACGACTGGCGGCAACGCCTCTGTGCGATCCACGCCGCCCTGGCGGCCGCACGAGCGACCTCGACGCGAGAGGCCGCCAACGCCGACGAGTACTTTCGCAAAGTCGCCGACGAACGCGCTACGGCCCGCGAAGCGGGCGAGGAACCGCGGTTCGATTTCCCGGCTGGCGATCTCGAACCCGAAGGCCGATTCGATGCGATCTTCGACGGTCACACCGGCGAAGGAGCCAAACGCGACCGCGGCACGCGCTTTTTCAAGACGCGCGGCGCGCGCGTCGGCCCGGAAGGCGAAGACGAGCAGAGCGCGCGCTGGCAACGGCTGAGTATGGTGCTCGACGAGATCGACTACGCGGAGACCGAAATCAGCCACGCCATCGAGCCGGTCGATGCCGACGAGAAATGGGACGAACCCGCCGACATCGAATAACGCCCGGGATCGCAACCGACTACTGGGTCGCCCGCCGACGAACAGCCATGTTGTTCACGCCGGGGCCGACCGCCGTCCCACCGGAAGTGCGAGAGGCGATGGCCGAACCGCAGCCGAATTCGGCCGTCCCACCCGAGTTCGCCGAGCGATACGACCGGCTCTGTGAAAACCTCCAACAGGTCTACGACACCGACCACGACGTGATCGTTCCCGGTGGCGAGGGGATTCTCGGACTGGAAGCCGCCATCGCCTCGCTGGTCGCGCCTGGCGACCGGGTGCTCTGTATCGCCAACGGGCTCTACGGTGAAGGATTTGCCGACTTCGTCGACAGCTACGACGGCGAGGCCGAACTCGTCTCGGCCGACTACGACGCGGGCTACGATCTTGACGCGGTCGAAGCCGCTCTCGCCGACGCCGAGGAAGCAGACGAGCCATTCAAACTGGCGACGCTGGTTCACTGCGAGACGCCGACCGGGGCACTCAACGACCTCTCGCCCGTACTCGACCTGCTCGACGGGTACGACGTTCTGAGCGTTGTCGACGCCGTCTCCTCACTCGGCGGGACGCCGGTGCCGACCGACCGGATCGATGTCTGTCTCGGCGCGTCCCAGAAGTGTTTCAGCGCGCCGCCCGGTCTCACGACGGCGGCCGTCAGCGACCGCGCGTGGGCGGCGATGGAACAGCGAGAGCCGACCTCGCTGTACACGAATTTTCTGCCGTGGCGCGATACTAGCGACGGCTTCCCGTACACGCATCTTGACGCCAACGTCGCCGCCCTCGATGTGGCAGTGCAGCGCGTGCTCGACGAAGGGATCGAAGCTGTACAGGATCGTCACGAGCGGGCCGCCGAGCAGTGTCGCCAGCGTGGTCGTGAAATCGGACTGTCACTGTATCCCGACCAGTCGCGGGCGTCGCCGACGGTGACAGCGTTCCACATGCCGGGAGAGGCACAGGACGTTCGCCAACGCGTTGAGGACGACCACGATATCGTGCTGGCGACGAGCCTCGGCGATCTCGCCGACGACATCCTCCGGGTCGGTCACATGGGCTACAACGCGGATGTCGAGAAAGTCGACCGCGTGATGGACGCCATCGCCGACGTGATCGCGTAGCTACTCGCTGATCGTCGTTTCGCTGATCCGGACACCCTTGCCCGCCAGATGTCGCATCTGTCGCTGCGCGAAATCCTCCTCGCGGCTGCCGCGGGTCGCCAAGACGTACAACACCGCGTTGCCGACGGGCCGCATCGTCCGGCCGGCCCGTTGGGTGCCCTGCCGCCTGGAGCCGCCAAGGCCGGAGGCAACGACCGCGAGTTCGGCGTTCGGCAGATCAATCCCCTCGTCGGCGATCCGGGAAACGACGAGCGTCCGCTGGCTGCCGTCGCGGAACGCGGCGAACTGCCGCTGGCGTTCGTGGTGGGCGGTTTCGCCGCTGATGAACGGGACATCGAGAGCCTCGGCGATTGCCTCGCCCTGATCGAGGTAGTCGACGAAGATCAGCGTCTTCGCGTCGGGGTGTCGCCCGCGAAGGGTGCGGATCTCGTCGATCTTCGCAGGGTTTTGGGCCGCAATGCGATGTCGATCCTGCGTGTCGGCGCTCGAATAGGCATTTTTCGCGTCATCGTCGCGCCACGGCACATAACGGATCTGCACCTCGGGTTCGGCGACGAACCCGGCCTCGAAGAGCGCGGCCCAATCGGTGCCGATTGGCGGGCCAATGAGGGTGAAAATCTCTTTTTCCTTGTCGTCTTCCCGGACTGGCGTCGCCGAGAGCCCCAATCGATGCGCGGCCTGCAGTTGGGTGCTCCGGCGGAAAATCGGACTCGGGATGTGCTGGACTTCATCGTAGACGATCAGCCCCCAGCCGCGGGAATCGAACAGCTGCCGGTGGCGATCCATGCCGGCGGTCTGGTAGGTGGCGATAGTGACCGGCCGGATCTCCTTCGTGCCGCCGTGGTACTCACCGATATCGGCATCGGTCAGCGTTGAGTGGGTCGTCAGCTCTTCGCGCCACTGGGCGGCGAGTTCACGACTCGGCACGAGAATCAGCGTCTCGCCGCCGACCGCGACGAGCGCGGCGATGGCAGCGATGGTTTTCCCGCTGCCCGGTGGGCCGACGAAGACGCCAGCCTGCTGGTCAAGGAACGTGTCGACCCACGCCTGCTGGTACTCTCGGAGTGTCGCCGTCAACTCAGCATCGAGGGCGTCGCCGGTGTCGAGATCGCGGTCGTCGGCGACCGGGTAGCCCGCCTCGTAGAGCGTCCGCTTGACCGCCGCGACCTCGTCGCTGTTGACCCACGCCTCGGTGTCGGAGATCGGCGCGCGCAGGGCGTCCTCAGGGAGTTTCTGGTCGGCGACATTCCCCATCAAGTTCTCGTTGGCGGCCTCCAAGACGGTGTAGCCGTCGTCGTGGGTTCGCAGGATGAACTGGCTGGCGCGCTCCCACTGCGCCGTCACCCACTCATCGAGATGCGGCGACTCACGTGGCAACACCGAGTGCATCGCCGCGAGCAAGTCGTCGAGGTCGTCGTACGGTGCGGCCCAGATGTCCTCTTGTCGAACCCGGTAGAGATAGCCGCGGGTGCCGGGTTCGGTGCCGGTCGAGTCGACAAGGTGGGCGAACTGCGCGAGTTGCGCGCGGGTGTACTGGGTCGGCTCGTCGACGACGATCTCCCGGCGGGTCGGAAAGAGAACGACGCGCTCGCGGCCAGCGAGGTCGCCGACAGTTGAGGGGTACCAGACGACTGGGTCGTGTTCAACATCCGCGCTGTCGAGTTTGCCCGCGGTTTCGAGGGCGTCAAGTCCCGCTTTCGCTTCCTCGCGGCTACAATCAAGTCGACGGGCGACTTGGCTGGCCGTGAGCACCGGTCGCTCCTCGGCATCAACAACCTCGTAGAAGTCATCCAGCGAGAGCGACGACGCCGGGAGCTCGGTTGCGTCGGCGTCATCCGGACGGTCACCTTCGTCGGCAGCGTCGCCATCAGTTGCGGGAGAGATATCGGGAGAGGACTCGCTGTCGTCGATATCGCGGTCGGGATCGGTCATTGGGTGAGCAAGGCTGTCGAGCCACAAACCCGTTGTGACCGACGGTGGACAGGAGGGGACGACCTACCGCCGGCAGTGTCGCCGTTTCAGTTCGTCCTTCGAGCGGAACCGACCGCCGCAGTCGACACACTCCACTGAGCCCGCGCCGGCCTCGGTGACGACGCGGTGGCCGCCGATCTCGAAGGCGCGGTCGACAGCGCGGGGCCGAATCCGGTCGGGGATCTGTTCGTCACGGTGACTGCTGAGATCCGCCCGCAGTCGGATCGTCTGGAGGTCGGTCTCGTTCCATCTGGAGTCCGTATGCGCGGTTTCCCAGTCGTCGATCGCCGTCCAGCCGGTGACGACGACCGGTGACTGAGTTTCGGTGTCGCTGACGACGATCACGTATCTGACGCCGTGTTTCACGAGCGCGAACCGCCAGCCGTCGGTTGTGTTCCAGCGGAGTTGCCCCTGTTTGATCGCCTCTGCGACGATCGGGACAGACACATACCGGCCCTGCTGGTGCAGTCGCTGCCGGAAGTGGTCTGTGTGGGCATACACCGCGGGCGTCCGCGGTGGGGGATCCTCGGGAGAACGGTGCCGGCTTGGCGTGTCGGCACTCGGTTCGGCGCGGCCGACCGCGTCGGCGTACGCCGTCGGTTCGGGAAGCGACCTACCGCCGGGCGTCTCCTCGACACCCGGACCGGGCTGTCTGGATGCCACTACGTGAACGTATCACAGGGAGGAATATAAGTTTTCATGCAAAATGGAGTGCCCCCGACCGTCTTTTCGGGCGGTTAGCCGAGCAAGCCCAGTTCGTCGATGCGGTCGACGATCCGTTCGACAGCCGCACTCGCGTCGTCGACTGTTTTCCCGCCGGTGATGACGACCTTCCCGCTGCCGAACAGCAGGATCACGACCTCGGGGTCGTCCATCCGGTAGACGAGCCCGGGGAACTGCTCGGGTTCGTACTCAACGTCTTCCAGCCCCAGCCCGATCGCCAGCGCGTTGAGGTTGAGACTGTGGCCCAGATCCGCGCTGGAAACGATGTTCTGGACGGTGATCTCGGGGGTATCCTCAACTGGAATCCCCAGATCTCGAAGCTTGCTAAAGATGATGTCGAGAGCCTCATGCACGTCGTCGATGCTTTTCGCGCCGGTACAGACGATCTTGCCGGATCGGAAGATCAACGCGGCGGCCTTCGGCTCCTGGGTGCGGTAGACTAACCCGGGGAAATTATCCGGGTTGAAGTCCGCCCCCGGCAGGTCGGTGGCGAGTGCTTCGAGGTCGAGTTCCTGCCCGATCCCCGTCGATGCGACAACGTTCTGGATCTCGATGGAGTCAGCCGGCGCGCTCATTGGTCTGTATGGAGGTGCCCAAGGGATAAAAGGCCCCCTTATAAACGCTTTCGGCGACGGCGGGTTCGGCTGAGTCGTCGTCAACGATGAACGCCATCCGTCGTCGACAATGAATCCGATTCGTCGTCGACACCGAAGACACGCACACCACCGGAGATAGCCGAACCGAGCCAGCAGGCGTCGTTGCGGGCGTCTCGAAGGTGAGTCCGGAAGCCGCGTTTTTCAAGTAGTCGCGCTAACTAGCGAAGGATAACTGATGAGCGAGGACTTCTATGATGTGCTGGGCGTCTCACGTGACGCCTCAGAAGACGAGATCAAGCAGGCCTACAGAGAAAAAGCCTCGAAATACCATCCGGACGTGAGCGATGAGCCCGACGCCGAGGAGAAGTTCAAGAAGATCAAGACGGCCAAGGAGGTGTTGACCGACGAGGAGAAACGCCAGGCCTACGACCAGATGGGCCACGAGCGGTTCGAAGAGGCCGAAAAGCGCGGCGGCTTCGACGACGGCCGCGGCGGAGCCGGCGGGATGGGCGGCATGGGTGGCTTCGGCGGTGGCGGCGGTGGCGGCGGCGGCTTCGAGGACATCTTCGAGCAGTTCTTCGGCGGCGGCCGCGGCGGCGGTGGCGGCGGTGGCAACCGCCCCCGGCAGGGCCGGAATCTCCGCACATCGATGGAGATCACCCTCGAAGAGGCCTACGAGGGCGTCGACAAGGAGTTCACCGTCACCCGCCCCGAGGAGTGTGACACCTGTGGCGGTGAGGGCCACCCGCCGGAGGCGGAGGTTTCGACCTGTCCGGAATGTAACGGGGCCGGCGAGGTGCGGCAAGTCCAACAGACGCCGTTCGGCCGCGTCCAGCAGCGATCGACCTGTCCCCGCTGCGGCGGCGAGGGCGAGGTCGCCGACCAGACCTGTGGCACCTGCGGCGGCGACGGGATCGTCGAAAACGAGGTAACGCTGACCGTCGAGGTGCCGGCCGGCATCAAAAGCGGCCAGACCCTCCGGATGGACGGCGAGGGCGCGCCCGGCGAAAATGGCGGCCCGCCCGGCGATCTTCTCATCGATGTCGAGGTTCAAGAGCACGAGGAGTTCGAACGCGACGGCGACGACCTGCATTACAATCAGCCGATCTCATTCCCGCAGGCCGTCTTCGGCGACACCATCGAGGTGCCGACGCTGGACGGCCCAAAGAAACTCGACATCCCCGAGGGCACCCAAAGCGGCGAGCGGTTTCGGCTGAAAGGGCTCGGGATGCCGAAGCTCCGCAGCCGGCGTAACGGCCACCTGTATGTGACCATTCAGGTCGTCACCCCCGAGTCGCTCAACGACGACCAGAAGGAGGCACTCGAAGCCTTCGCCGAGGCCGGCGGCGAGGAGGTCGATGTCTCCGAGGGCTTCTTCGAAAAGATCAAAAACAGCTTCTGAGGTAGCTGCTTGCCGGTAGGCCTACTGCTGCCACTCAACATCCGACAGCGTGCGCTGTACCGCCTCTTCGCCGACTGCTGCCGCCAGCGACTCGAAGCCGGCGCGCTCGGCGCGGTCGGTCGCGTTGGCGACAAGCCGTGAGACGATGAACTCCGGGGTCGATTTGCCCACAGTGCCAAACCGCGGCTGGTAGTCGACCTGGAGTTCAAGCTCGGGGTCAAGCCCCTCCGCGAAGATGCCGTCGATCCGGGCGGTCTCGGGCAGCGGGCTCAGATCGTCGGCGAGATGGGTTACGTAGACGCCGAGAGCCGACTGGTCGACGGTCAGCGACACCAACCCGTTGAGCAGATCCGCCGCCCGCCCGGGTTCGGTGATCGCCTCGAACTCATCGACCAACATGAGCGTCCGGCCATCACCCGTCAGCGGCGGCACAATGGATTTCAGCGTCGATTCGAGGACGCCAGCGTTGAACGAGGCGTGGCGGCGGTGGAAGACGATGGTCTCAAACTGCCCAACCTCGGCCTCGTCGGCCGGTACTGGCAGCCCCATCGCGGCCAAGAGGGCAACCTGGCTCAGCGTCTCCAGTAGCGTCGTCTTCCCGCCGGAGTTCGCCCCAGTTAGCACCGCCACGCGATCATCGGTCGGCGGCGACAGCGACCGGGCGGTGTCGGTGAGGCCGTGGGTTCCAACCGCGTAGGTGATCGGCTGTACGTCGCCGTCAAGGAAGAGGTTGCGCGCGTTTCGCACCGCCAACCCGTCGTCGACGAGTTCGGGTCGCTGCAGATCGAAGGCGGCCGCAAACCGACCCAATGAGAGCTCAAGGGCGATGTCGCCGATGGCGGTGACGGCGGCGGTCACGTCGGCGTCGGCCGCGCCGATGCGATCCTGTAGCTCGGCGGCGACGGTTGCCTCCCGCTCGTCGACCGCGGTTTCGAGGTCATCGACCAGCGCGCGCAGTGTCTGGCTGACGAAGTCGGCAGCGTCAACAGCGTCGTCGGCTGCGGCCGACCGCACCCGCGGCGGTTCGATCCCAGTCTCGCTCGCAATATGCTCGATGACACCCGCCTGCAGCGCGTCCATATCGCGGACGCCGTCGCTCCGAACCGTTTCGATGATATCGAAGGCGGCGTTGTTGAGATCGGCTGCCGCGTCGCGCTCGGCTCGAAGTGCGTCGAGTTCGTCGTCGGCACCCTCCCCGACGACCACGCCGTCATCGGTCTCCCGGACAGCTCCGAGCGCACCTTTCGCCGCTTCGAGGGCGTCGCTGTCGATCCCAGCTAAGGCGTCGAACGGTTCGCCCGCAAGCCCGACAGCATCGAGTTCGAGTGCGGCCTCGACGGCCGCGCTGTCGGTGCCGTCGGCGTCATCGTAGGCGTCGAAGGCGTCGATCACCCGCTTGCGGTCGTCGTCGCCGAGATCGATCCAGGCGGCTTTCGCGGCCAACACGCGATCGAGGCGATCGGCCATCGCCTCCCGTGTCGACAGCGGCGTCATCACGCGGATTCGGTCGGCGGCGTGGTTCGTGAGAGCGTACCCGCTGGCGACCGACAGTAGCTCGTCGTAGACATCGCGGGTGTCGCCAGTGCCGAGCACCTCGATGCCGTCGGTGCCGCTGGCCCGCCGGAGGATCCTAACCGCCCGCCCGCGGGGGACGCCAGCGGCGGCGAGCGTCCGGATGTCGGCGTTCTCAATGGCGGCGATGGCGTCGGGTTCGCCGATCGACTCACGGAGCAGCGCGGCCGTCTTCGGCCCGATGCCCCAAAACTCCTCTAAGCGCATATCCGAGGGTTTGGAGCCGGCGGCTTAGCGTTTGTTATGCGGCGACCGGTCATTTACACCGGGCAAGCAACTTGACACGATGGCCAGCCGACCAACTGCCGCCCTGGCGGACTGAAAGGGCGAGACGCGCTCGACGAACCCGGACGATGTAAGCACTACAGGAGCGAGCGAAGCGAGCGACGAAGCGCGCAGCGAGTCCCGGGAGTCGAGCGCGTCGAGGGCTTTCGATACTGCTCTTCCTTAGACAACTGATTGTCCGGACACACTGCATTGACCGTTCAAAACGAGACCACTACGTATCCAGGCTGTTAAACACCAGTATGGAGCCGGATCTCCCCGCCCTCGACGACCACCTCGCCGACCACGATGTCGACGGCTATCTCATCGACGCCGACAGCACCGACCCGAACCAACGATACCTCTCAGGGTTCGACGCCCCCGATCCGTTTTTGACCTGTTATACGCCCGACGGCCTCGCCGTCCTCGTCTCCGGGCTGGAGTACGGCCGCGCGGTCACCGAGAGCCGCGCCGACACAGTAAAACGCCCAACCGACTACGACCGTCGCCAGCTCGTCGACGACTATGGCCCAACCGAAGCCAGCCACCGGGTCAACAGCGCGTTTCTGGCCGACTGCGGTGTCGACAGCGTCTTTGTCCCTGATCGGTTCCCGCTGTCGACGGCCGATGGGCTTCGCGAGCAGGGCCACACCGTCAGCGTCGACACCGACGACGTGTTGATGGATATCCGAGCGGTAAAACACCCCGACGAGATCGACCACATCCGCGCGGCCCAACGCGCCAACGAGGCGGCGATGGCAGCCGCCGAGTCGCTACTGGCGGCGGCGAGCGTCGACAGCAATGGGCGACTCAGCCACGAGGGCGAGCCCCTCACCAGCGAGCGCGTCAAACACGAGATCGAGGCGACGCTGCTGGAAGACGGCTACGGGCTCGACTCGACGATCGTCGCCGGCGGCGCCCAAGCCGCCGATCCCCACGAGCGCGGCAGCGGCCCGCTGCGGGCCGACGAGGCGATCATCATCGACATCTTCCCGCAGGATAAGACCACGGGCTACCACGCGGATATGACCCGCACCTTCTGTGTCGGCGAGCCCGGCGAGACGATCAGCGAATGGTACGATCTCACCGAGCGCGCCCTCGATGCCGCCCTCGGTGCGGTCGAAGCCGGCGCGAGCGGCGCGGACGTGCATGCCGCCGCCTGCGAGGTTTACGAGGACGCCGGGCTGCCCACATTTCGCACCGATCCGTCGACCGAAACCGGCTTTATTCACACGACCGGCCACGGTGTCGGGTTGGCGATCCACGAACAGCCGCGGCTCAGCACCGAGGGCGGCGATCTTGCGGCGGGACAGGTCATCACGGTCGAACCCGGGCTCTACGATCCCGATGTGGGCGGCGTTCGCATCGAGGACATCATCGTCGTCACCGAGGACGGTTACGATAATCTGACCGACTACCCACGGGAGTTTGTGGTCGGCTGAATCGGTGCCAAACCGAAACCCACAGGCTGCAGGCGGCCAACACACTGGTATGAGCGACACCCAGAACACGGCCGCCGTCAGCGTCGTCGTCACGGACGCGCCGGCCGGCGTTCGAAAGTACACCGCCCGGATCGCCTGTGATGCCGACGGCGAAGCCACCATCGAAGCTGTCGAACCGGGCCTGTTGGAACGCTACTTCGAGATCGTCGACGGCGGCGTGGGCGCGGCGTTCGTCCGCGCCCGGGCCGTCGATATGACCGGCGAGGCGGGCGCGCTCAGCGATCCCGCGTCGCTGTTTACGATCCGGTTCAGCGAGGCTGTGCCGCCGGCATCGATCACGCTTACCTTCGAAACACTCCAAGATCACGACGGCGAGACGATCCCGGATGAAGCGGTGCGGTTTGATGCGGTTGGGTAGCCCTCCATCACGCGTGGCGGCCGCCAAGTGTGTAGCCGTAGAGCGGATCGTAGCTGACGGTTGCATCGGCGTCAAGGGCGGGTTCGATCACCTTGTGCCACCAGATACCTGCCTCCGAGTCGGTCGCCGATGGTGGCGTGTAACCGAGAGAGTACGCCGGCATGACACCGGCCGCGATCTCACCATCGGTCGCCGGCCCGGCAGCGACAAGAAACTCTAAGACCGCATTATACGCCGTCCGTGCGGCCGTCGCGTCGACAGCGTCGGGAAGCTCAATGCGGTCGATCGGATGGGATGCAACGGCTGTCGCGGCGTCATCATCTGTCGCCGCACTGTAGTCGGCTGCGTCGGCCCATTTTGTTGCTGCTGGTGTCGGTTCGGTCGTCGACTCAGCGGATGCTGGCGTCTCCAACAGCATCTGGATGGCCTCAACGGCCGCGGCGAGATTCTCGGCGTCGCCGTCGTCGTAGGCACCGTTTTCGGCGTCACGGACGAACGCTTCGAGCGCCGCCTGATCTGCGGCCGTCGCCCCGACAGCACTGTACGATTCATCGTGCCCGGAATGTGTTAGTTTATTACTCATTACTGAACGAATATCGGCATGTATGGGTTTTATGTTAGAGAGAAAGGATAGTAATCATAAAAGAATTTGGATAAATACGGATAAATACCTAATATGCTCTAGGCCGATCAGGTGGCGACAGCACGGAGGGGGTGAGGTTACCGACAGCCCACCGACACAACACCGAGCGACCGACGACAGCGGGGCGTGGCCCCCATCGAACACCTTTTGAAACACCATCCGGAAGAGCGGGTATGAAGCTACTCGTCGTCGGCGCGGGCGAGATGGGGCGGTGGCTGGCCGACACCATCGACGCCGACGTTGCGTTCACGGATGCTGATCCAGCCGTCGCCGCGGCGGCAGCCGAACCTCGATCGGCGCGGGCAGTTCCGAGCGACACCCAGGAATCCTTCGATGTGGTCGGGCTTGCGGTGCCGATGTCGGTCGTCGACGAGGCGATCGCCACCTACGCGCCGCTGGCGGAGGCGGCCGTCTTCGATATCTCCGGGGTGATGGATCGGCCGCTGGCGGCGATGGCCGACCACGCCCCCGACTGCGAGCGAGCGAGTTTTCATCCACTGTTCGCGCCGCCGCGGGTGCCTGGCAATATCGCGGTCGTCACCGCAACCGCGGGGCCGACGCTGGATGCGATCCAGGAGGCCATGGTCGAGGCCGGCAACACCGTCTTCGAGACAACGGCGGCCGAACACGACGCGGCGATGGAGACGATTCAGGCGGGTGCCCATACGGCCGTCCTCGCTTACGCGCTTGTCGCCGGCGACATCCGCGAGGAGTTCGCCACCCCGGTGTCCGAACAGCTCGAATCGCTGGCGGCGACGGTCACCGAGGGCAGCCCCGAGGTGTACAGCGAGATCCAGGCGGCCTTCGACGGGGCCGACGATATCGCGGTGGCCGCCCAAGAGATCGCCGAGGCCGACAGCGACACCTTCGCCGACCTCTTTGTCGAGGCCAAGCGCAACGTCGACGCCGACAGCCGGGTGAGTGACGAGTGATCGACCGAGAGGCGGTTCGCTCGAACGCGAAGTATCTCCAGCAGGTGCGACCGATCGATCCCGATGAGATCGCCGAATACATCGAGGGCCAGCCACACCCCGCCGTCGTTGCCCAGACGCTCCGGGAGGAGGCGTTCGATCTCGGCCTCGTCGAACGCGCGGATGGAACCTTTGTGCCGCTTGAGACGGAAACCGTTGCCCACCGGGAGTGGTCGCCAACGGCGTTGCCAGCCGACTACAGCCGTGCGGTCGAGAATTTCCTCGTTCAACAGTACGGAGCCAACTGGCACCGCGGCGAATCGGGAACGACGCTTCGGTCGACGATCCGGGAGCTAAAAGCCGGCTACCTCGCCGGCGAGGATATCGAATACGACGCGGCGACCGCTGCCGGCTACGCGATCTACCACCTGCCAGCGTACTACGCCGCGATCGGCTACGTGTTGGCGACGCTCACCGAACGCGGGCTGTTGCCGGCGTCGATGCGCGTCCTCGATGTGGGGGCCGGCGTCGGCGGGCCGGCACTCGGGCTGCATGATTTTGTCTTTGATGACGCGGACGACCGCGAGCCGACAGCCGGCCTCGTCGACTACCACGCCGTCGAGCCAAGCGCGGCGGCCGACGTACTGGATCGCGTGCTAGGCGAAACCAACCGCAACTTCCGATCGACGATCCACCGGTCGACGATCGAGGCCTTCGACTACGATTCGGGCGACGCAGACGACCCGTTTGATCTGATCGTCTTCGGCAACGTCTGCAACGAACTCGACGATCCCGTTGCGGTCGTCGAGGAATCGCTGTCACACCTGGCCGACGACGGAACGGTGCTGCTGTTGGAGCCCGCCGACCGCAACACGGCCATCGAGCTTCGTGAGATCGAGCGAGCTGTTTCAAGCGACGACAGCGACGTGACCGTCTACGCGCCGGGGCTGCGGCTCTGGGACGGGGTCGAGCCCGACGACCGCGGCTGGTCGTTCGACGTGCGCCCGGAGCTGGCTGTGCCGGCCTTTCAGGATCGCCTCGCCGAGGCGGCGAGCGAAGCCGGCGAGGACGATCCGGACGCGTTTCGCAACGTCGACGTGCAGTTTGCCTACAGTCTGCTGCGGCGGGATGGCGAGCGACGGTATCCGTTCCGAGCGAGTCGGGATCGCCACGCCACGATGGCCGCCATGGACGACCACGTCACCGACCGGATCGATCTGTTGGCGGTGAAGCTGAGCGGCGATCTCAGCGACGGCGACAACGCCGTCTTCCGGATCGGCGACGGGAGCCAGACGACCGACCACTACGCGGTGCTGACACAGCAGTCCGCGCTGAACCGCGCGCTGGCGGCGGCGGAGTACGGCGCGGTGTTGGCGTTCGAAAACGTCCTCGTGTTGTGGAACGACGACGAGGCCGCCTACAATCTCGTTGTTGACGGCGAGACCGTCGTCGATCGGCTCTCCGGCTAACTCTGCGGTCGTCCGTCCCATTTTTGCGGGCGGGGGTCTACAACATGGGTGTGAGCGACGACGAGGAGAAACTGGAAGCCAAAGGCGACTACTGGGATTTCGAGGTTGACGCCGAGCTTCCGGATTCGATCACCGACGACGACGATGAAGACGACAGCTACCAGCTGCGGCTCGAAGAGGCCGCCGGCAAGATCATGTGGTCGTACAGCACCGGTGGTCTCGGGGGCTCTGCCCCGACGGTTGTCGGCGGAACGGTCGTCGCCGGCGGCGACGGCGATAGCGTCTACGCCCTCAATGCCGAGAGTGGAGCCGAACAGTGGGTGTTCGAGACCGACGATTTCGTCGAATCCGCGCCAACGGTCGTCAACGGACGGGTGTTTGTCGGCAGCGACGACGGCCACATCTACGCCATCGACGCCGACACCGGCGACGAACAGTGGACGTTTCAGACGCCCCGGTTTGTCGAATCGTCGCCGACGGTCGCCGGCAACGCGGTCTTTGTCGGCGGCGGCGACGGCTCGGTGTACTCGCTACACGCCGAGATGGGCAGAGAGCGGTGGGTTGTCGACACCGACGGCCCGATCTATGCCTCGCCAACGGTGACAAACAGCACCGTCTACATCGGCAGCGACGACGGCCACGTCTACGCGCTGAGTGCGGCCTCCGGCGAGCAACGCTGGGCGTTCGAAACCGGCGGCCCGGTTCGCTCCTCGCCGACGGTCGCCGGCGACACCGTCTTCGTCGGCAGCGGCGACGGAACACTGTACGCACTGGACGCCAAGTGGGGTGACAAACGCTGGGAGTTTGCTACCGGCGACGCGATCAACTCATCGCCGACGGTCGCCGAGGGGAGCGTCTTCGTCGGCAGCGACGACGGCGCGCTGTATGCGGTCGACGCCGCCTCCGGCGACCGGGGATGGTATTTCGAGACCGACGGCCGGGTGTGGTCGTCGCCGACGGTCGCCGGCGACAACGTGTACGTCGGCAGCAACGACGGCTATGTGTACGCGATCGATACGACAACCGGGCGACGCGACTGGCACTCCGATACCGGCGACTGGGTCGACACCGCGCCGGTCGTCGTCAACGAGACGGTGTTTGTCACCAGCGACGACGGCACGATCTACGCCCTCGGTGCCGGCGTCCGTGGCTCCAGTGTCGACTCCCGGGTGAATCTTGGGACGCTCAGCCACCACGGCGGCTGGGCTGGTGACGGCTGATTGGCGGCTGTTCGATACCTTGCTTGTGGCGGTATTAGGAGCAGCCAGGCAGGTGGATCGACCAACTGATCAACCACATCCCTGGCGGACTGATTCGATGGAAACGCTGCTATCCCAAGAGCGCGTGATTCAAGATATGGGGCGCAAGAGACCGAA
>NZ_JABEBY010000028.1:0-14904 GCF_046719765.1 Halonotius sp. F2-221B
CTGATTCACCCGCTTTCACTCAATACTACGTGTCAGCCATTGGGCCGTTATGACAGATTGGACAACTAGCGATTATCCAACCGTACAGAGGTCAGCATCGTCGATTCTGGTTCAATATCGAAGAATGAGGCGTGATAGGCGTGTAGTGTGTCAATTTCTTCTTCGATGTTTTGGCCCGCTAAGTTCAGCGCGGTAAGATGCAGTGGGAATTTGTTGATGTCGACTGCAGTGATAGAGTCAAGGATGTCTTGATGTGTGGCGTCTGGATAGTCGTGTTGTAGTTCAGTGTACACCTCGACAGGGAATGTTCCGCTCCCGGACGCGGGGTCAAGGATTTCAGGGAGTTCGTGTTCTGCCGGTGCATCGAGTACCCATTTCGAGACTGCTTCAGCAATCGTCGGTGGAGTGTAGTACTGGCCGAGCTTCTTCCTTTCACTTTTTGGAATGAGTTCTTCGAATACGTCACCAAGGAGATCTTCGTCGATTCCAGAAATTTCGCGCTGTTCGATGTTTTCTGTGAGTGACTGTATGTTCTGCAGTGTTTTTTTATTGTGCGGGAACTGCTCGAACAAGTCACTGTTTCGGAAGATAGGCTCGTAGTCAATTTTTTCAACGATTTCATCGAATCGTCTACGGATATGTTCATCAAGAAAATCTAGACTGGACACACCGATGAGTGATTGAAGTTTCTTCCCATCACTTGGTTCGATGGGCTCTGGTGTTTGTTCCCGAACGACTTCGTAGAACAGTATTTTGTTCGTTAACAGGTACGCGTACTGCTTTGCAGCTGTTTCTAACTGCTCGTCTGTGGAGAGGTCAGTGAAGTCATTTTCTCGAACCCAGTTGTCGAATAGATTGATGAATTTCTCGTTGCTTTGGTATTTTTGTTCTGCCAGTTCTTTGTAGGCTGGCCAGATTGTGGAGTGGAAGGTTCGGAGCAGCCCGACGACTTGTTCTTTCTTTTCCTGTCCTGGTAGTTTTCCGTGTTGGTAGAGGTGATCTATACCAGCAAGGACTTGCGGAACGAACCCATCTAGTTCTGGGTCTGAGAGATTGATTGGACGGAGATTCGCGTAGTTGTAGGGGACGTTTTGGAGTTCGATCTCATCGTTATAGTTGAACAGGTAGAAGTCGTTGCTGTTACACGTAGCAAAGAAATCAGCACCGATGTCTCGGGTGTAATCGCGCGCCTGCTTTATTACACTTTTATCATATGGAGAAATATCATCGCGTTTTACCTCAATCACGAGACTTCCAGTGAGGTTACTGTCAAGGTGGATGTCCGCTCGTCTTCCCTCAACATCCTTCTCAATCGTGACTTCGGAAAACTTCGTATCGTTGTTTTCTACGTACCGATAGAGGGCTGAGTAGAGAAGACTGTGAAATTTCTGCTCCTTCGGCTGGCTCGACATAGTGTGCTCTTACTAATCATACGGATATAAAAGTCGGGAAACCTCCGGTTGGGGCCATTCGGGAAGTACGAAGACGTATTCCCCCTTCAATTGCTTACAGACGCGGATGCTCATTGAACGGCGAGGAGAGACGCACTGTCCACTTGTACGCTAAGAAGATTATCCGACATGACGAGTGAATTAGTAGAGTGCGAACTCGCAAGTACGTAGTTAACCAACATTAAGTAGCTAATTGGTCAAGCGCATGTATTGACAGGCACAAACAATCTGATTTTCGAAATGATTCTGTACAAGATTCGCGCCTTCCGTCTTGCACGCCAACCAATGACACTGTATCTAGAATGACACTTATTCCGCTGAGTTAGCGAAGCACCTCGATAGTTCTCGTGTTGAGGTGTCCGCTACCGCCACGTGTTCGTCGGATTCGTCGCTAACCACTACCCAACACTCATGTCGGTGCCGTTCGACACCCCTACGCAATGAAGGACGGCGAACTCGACGCGGTCGACCGTGCGATCCTCTATCACCTCCAGCAGGACGCCCGCCACACCTCCTCCAGCGAGATCGCCGACAAACTCGATCTCTCGTCGAGTACAATCCGCACCCGGCTCAACGCTCTCGAAGAAAGCGGGATCATCCGCGGCTACCACATCGACATCGATTACGACCTTGCGGGCTACCCGCTGTACACCAAAGTCATCTGTACCGCGCCGGTGCCGGAACGCGATAGCCTCGCCGCCGACGCCCGCGAGATTCAGGGTGTTACCGCGGTACGAGAGGTGATGACCGGCCAGCGAAACGTCTACGTCAACGCCATCGGCCGCGACCACGACGACCTCAATCGGATCAGCACGGAGCTCAACCGCCTCGGGCTCGAAGTCGTCGACGAACAGCTCATCCGCGATGAGTACGTCTGCCAGTACCGCGGCTTTCTGGACGAGTTTGACGGGGCGGAGCTGTCAACCGACGAGTAGCCTACCGCTCGCCGGTCTGGTCGTAGGCAGCGTCGAAGAACCCGACTTCGTGGTTGACCGTGCGCTCGAACAGCCGTGCCACCCGTCGTCGGCGACGCGCTGACAGCGTCGGGCCGACCACATCGAGTTGCTCTCGCAGCCAGTTGACGAAGGCGACAAAACCGTCGTTGGCGTGGAGGTCGATCCATTCGGCGAGGTAGAACTCGGCCGGCCGGTCGTCGGCCTCACGTGTCGCCCACGAGAGATAGATCCATTCTGCCGGCACCAACACAGCCAGCGTTTCGGCGTAGCCGCCCTGTGCTTTCGCCGCGAGGAGGAGATCGATAAACGACTCCGTCGCTGCAGTTCGCTCGGGATCGTGCCACCGCTCGGCGGGCACGTCAAGGGCGTCGAAGGAGCGTTCGAAGTAGTCGTTCTCGTCGTCGGTGATGACATCGAGGAACTCGACGAACCGGCGTTTCTCGGTCATCGTGGGGGCCTGCCCGACAGCGTAGCCGAAGACGCCGACCAGCGTGTCGACGAAGGCGTAATCCTGGCGGAGATATTCAGCCATCACGTCGGCGTCAAGGGTGCCCGCACCCAACTCCTGGGTGAATCGATGATCGACAGCGTCGCTCCAGGCCGGCTCGCTTCGCTCGCGGAGCCAGTCGGTAAATCGCGGCTCGTCGCGGTCGGCGGCGTAGTCAGCGAAGGTATCACCGCTCATAGCCCCCACCCCTCCACGGTGTAGGCCATTTCCCAAAAGCGGTATTCGAGTTTCGCGCTGGTGAGGAAGGCCTCCTCCATCGCTTCGCGCTCGCCGGGATACTGCTCCCAGCAGTCGTCGACGAACGCCCGGCCCCACGCCACGTCCTCGCGGAACTCATCGCCGGTGTAGGTGTCGATGAAGGGGGTGTACTCGTGGGTCTCGTCGGCCAACTCGGCCATGTGGTCGGCGATATCGAGGTAGCCCTGCATACAGGGGTAGAGCGCGGCGGCGATCTCCGCAATACTTCCCTCGTAGGCCGTCCGCAGGAGGAAGTTGGTGTAGGCGACACAGGTGGGAGCTTTCTCGGTCGCTTCTAACTCATCCTGTGAGATCCCGTAGTCGGCCGCAAACGACCGGTGGAGATCCATCTCGGTGTTGAGGGTCGTGTGAGCGATATCCAACAGCGCGGTCATCCGCGTCTCCTCGCGGGCTTTCGTGCCCGCAAGTGCCCACAGCCGGGCGTAATCCTGCAGGTACCGGTAATCCTGTTTAATCCAGTGAGCGAAGGCGTCGCTGTCGAGAGTGCCGTCGGCGAGTTCGACGACGAAGGGGTGGTTCTTCTGGGCCTGCCAGATCGGTTCGCCGATCGCAAGGAGGTGGTCGCTACCGGTCATGGGGAACTCTTGCCGCGGCAGCGACTATAAGTTGTTGATATAACTTAGTTATCTTCGGTCGCGTCGGCGGCGTCAGCCGGCGTGTCGACCTCGATGCTGGTATCGGAGTCATCGCTCGGATCGATCTCCCGAACCACGATATCGGCGACCTCCTCGACAAGCGTGAGATGCCGGCGGCGGTATGCGACGACCATCCGGCGCACAAGGCCGTAGCTGATGACGGTTGCAAGGAGAGCGAGGAGTACAGAGCCGACGACCAGCCGGACGAGGAGGGGTCGGTTCCCCGACAGCGACAGCTCGACGGCAACCCCGCCATCGATCGGACCGAGCAGATAGATCCCCAGCGGGATGCTCACGGCATAGATCCCCCATTTGACAAGCGGATTGATGATGATCCCGGAGCTAAACAGCGCGACCGTGTTGATCCACGCGACCCGCGAGGCCAAGATCACCATCACGACGAGGTTGCCGCCAAGGGTCGGCAGCGTTGTCAGAAAGACCCCGATAGCAAAGCTGGCAGCGATCTGTGCAGGCGGCTGGTCGGCATCAAACGACGCCTCGATCGCATCGCGTACCCGATTGCGAACCCGCCGGAGTCGAGCACTTCGCGGCCAACACATAGCCGCTGGCTCACACTACGGCGGGAAGAAGCTACTGCACGCCACCGATCCCAAAGCGGTGGGGTGCAGAGGGCCACCAGGGGTCAGCCGATGTACGCAGCGTAGCTGAGACACCAACCGTCGGGATCGACCTCCCCGGAAATCAGCGTACAGGCACCCATCCCGTCACCGTCTTGATCCGTGACATAGTACTGACAGCCGTCACACTGCTGGCCGTTGTTGGGGGTGGGCTGATAGTTGAGGGCTTCTGGATCCTGGAGTCCGTCGGGATTGCGTTCGATCCCACCGAGTGATTCGGCGGTGCGTTCGGACGCCGGAACCGGTTCGGCTTCGCCCCCACCATCGGCTGACTCCCCGGTGCTCTCGGATGACGGTTCCGAGGGCGCTCCACCGCCACCGCTGCCGCCACAGCCGGCAAGGGTGGTTGTGATAGCTGCGGCACCGGCGACACGCAAAAACCGTCGGCGGGAGTTCGGGCTCTCTGCCATCGGCAGGAGATAAGATATTCGAGTAAAAGACGGACATCACTGTTCTCAGGAACTGAGAAACAACCAACGCTACCCCAGCTGTGACACGTCATAGCGTGTGAGTCGCGAGCCGTCGTCGCTTGTGAATGCATCACACAAATTCTGGTTTGAGTCTCCACAAGGGGTAGTACCCGCTGGTGGCGATGTTCACGTGCCAGTCACTCGCCCTCCATTCGGGCCCGAATCGACACGCTGGCGCGAGCTATGAACACACGAACACTCATCCTGATCACGCTGGTGGGAGTCAGCACCCTCGCTGCCACGGGCGTGGTCGCCGCGACGACGGATAGTGCGACGGCAAGCGAGACAACGACCGTCGAAACAACCACCGAGGGCAGTACCCTCAATCCGGCGAACTACACACGCCTCTATATCGAGGACGGCTACCGGAATCTCGAACTCAAACCCGGCGACAGCGAGACGGTGACTGTCACCGTCGAAAACGGCGAGGACGAGGCCGTCGACATCTCGCCACGGGTCGCCACGCCGCCGGCCCGGAGCCAGCCACCGGTCGAAGCCGACTGGCTCTCGATCGACGGCGGTGAGACCACACTCGACGCCGGCGAGTCCGCCGAGGTTGATATCACCGTGGACGTGCCCGACGACGCCGAGATCGGCGACTACAGCGGGCTCGTCGCCTTCACCGACGAGACGATCCGGTATCCGGGCCGACCGCCACAGCCGGTACACAGCGTCTCGGTGAGCGTCAACGTCTGGGAGGAACCAACCGTCCAACTCAACTCAGAGACACACATCTACACACATCTACAGGCCGGCGAGACGATCACCCGAGAGATCGAGGTCTCGAACACCGGCGAGGAAGCCGTCCCGGTCAACCCGCAGTTCAACGCCGACACACAGCGTCGACATCGACCAGGCGATCGTGAAACGTTGGATCGGTCGTGGGTGACGATCGACGGCCCAAGCGAGATCGAGCCCGGCGAGACCGACACCGTCGAGCTAACCGTCGAACCCCCCGCTGACGCCGAGCGCGGCGACTACAGCGCGACCGTCGATCTCGGGATCACCGATCCAAACCGGAACCCCGACAACACCTACTGGCAGCAGATCGATCTCAACTTCCAGGTCTGGACGGCCCCCGAGGAGCCCTTCGAGACGAGCTTCAGTGTGAGCGAGTCAACGACCAACGCGACGCTGGAGCTCACCGCCAATCAGCGACGGCGCGCGGCGGAGCGAAGCCAGGATGCCTCCTTCGACGTGACGTTTGTCGCACCCGATGGCCGTGAGATCGACGCCGACCGAACGAGCCTGACGGACTCCGGCGGCGTCAACCTTGGCGCGCAGCGACCACGAGAGACAACCGACGATACCTACGCCACACGCGGGGGGCAGCAAACGTTCACCTACGAGATCGCTGATCCGGCCGCCGGCGACTGGTCGGTTCGAATCATGCCGCAGAACACGATCGACTTCGGCTACGAGATCACCAGAAACGAGGCAAACTGAGCGATCACGAACACAGGACGGTCGAGGCGATCACGGGGTCAGCGAGGCGACGTTTGCCGGGCGACGTGCCTGCCAGACGTTCGCCCGCCCGCCGATGCGATCAAGCTGGAGCTCAACCAGTTTACCGGCCGGGAGTGTTGCAAGCTCCTCACGGAGTGCGTCGTCTTCGTACTCGACGACCTGAAACACGCGGTTCGCTGAGGGATTCAGTAGATTAATTGCATTATTTGCATTCATTTCTTTCACAATACGGTATTCGTGTGGTTCTGTCCGCTCCGTCTTCATACTAGTCCGCTAGGATCGCCAATCGTCAAAAGAATTGCGCCTATATCTATGAAGTATAATCTCATTACATTTATATTCAAATAAACCAATATTTTTGCGGCAAAAAGTCTATTGTATGTTTGATTCTTTGTGCGTCTCAAAGCCGATAGGGCTACCGGCCTGGAGAGGCTGACACATCATGATGGATGAGGGTGTGTTTGAGACGACGATCACCGACGGTGTGTTACAGGTGCGGCGGCCGCACACCGACTGGCTCTCGACGGGTGTCGACGGTGGGCGAGAGCGCGCCGATGCAGCCTACAATCTCACCGTTCCTACCGGCTGGGACGAAACCAACCTCCGATCCTACATCGACCGCAGAGTGACGACCGCCGGCTTCGAGATCGACGGGCCAGCGTTGCTGACTGGCGTGGCCCAACGACATGCCAGACGGGCCGTCCTCGATCCGGTTGAGGCGATCGTGACCGCTGGGCTATCGAATCCGGCGACGCTACCGCCGCGGGACGCCGCTGATACATCGACACCGACCCCTGAAGCCGGCGATACAGAACACACCGCTGACCACAGCCACCACGGAACGATCAATATCATCGTCGGCACGACCCGGGCCCTGCCACCGGCCGCGCTGGCTAGCCTTCTCGCGGGTGTCGTCGAAGCCAAAACGGCAACCCTCAGCCGCCAAACCGGGTTCACGGGCACGACGAGCGATGCGGTGATCGTCGGCAGCGACCCCGACGGTGAGCAGACACGCTTCGTCGGCTCGGCCACGACGGTCGGCAACGCAGCCCGCGCCTGCGTTCGAGAGGGTCTCACCGCCGCACTCGACGCGCGGTATCCGGATGGAGAACACCCCAAATCGGTTGGCGACGCCGACCACGGTGTGGAGACGACGGCGACAGCAACGGTGTCGACACCGGGGTAGGCGACGCTATGGTCGTTGCCGGAGCCGCGCGCTGGCACCGACCGCGATCAGCGCGGCGACCGCACCACCGATCCCAAATCCTGGCGCGGAGACACCGGTTGCCGGGTCGCTGTCGTCGGTTGGGGAACTCACATCCACCGCCGACTCAGGGTGGAGTTGCGAGCTGAGATTGCTGGTCGCGTAGACAACGCTCCGCGGGGCGGGTTGGTTGAGGTACTGCACGGACAGGGTCGCTGTGCGATTGGTTTCACCCGCCGGGGTTAGCGAATAGGGCTCAGACCCAAGGATCTGTCCCTCCGTCTGATCGGTGACGATCAGTACCTCCGGGGCGAGGTTGATGACCGTCTCATCGTTCACCTGTTTGTATCCATCAAACTCACTGGCAGCGACGTTTTCTCCGCCGGCCGTGGTGATGATCTGATTGATAAACGTATTGTTGCCGACGGCGAACCCGCCGAGCAGCGGATAGAGCACGCGCGGACGATCCACGTCGGCCGTTTGGGATTCGGTCGCGGCGACGTGTTTCCACATCCACGCGTTCGTGTCGGCGGCCGCGGCGGTGTTGCCGGTAAGCCGGCCGGTCGTCTGTGTTTTCGCGGCCACAGCTTCAAAATCGGTGGCCGCGGGGAAGTGATACACCGTGAGGTTGGCGTCCCGAAGCGTGGCAACGGTCTCACGGCTGGTCGCGTTCGGCGCGAGCACCAGATCCGGCTCGGTCGCTACCACCCGCTCGATGCTGACGCCGAGGCCAGCCGCCGAGACATTGTCCCGCTGCTCGGCTCCCTCAAGATAGCTCGCGTACTGTGTGACGCCAACGACCTGGTCGGCCGCCCCGAGCGTCCACATCGTCTGGGCCGCACTCGGATTGGTCGTGGTGATACGCTCAGGCCGAGACTCGACGGTGACTGCCGTGGCGGTCGCATCGGTGAGCGTGACCGGGAAGGAGTTGTTTGCGGTCGGCGGGGAATCAGCTCCCGACGGCGACGCCGTCGCCGATACGGGGTCGGCGGTCGCCACCCCGGCACCGAGACTCACAGCCACCAACAGACACAGGATCACAAGCGGTCGTCGACCGAGCATACCCCATCTCCGGGTGAAGGCAATAAGTATTTGGCTACTGCAACTCCGGTTTCATTCATGCGAGTCCGACAGCGCGCCGTGACGTGGTCGCTTGGGTTGATCGCGGTGCTTGCTGTCGCTATCACCCTTGCCGCGGGGATCGGCCCGGTGCGGATCCCGCCAGCGACAGTTGTGAAAGTTCTGCTCAACGCGGTGTCGCTGCCGGCGGGGATCGAGTTGGCACCGCTGTCGGTTGCCGGGGTGCTCCAGCTGCCGTTGCCGACGCTACAGTGGCACCCAGCAGTCACCTATCCGGTCGACCAGACCGCCGAGACGATCGTGATGCGCGTTCGCCTTCCACGAATTTTCTTGGCCGCGACCGTCGGCTTCGCGCTGGCGGCCGCCGGCACCGTGATGCAGGGCTTCTTTCGGAATCCGATGGCCGACCCCTCGATCATCGGCGTCTCCTCGGGGGCCGCCGTCGGCGCGGTCGCCGCTATCATCGCGCCCGCGGCGATCCCCTTCGGCCTGGGGCTTCGGGGTGCGGCGTTTCTCGGTGCGGTGATAACGGCCTTTGTTGTCTATCTGATCGCCACCGAGGGCGGCCGGACGCCGGTGGCGACGCTGCTGTTGGCGGGGGTGGCGATCCAGGCCTTTCTTGGGGCCGTGATCGCCGCCCTCCAGCTGTACAGCGGCGAGGGGCTGCGGGCGGTCGTCCACTGGCTGATGGGCCATCTCGGCAACGCCGGCTGGGATGATGTGACGATCACGCTGCTCATCGTCCCCGTGCTGTTTGGGATACTACTGGCGTATGCCCGCGATCTGAACGTCCTGTTGCTCGGCGAGGAGGCCGCCGCCGGGCTGGGTGTCGAGGTCGAGCGCACAAAGCGGCTCCTGCTTGCGGTGTCGGCGGTGCTGACCGCTGCCGCGGTCGCCGTCTCCGGCGTGATCGGCTTCGTCGGCCTCATCGTCCCGCATATGCTACGGCTGGTCGTCGGCCCCGACCATCGGGTGTTGCTGCCGGCGGCCGCGCTGGGCGGAGCCTCCTTCCTCGTCATCACGGATACGGTTGCCCGCGCTGGCGCGACGGAGATCCCGGTCGGCATCGTCACCGCCGCGTTGGGCGCGCCCTTCTTTCTATACCTGCTCCGCAGCCGGGAGGTGCACGCGCTGTGAGCGACCCGCCACTCATCGTCGACGACATATCGGTCACCCTTGGGGGACGGGAGGTGCTGTCGACGGTCTCACTCACGGCCGACCGCGGTGAACTCGTCGGCCTCATCGGCCCAAACGGCGCGGGGAAAACCACGTTGCTGCGGGCGATCCGTGGCGGTGTGCCCACGACGGCCGGCGGGGTCACGGTAACCGGCCAATCGGTGTCGTCGCTGTCGGCCAGGGAGATCGGCCGGCGGGTGGCAACGGTGCCACAGGAGACCGAGCTTTCGTTTGGGTTCTCCGTTGAGCAGGCGGTGGCGATGGGACGGCACGCCCACATCGGCCGGTTCGGCACCCCCGACGAGACGGATCGGGAGGCGGTCGTCGACGCCTTAGCCCGTACCTCGTTGGAATCGCTGGCTGATCGCCCGGTCACCGATCTCAGCGGCGGCGAACGCCAACGGGTGCTGTTGGCCCGGGCGTTGGCGCAGGCGACGCCGGTGCTGTTGTTGGATGAGCCAACGGCGAGTCTCGATATCAACCACGCGATCCGCACGCTGGAAACGGTTCGGGCGGTCGTCGACGATGGTACCGCCGCTGTCGCCGCGATCCACGACCTGGATCTGGCGGCCCGCTACTGTGATCGGCTCATCCTGTTGGCCGACGGCGACGTTGTCGCCGCTGGCGACCCAGATACAGTGCTGACAAGCGAAACCCTGGCTGACGCCTTCGATGCAACCGCGGTCGTCTCTCAGGATTCGGTGACCGACACACCACGGGTGACCGCGCTGCCGGATGAGTCGACAGCGATCGCTGACGAGGAGGAATAGCAGTCTCTGCAAGAGACTGAGGCTAACTGGGCTACGTCGACTCCGAGGTGTCGCCCAGATACCGATCATAGAGCTGATCGCCAAGCAGCGTCCCAAACAGCCCGGAGATGACGACAAACGAGCCGATCGAGACCATGAGAAAGCTCACCCACTGAGTCAGCGGCTCAACCGGCGGCCACAACATCGGGATCGTCCGGATGACAGACTCCCAGAAGACGGCAAGCTGCAGCAGCGCGACGCCCGCGCTACAGGCGGCCCGCACCCGCAGCCGTTCCCACGACGGCCCGGGGCGGGGCGCGGGAAACTCGCTGTCACTCATTGGTGTTTGTTGGAGTGCCGCCCTGAAAGCCCTCGTGGTCGCCGCCAAACGTCACGCTTAGGCGCGGCGATACCGCACGGTCGCTATGGACGTTCCGTGTGTCGCCGTCGCCCGCGAAGCCGGTGAGGCGGCTCGCAGTGCGCTCGCGGCGGCTGAGGCCCTCAACGACGACCACGAGATCGCTGTCGAGGACGGCAGGATCTACATCCCGGTCACCGACGCCGAGGCCGCAGCCGATGCTGTCGCCGAACTCGATTGCGACACCGAGATGACGACCTACGATCTTCCCGTCCGCCAGGGTGTTCGCACGCCCGCCGATATCCTCGGTTTTGAGCCCTCCTTGGAGCGGATCGGCGACATCGTCGTCATCGACGAGGATGACCCAGACCGCGCGGCGATGATCGCCGAAGCCGTCATCGACGCCGATCTGCCGGCTCGATCGGTGCTCAACCGTGCCTCGAAGATCAAAGGCGAGCTCCGGGTGCGAGACTGGGAGGTGGTGGCCGTCGACGACGACGCGGCCGCCGACAGCGACCGCTCGCCGACCGAAACAGTACATCGGGAGTACGGCCACGAGTACCTGCTTGATCTCGCCGCTGTCTACTTCTCGCCGCGACTCGCCACCGAACGCCACCGGGTCGTCGAACAGATCGAACCGGGCGAACAGGTGCTGGATATGTTTGCCGGCGTCGGCCCGTTTGCGATCCCCGCGGCCAGCCGCGGAGCCAGCGTTGTCGCCGTCGACCTCAACGAGACGGCGATCGACTACTGCCGGGAAAACGCCCGCCGTAACGGCGTCGCCGACGCGGTGACCGCGATCGCAGGCGACGTGCGCGAGGTCGCCGCCGACTACCGCGGCTGGGCCGACCGGCTGGTGATGAATCTGCCCCATAGCGCGAACGAGTTTGTTGCCACAGCGGTCGATCTCGCCGGCGAGGAGTGTGTCCTCCACTACTACGACATCCAACACGAGGACGATCCCTTCGGGCCAGGGATCGAGGCGATCCGGGCGGCCGCCGAACCGGAGTACGCTGTGAGCGTCGAGACCGAACACGTCGTCCGGTCGTACGCGCCACACGAACTGAACGTCTGTCTCGACGTGCGGCTGCGGCGAACTGATTGATACTGTGCTGGTCGATAGTGCGTAGTCAGCAACCTCCAAGACGACGGGCGACACGTTGACAGCGGTGGTGTTCACATAAGAGTAGCAAGCAGGCGAGTCGGCTAACCAACTAAACCACGGCCTGGTGGACTGAAAGGGCGAGACGCGCTCGGCGAACCCGGACGACGAAAGCACCGCAACGAGCGAAGCGAGTGAGGAGCGCAGCGAGTCCCGGGAGTCGAGCGCGTCGAGGGCTTTCTACACCTCTTCTCTTCATGCAACTGTTCTACTCAGACGCTACGTATCGGACGCAACGCTCTTTCGCGTTGGTCGCCGACAGCCAGCCATGACCACACGGGAGATCAACGGCTATCAGCTGCACCGGATTCGGGAACACGTCTGGGAGATCCCCCAAGAGGGCGAGATGCGCGTCCCGGCGCGGCTGCTCGCCAGCGAATCCCTCCTCGATCAGATCGGCGACGACAACACCCTCGATCAGATCACCAACGCCACCCAGCTCCCAGGGATCACAACCCACGCGCTCTGTATGCCGGATGGCCACCAGGGGTATGGGTTCCCGGTCGGCGGCGTCGGCGCAATCGACGCGGAAAATGGCTGTATCTCGCCGGGGGCGGTCGGCTTCGACATCAACTGCGGCGTCCGCATGGTGCGGACGACCCTCACGTATGACGACCTCCGCGGTCGGGAGGAAGAACTCGTCAACGCACTCTTTGCGAATATTCCGACCGGGATCGGTCATGGCGGCGTCGTCGAAACCGACGTTGAGACCGTGACTGAGGTGCTCGATCGTGGGCTCGACTGGGCGGTCGAGGAAGGGTATGCAACACGGGAGGATATGCTGCACTGCGAGGACGAGGGCCGCCGCCCGAACGCCGACAGCGATTTCGTCTCAGAGGGTGCGAAAAACCGCGGCAAGGGGCAGATCGGCAGTCTCGGCTCCGGCAACCATTTCCTCGAAGTCCAGCGGGTTACCGAGATCTTCGACGGCGATGTCGCCGACGCCTACGGGCTTCAGGCCGACCAGATCGTCGTGATGATCCACTGCGGGAGCCGCGGGCTCGGCCACCAGGTCTGTAAGGACTACGTCAGCCGCATCAGCGAGGAACACGCCGAGTTCAACGCTGATCTCCCGGACGACAACCTCGCGGCCGCGCCTGCTGGCAGCGAAGTAGCCAAAGCGTACTACGGCGCGATGGGCGCGGCGATCAACTTCGCGTGGGTCAACCGCCAGCTGCTGACCTACCAAACACGGCAGGTCTTCGAGCGTGTCTTTGATCGCTCCTGGGAGGAGATGGGGATGGAGTTGCTGTATGATGTGGCCCACAACATCGCCAAAAAGGAGGGTCACGACGTTGACGGCGAGGAGCGGGAGTACTACGTCCACCGGAAGGGCGCGACACGAGCGTTCCCGGCCGGCCGCGAGGAGGTGCCGCGGGCCTACCGCGAGGTGGGCCAGCCCGTGCTCCTCCCGGGCAGCATGGGCACCGGCAGCTACGTGCTCCGCGGCGGCGATGGCTCACTAACCGAGAGCTTTGGCTCGACCGCCCACGGCGCGGGACGGATCATGAGTCGCACGCAGGCCAAACGCGAGTACGGCGCGAGCGATGTCCAAACCGACCTCCGCGATCACCAACAGATCTATCTCAAGGCCGAGGACGGCGAAACCATCGCCGAGGAAGCACCCGGCGTCTACAAGGATATCGATGATGTGGTCGCCGTCTCGGAGGCTCTCGATCTCGCTGATCCCGTCGCCCGCACGGTGCCGGTCTGTAATATCAAAGGCTGAGGTGGAAGCGTCGTCGGTGAAATACCTCGGGACTCGATGGACTGATCGAGACAATCGCTGCCTACCTAGAGAGTGGTTCGTCTGAAACGATAGAGCTGCCGCTCACCGATCAGGGACGCCGCCAGCCAAAAACTGGCCGGCGGCGCAAACGTAGTGTGCTGGTAGCGGGGTCAAGTGCTACGACCACCCGGAACAGGGTGGTCACCTTGCCATATGTCGACCAGCTATATCAACATGTCGGGAGGAGGCACCGATGGCTATCCGTACCGTTTGCATTAGTTCCACCGTGACTGTGTGCTGTCATCCCGATCGTAGAAACCGGATGTGTCGCTTGGTGATCATCAACATGAAGTGGGCGTATTGAGAGTTGAGGCTCTTGCCGAAGATAGCGAAACAGGGCTATCGGTTTCCTGTGAGGAATACCAGTGCAAGAGACACCATGCGGCTCTTGCACAGCCCTCCACTCAATCAAGATAGCCTAATTGACGGAGCGATTCGCGTGTTTCTTCGTCTATATCGGCTCTTTCAACCGCTTCTTGTCCCGCTGTATACTGTTCTTTGAGTGCGTCACAGAGTTGACGTGCGGTGCGTAGTTTGAAGCTGAGCTCTGGCTCTGTCACGTCTTCTTGAACACTTTTCAGCATCGTGTCTATGTGTTCGAATGAATCCAGTCCCATACGTGTAGCTTCACATCGTTAGATATTAATTACCGACAACTATCCCACAATCTTAGAATTCGGTGTAGGTATTTCCATTCTACCTCTCCATAGCGGCTGTTCCGGCCTTCTGTCGCCCATTCCCGTTGGTGAACGCACGATCTGTAGCGGCCACTCCGCTGCGTATTATGTATCCAACAGATAGCATTTCGCCGCAGAGAATACATTTTTGTGCAACTTGGCACAGATGATAGTATGATTGAGAGGCGCAACCCCGAAGACAGTCGGATACGGGTACTTCACGTTGACGATGACACGCACTTTACCGAATTCGCTCATCTGTAGAAGTCGGTACTCAAGATTTTCTCGAACCAGCGATCAGTGTTGAGTGTGAGGCTGAGGAAGTT
>NZ_JABEBY010000029.1:0-12914 GCF_046719765.1 Halonotius sp. F2-221B
AACTTCCTCAGCCTCACACTCAACACTGATCGCTGGTTCGAGAAAATCTTGAGTACCGACTTCTACAGATGAGCGATAAAGTATAGTATCTAGACCGGGAGTTCCTGAAGGGGTCTTCATTACAGTATTATCGCTCATAGCTGCAGTTGAGGATTGCAACAAAATAAATTCGTAGGGAATAAAGTGAGATTTGTATAATTCTTTATTATATTTTACAAATACATAATCACCCCCACTATACTTCCGCTTAATCAGTTCAGCTATACATCCACGGATAGCGATTGACCCGATTAATTTATACTGAGTATTTTACAATATTGATTCAAGAGCGGATACCTATGAAGCAACCCACTCCAGAGAAGGTGTAAGCCGATGATATCGAACGACACAGAAACCGACTATTCAGGCGTTTGTAACGCAGTCTGTAGTAGTATCTCTGAGCCTGTCTGTGTGTTTGCTGTCAAACGAAGTGACACTGCCCACACATTCGTGGTTGAAAATAACAATACTATCCACAGCAGACAAACAGGGATCGAGAACGACGACCACGGTGGTCAACCACTGGCTGAGTTGTTAGATGCTAAAGCTGCAGCCGCGCTTCGTCACCCACTGCAAGACTGTCTCGATTATGCCGAGCCGGTTGAACGAACCGAAACCATCAGTTGGCCGAAAGCGACAATATCGTGGGAGACAACGTACACACCTGTTGTCCAGGATGGAACCGTCGAAAGGATTGTGGCGACCTCTCAGGAAGTCCCGAACTCTCCGTCTCCTGATAGTCAGCAGTCGAATCAGGAAGTGACACAGCTCACAGAACGGCTCAAACTCGCCGTCGAGGGCGCGGGAATTGGCATCTGGGATTGGGATATGACGACCGATCAGGTCGAGTACAACGAACAGTGGGCCTCGATGCTCGGCTACACACTCGATGATATCGAGCCACATCTCAGTGCCTGGGAGAGCCGAACCCACCCGGATGATGCTGAGCGAATCAAAACAGCATTAGAAAACCACGAGCAGCAAGCAACCGAATACTACGACACAGAACACCGGATGAAAACCGCAAGCGGCGATTGGAAGTGGATCCGCGATATCGGAACCATTGTCGAACGAGATGCCGATGGTGATCCGATCCGTGCGGTTGGGATTCATATCGATATCGACCAGCAAAAGACCGCCCAACAGGCACTCGAAGCTGAGCGAGAGATGTTCAAACAAGGGCCGGCAGTTGTCTTTCGCTGGGGCGATGACGCTGGCTGGCCCATCGAATACGTCTCAGAGAACGTCAAGGACACGTTCGGTTATACACCGGCTGAACTCCAGTCAACTGCGTTTGTCTCACTCGTTCACGACGAGGATGTACAACAGGTCAGAGAGGCGTTTAGTAGAGAGAGAAAAACCGATCAGGAATTGGTCACGCTGGATCCCTATCGGATACGCGATGCTGACGGGAATACCCGCTGGGTAAAAGAATACACAAACACAGCTCCGGACAACCCCGAAGACACCTCACTCGTCGGCTATCTCATCGACATAACAGAGCAAAAAGAAAACCAACGAGAGCTTGAAGCACGCGAGCAGAAGTACCGCAATCTGTTTGAGCACAATCGTGACGCGCTCATGCTCATGGATCGTGAGGGGTATCTCGACTGTAACGAACAAACACTCGAACTGTTTGGAATCGATTCGGTCGAGGAGTTCGTCACGCATGCCCCAGGGGAGCTGTCACCCACGACACAGCCCGACGGGCGACCCTCACAGGAGGCTGCGAGTGACTGGATTGATGCAGCCTTTGAGTCGGGTGAAGCAGTCTTCGAGTGGGTACACCAGCGCGCCGATGGGACAGAATTCCCGGCAGAGGTGAAGCTCACCCGATTCGAGTATAACGACAGATCGGCTGTGCATGCCCTCGTCAGAGATATCACCGAGCGCAAACAACGGGCACGATCACTCGAAATCAGCGAGGCGAAGTATCGAAGCCTGTTTGAGGATAGCCGCGACGCCCTCATGCTGCTTGACCGGGACGGATTCTTTGATTGCAACGAACAGACACTGGAACTGTTCGACATCGGGTCTGTCGAGGCGTTCACCGAGTACACCCCGTGGGAACTCGCGCCGCAGTCCCAACCAGATGGCAGAGACTCGAAGGCGATAGCATTAGAACACATTGAAAAAGCGTTCAACGAAGGGACGGCATTCTTTGAGTGGATCCACCAGCGCGGTGATGGCACGGAGTTTGCTGCTGAGGTAAAGCTCAGCCGGTTTGAACATCAAGGCGAGCCAGCAGTCCATGCGATTGTCCGAGATATTTCTGCGCGAAAAGAGCGAGAACAGCAACTCAAACAATTTCAGAAAGCCGTCGAACAGACCGGTCACGCAGTGTATATGACCGAGACAGACGGAAACATCGAATACATCAATCCGGCGTTTGAGTCGATCACCGGGTACAACAAAGCTGAGGCAATCGGTCGCAAGCCGAGTATCCTCAAATCAGGCGAGCACAGCGACGACTACTACGACGAGCTTTGGGAGACGATCCTCGCCGGTGACCAGTGGGAAGCCGAGGTGATTGATGAACGGGCAAACGGCGAGGAAGTCGTACTCAATCAGACGGTTTCACCGCTTACCGATGAGGAGGGCACCCCCGAGAAATTCGTCGCAGTGGCGAACGATATTACCCAACGAAAAGCATATGAACGCCAGTTAGAGGAACAACGTGACAATCTGGATATTCTCAATCAGGTGCTGCGTCACGATATCCGGAACGACCTCCAATTGATCCTTGCGTACACGGAGATGGTCGGGGACACGATAGATCATGAGGAGGCAGAAACGCATTTGGATACCGTCTACGAAAACGCGGAGCATGCCGTTGATCTCACAACGGTAGCCCGAGAGATGGCAGCTGTCATGCTTTCGGCGGAGCAAGAACTTGAACCGATCAGTATCGGTTCGGTAGTACGATCTGAGATTGAACAGATCAGGGAAGCATATCCAGACGCCAACATCATCTCTGCTTCGGAGATTCAGCAGGTATCGGTGCGAGCTAACAAGATGTTAGGTTCCGTGTTTCGCAACCTGTTGAAGAATGCAGTCCAGCACAACGACAAACCAGTTCCGACCGTTGCCGTGTCATCGGACACAGCGGATGGAAGTATCAAAATCCGAGTTGCGGACAACGGCCCCGGCATTTCTGACGCCGCAAAGGAGGATATCTTCGGGAAGGGTGAGAAAGGACTCGACAGTGAGGGTACCGGTATTGGCCTTTACCTCGTCAAATCGTTAGTAGAGAGCTACGGTGGTAATGTCTGGATCGAAGATCGCAACGAAGGCGGGATTGTGGACGCTGAAACACCCACAGCTGCTCCATCTGAGGGGGCAGTATTTGTTGTTGAGTTGCCGACAGTACAACCAGACTAACATATGCTCTGCTTATCAGCCATTTGCAAAGATATTTTTATATTTACAGGTATGATATAAACGTGCACAATGAGCAATCAGTTTCAGCCACAACGGGTGGCGGCTGGGATTCCGACTGTGACAGAGGTCTTGAATGGTGGCCTAGTTTCTGAATCTGCAACCTTGGTTCGTGGGACACCCGGTGCTGGAAAAACGATCTTTGGGTTGCATTTTTTAGCTGCTACTGATCAACCGGTAGTATATATCAATCTTGGCGAACCGGCGGACTATATTGAGTCAACTGCAAACCAATTTGATATTGACACGAGTCATATCGAATTTCTTGATCTCTCGCCATCCGGTGAACAATTTCAGGGGAACCGATCATACGACCTCTTCGAACCTGACGAAGTCGAAACAACGTCGCTCGTTGAGCAAATTCGGGAAACAATTGAGACTAATGAACCAACACGAGTACTTGTTGATCCAATCACAGAATTTCGACACTTAGCTCCAGACAGCCGACAGTTCCGAACCCAAGTGTTGAGCCTGATTGACTTTCTCAAAAATCAGGGAACGACAATTGTACTTACCTCACAGGCTGCTGCTTCCGTTCCGGATGATGATCTGCAGTTTCTCGCTGATACGGTGATTTCACTATCGGCTACCGATGGGCAGCGAAGTCTGAAGGTGCCAAAATTTCGTGGATCTGATTTCCAAACTGGCCCACACACAGTCACAATTTCAGACGATGGGATGTCCGTGTGGCCAAAGCTTGACCCGTCTAAACACTATCGTGACGGTTCGATCTCGACACTATCTTCCGGTATTAACGAGCTAGATGCACTGCTTGGTGGGGGAATCACCACAGGAACGATCTCATTTTTTAGTGGCCCAACAGGGGTTGGAAAAACCACCACAGGCCTGCAATTCATAATTGAAGCTGCAAACCGTGGTCATCGGTCAGTATTGTATAGCTTCGAAGAAAGCAAGCGCACTATTTTGACACGCGCAGAGAAGCTTGGAATGCCACTCAAAGAACAGATCGACGCCGAAAACATCGTGATTCGGGAAATCGGTGCTGATGAACTAACACTTGACGAGTTCACCTATCGAGTTCGTTCAGAGGTCGAAACGGAAGACGCGGAGATCATTATGATTGACGGAATCACGGGATACAAACAAGCATTCGATGAAGACACTATTGATGCAGATAACCGACTCATAAAAATTGGGCAGTATCTCCGGAATATGAATGTGACTGGAATCGTCACCAACGAGGTTCACCAGATTACCGGTGACTTCAGGGCAACAGATCAAAATATCAGCCATTTGGCTGACGATATAATATTCCTCAGACACGTAGAATATAAAGGAGAATTACAGAAAGTAATCGGTGTCTTGAAACGTCGAACTAGCGACTTCGAGACGACGCTCCGAAGACTCGCAATAACCGAAGAGGGACTGGAGGTCGGTGAACCACTCTCAGAACTACGACGGATTCTTACAGGGACACCGGACTGGAACGATGACTGAATCAACCGATGAGGTGTTCGGCGAGTCAGAATCTCACCAAACTGATCGTTCATCATCCGATCCGACGGTCATTTATCCACTCATTGCTGACAGCGGCAACGAACGAGTTCTCCGAGAATGGCTGGATGCTCACGAGGAGTACACTCTCGTCGAAGACGAGCCAGTTGATGAAGCACTATTTGACATTTGTTTAGCTGATCAACCTGCACTGATAGACCACAGCGAATCTATTAGGGCAGCGAAAACAGCCGCCAAGCCAGCACTGTTGCCTGTCTTACTATTAGTGTCTGATCTCGACACGGATCTCCTCAGCACGGAACATAATGAACTGGTAGATAACGTGCTTGCAACGACCGTTGATGAATTCATCTCGCTCCCGATTCGAAAGGCCGAATTAGAATGGCGACTCCACACATTGCGGCAACTCCGCGAACAGTCACTAGATCTGAAAACGCAGAACGACAAGCTCAGACGGTTCAGACGTGCTATCGAAGCCTCGGGTCACGGGATCATAATCACCGACACTGATGGGACAATAGAATACACGAACCCCGCCTTTGAGGCCACAACCGGATACAGCAATCAAGAAGCGGTTGGAAATAATACTAATATGCTTCAATCTGGCAAAATGAACGATTCGCACTACGATCAGCTGTGGCAAACAATCTCCGCTGGAGAGACGTGGCATGGAGAAATCGTTGACCAACGCAAAGACGGGAGTCAGTATATTGTAGATCAGACAATCGCCCCTATCTCCGATGCATCAGGTGAGATTACAGCATACGTCGCGGTTCAAACTGATATTACTGAGCGAAAGCAGTTGGAAGACCGACTCAAACAACACCGCGATATCGTCCAACGCCTCGATGATCCGATCATGTTGCAGAACGAGGACGGTCAATTCGAATTAGTTAATCAGGCACTGTGTGACTTTGCGGGTCTCTCTGCTGAGAAGTTGGAGGGTACAGACGAATATGAGTTCATGGATGAGCCAACAGCCAAGTTTATTCATCGGCAAAAAAAGGCGGTTCTGTGGACAGAAAAACCGGTAACGTACAGTGTCACACCGACGTTCGAATACAGCGGTAAGGAAGCAGTCTTCTACACGACTCGGTACCCGTACTACAACGAGGAAAGTAAGTTAGTAGGGACGTTAGCGATCTGTCGTGACGTGACCGATCTCGATAGGCGTACCCGCCATCTCCAAGTGATAGATAATATTCTTCGACACAATATTCGAAACAAGCTAACTATTATCAAAGGACGCGGAACACAAATTCAACGCGACACCAATGGAGAGCTCACACATGCTGCGGCCTCTATTGTGGAGGCTGCAGATGATCTATTAACGACAAGTGAAAAATCCCGACAGATCACACAAGTATTTTCAAATGATACCAATATAACTCAAATCAATCTTTCAGATACCATTGAGCGTATAATTAACAATATAAAGCATAGGTGGCCTGATATCAAATTCTCGGTCACGATCCCTGACGAGGTTGTCGTTATCGCAATCCCAGAAATCGGTGATGCGATTAAAGAGTTGGTTGAGAACGCTGCAATGCACAATGATAAGGAAACATCACAGGTTGAACTGAGCGTAACGGTTGACAATGAGGTAGTCGAAATTCAGATTTCCGATAATGGCCCTGGAATGATAGCGTTCGATCAAGAAGTGTTGGAGTCAGGGACGGCCATCGGTGAGTTATCTCATGGTAGCGGATTGGGCTTGTGGCTCGTTTATTGGATAGTTCAGCAATCGAATGGAACAATCAATCTCACTGATCAAGACAGTAGTGGGACAACAGTGAACATCAAACTTCCGGTGCCATCCGCACAGTGAAGTATCAGTCGATCACATCGGGTTAGTAGACGTGTCCGCTCGAAGAAGGTGTGGAAACACCCTGAGCTGGCAACGAGCTAAAAGAGGAATATCTGCTTAAGTTTGTCGTCAACAACTTCGAACAGAAACTTCCGACTGACATCGGAGAGAATGTTGAGACCACGACGGAGTGCTCTGATAGATCAAAACACTCCCACTTGCGCGTTAGGAGTATCCTCGGGGGTTGGATTGAAAAATCAAGCTTCTTTGCTTGCTACCTCATACATATACAAGTGACCCGGTTGCTCGTTGCCCATGCCCTCCTCTTCGTCGTGACCGCACTCGTGTGTCTGGCTGGGATTCCACGAGCAAGAAAGATTCAGCATGCAGGAACACGTGAAGGGTTACTCGGATTACTGGTCTCAGTTACGATCTGGGCGGGTGGCTACGTTGGCTATCTCTTCGCACCGACTATCGAATGGAAGCTTGGCTTCTATATCCTTGGGAGCGTCTTCGCGTTCGTCGCCGTTGGTGCATGGCTGTATTTCTGTGCCGCCTACACCGGCCGTCCCCCACGAAACGCTCCGTACCGAACCACAGCGGTTGGTGCGTTTCTGGCTTTGGCTGCGCTCAAAATCACGAATCCACTCCACGAACTCTACTTCACTGCTACGTGGGCAACCAACCCGTTTCCGCATCTCGCAATAACGCATCAACCACTCTACTGGATCTCACTGGGTATCACGTACGTCATTAGTGGTATCGGATTTTTCATGCTCTTCGAGCAGTTTCACCACACAGGTGCCGATACTCGCCCGCTTTTGGGACTCGCTGGCCTGACAGCTATTCCAGCTGTCGTGACCGTGTTCAGCGACGAGCTCCATGATGTACTGCCGTTGATGTACGAACCACCGGGAGTGGCACTGTTCGCTATTGGAACGCTGTTCGTCTACAACCAGCGGTTCGAAGCGATCCGGTCGACAGCTGACACTGACTCCCCGGCGATCTTCCTCGATAGGGACGATCACATCCTCGACTACAATGAGGCTGCGCAGGCCATTTTTCCAGCCCTCGATGGATCGATTGGGTCACACATCGACGCCGTAAGGCCTGCTCTCGCAGGCGCACTCCCCGAGCAGGATGTCATCACCGTGACAGAGAACGGAACTGAGCGGGCATACGAAGTGTCACACACACCGTTCATGGCCGGTGAAATGGAAACGGGGAAACTGGTAACGATAACGGATGTCACGGAGCGTGAGTCATACCGGCAGCAACTCGAAGCGAAAACCGAACAACTCGAAACGCTGAATCGAGTGGTTCGACACGATATCCGGAATGACATGGCCGTGGTTCAGGGCTGGGCTGATTCGCTTGAGAATCACATCGATCCAGCCGGTGAGGATGCACTCGAACGAGTCATTAACAAGTCCGATCACGTAATCGAACTAACGGATATCCTCGCCGATGTCGTGGAATCGGTAGCAGGAACCGGGGAAACCGCAGTCGAACCGACAGAGCTGGCTCGTATCCTCGAAACTGAACTCGCTGCAGTACGAGAATCCCATTCGACCGCCGAGATACGTGTCTCCGGGCCGATCCCGGCGGTGTCCGTGCAGGCCAACGAGATGCTGTCGTCCGTCTTCGGAAATATTCTGGAGAATGCTGTCCGGCACAGTGACGAGAACCCAGCAGCGGTCGAAATTTCCTGCACGGAGCAGGCGGAGACCGTCCGTGTAAGGTTCGCAGATACTGGTCCGGGTGTTCCCGACAATCAGAAGGAGGAAATCTTCGGAAAAGGCGAAAAAGGATTAGAGAGCCCGGGCTCAGGAATCGGGCTGTATCTCGTTCACACACTTGTAGAGCAGTTTGGCGGGGAGGTATGGGTCGAAGACAACGACCCGAAGGGAGCAGTCTTCATAGTCGAATTGCGGAAGGCGAACTGATGGCAGCGGTTCCTTAGTGCAGTGTGCTATTCTTTGAGAGTGGCTGTAAGATCCTCTACATCGTGCACAGCCGCTTGTAATCATACGCAAGCAAACACGTTTCCTGATGGTGCCTCATCGGTGATTGAGACCACATCTCTGCACACTGAATTGAATCGGTTGTCTTACCAAACAAAGAATCAGTCAGCATCAGATTGTTAGGTAAGAATTTGGGCCAGCGTTCTTCCGTGTGTCTGCTGCTCTCATCGCTTCAGAAGTACCCAGTACTGTCACCGACAGAAAGCACTTATTCCGAGCAGCGAAGATAGCCAGTGGCTGATTCCGATCCAACAGCCACCAACCCAGACCCACAACCACCCTACTGGTGCTACTCATCCACAACTTGTAGGGAGACTCGCGGCCTCACTTTCACTCGCACACTCCTTTCGACACACCGATAGTTGATCGACAACCAGAGTTGCTCAACGACTACAGTCGGCTTGTCCACCGGTGGACTCACTCGGGATGAACTGGCTCTCGACAGTCCGAACACTGAGCGAAAACACGCTGCTCACCAGCAGACTCGTACTCAATCAATACCGACCCAGCTGGGAGTGTCGAACCGCAGAACGGGCAGACGCCAATCGACTGATCCTGGTCGGCCATACGGGAAGAGGAACTTGGAGCGTGTGACGACCCGCCAAGTTCCAATTGGTCATACAAATTGCATCTACAAAATACTCAGCCACCCATAGCAGACCTGAACAGGACGATACAACGCGGTAGGGCCAGTTCTGTGACGAATGGCTTCTCTAGACCACCACTTGTTTGCCACCGGAACAGAGAGGCTATCCAGCGGGTGCGTAGTTCAGTTTGGCAGAACAACCGGAGCGCGTCTCACCAGCAGGGCCGTGAGTCCGCGCGGCACGGCCACTGACTGCAACGCTGGTAAGGCGTCCGGAAGGCCCTAGGTTCGAATCCTAGCGCACCCATCAGAAGGCACCAACCGATCCGCGTTACTCTTGCTCATACTGGAGATTCATCACCCACTGGGTGAACACATCGCTTTGCGAATCGACATCATCCTCACCAATAAGCGGTGAGAGCATGTCACCAGCCATCAACAAACGGTAATCGAGATCTGTATCAGTCGGTGTCAGGTAGTACGTCTTCCGACCATCGTACACTGTCTCCGTGCGTTCAATCAACTCTACGTCCAATAGTCGGTCAACGATCCGACTTCCAGTGCGTGATGAGACATCAAGTTCTTTCCAGAACTCGCTTTGGTGGATACCGCCAGTCTCCTCGATCAGTTCCAGCCCACGCTGTTGGGATTCGGATAGCTCAACGGGAGGTTCAGCAACGCTCACACAATCGCATAGATCCGAATTTGACTAAATCTGTCGATTAAAATCTCCTAACCAAGAAATAATCTAACGACTGAGTTGTGAATTTCAGGTATTTGTCGGCAAGGCATACTCCTCAGCCAACTCCACGAGGTCATACACATGAATCCCAGATTTGAACCACAGTACCCGGTCGTCCATCCCCTCGAAATCGTCTGCCGAGCAGTCGAGCCGTTCTGAAACCGCAACTACGAGATTGGCTGTATCAGCTGCCCTAATCTTCGTCAACTTCTCTGAGAGGTACTCTGGCGTCCAGAAACCAACGATTTCGAGGATTACACGTCGGCCATCAGGATGCTCAATGGCAAAATCAGGCAACATCACCTCTGCGCCGAGATCGAGGACATCATCCTCACGTACGAGGTTCCATTCAGTATTCGCCCGCTCCCACTTGTCAGCGAGGGTTCGTTCGACATCGCTGTCAAAGTCGCTCTGTGCCGAATAGTGTGAAGAGAGGCTGTCAGTATGATCCAACGCAAGCGTTCGGCGGTGATCCGTTGTCCCGGTTGTCTCATCGAGAATCTCGGCTTCCATCTCCCAGCGCGTACACAACGGCAGAGCTGGCAGGAAATTCGCCATCCGAATGCCGTACTTCCGTGATTTCGAGAACAGCGAGGCTGCACCGTCGAGGATAGCCTCGTATCCATCGGCTACGTCTGTACTCTCAACCCTGTTTCCGGCGTCGTCAATTGGATAGATCCGGTGCATCAATCCAAAGAGTTTGACGTAGCTGAACACCGTCGAGAAGGAATCCCACACGCAAATCCGCATCTCCGTCGAATCGTAGAGAACAGCCTGCGCTAACGCCAGATTGTACCGAGTGAGTAGCCACTCGACAGTGATCGTGTCATCCGCATACGATTCCGCACTATCACCGGTGAGCTGTGTGGTAGTCGTCGTCTCCTCACCATCGTAGCCTTCGATGGCCTGGTTGCCAAAGCGAACGAGTCGCTTGTTCTCGTCGAGGTCAGCGTACATTCCCTTGTAGCACTCCTCAAGCGAGATCCCGAGTCGGTCAGCGACGTTGCTGTAGATATCTAGCGGTTGGGTATCATCGCCGAGTGTCGGTTGGCGGACGACCGGATACGAGTCGTTAGCCTTCTCGAACAGTCGCCGACGGATTTCCTGTGGATCGACCGGGGCAACGACTTCGAACTCACACTCGTCTTGCAATAGTTTCGCTAGCCCTTGGACGATTTTGTAGTCCGTATCGGCGATAGTGAGCTCGTCAATCGTCGCCTCTAACTCGCCTTTCGGCTCACCCAGATGATCGGTGAAGATTTCGATGAGTTCAGCCGCTGTCTGTTGATATCTATCGTCGGCAGGATCGACGAACAATGGCGTGACCGTGTCACCGTCCGTCCGGGAACGAGCGAGGTCGGCAGTGAGCATCAGGCCACCCCCTGTCGGCGGCGATCTGAGACGTAGGTCTCCATCGTATCTTCGGTGATGATCTCATAGAGCCGAGCGGGTTGGTTGTCGTCAGTCGGGCGGAGAATCCGGCCGAGCCGTTGGGCGTACTGCCGTTTGGACGCACTCCCAGAGAGGATGATCCCGACGTTGGCAGCCGGGACATCGATCCCTTCATCCAGAACTTGGGAGGTCGCCAGCATCGAATATTCTCCAGTGCGGAACCGCTCTAAGATCTCCGTTCGTTCGTCGGTGGCTGTCTGGTGGGTGATACAGGGAACAATGAACTCTTGGGAGATCTCGTAGGCGAACTCGTTGTTGGCGGTGAAGATGATCGTTCGGTCGTCGTAGTGCCGTTTCAGGAGGTTATCGAGCGTATCGAGTTTCTTCTCGGCGGTACGAGCGATTTTCTCGGCTCGTTGTTTAGCGATGAGAGCTCGCCTCCCCTGCGGGTCGTACGAGGTTCGTTTGAGAAACTCCTGATAGCCATCTTCCTTCCAGAGTTCGATATCGTGACTATCGATATAGTCGCGGTAAATCTGGTACTCTTCGTCGTAGGTCTCCCGTTCGTCACCGGTGAGCTCAACTTGGAGATGGATCGTCTCGTACTCGCTGAGGTACTCCCCAGTCAGCTCATCGACAGCCTCCTGATAGACGACCGAACCGAGCAGGTCTTCCAAGACTTCGTGTTGTTCGTCGGCCCGTTCGTAGGTAGCAGTAAGCCCGAGTCGATACGGCGCAATCGTCATCTCGGGGATCTGCTGATAGGTCGGTGCCGGAAGATGGTGGACTTCATCGACGACAAGCAGACCGAATCGGTCACCGTACTCGTTGATGTACCGATAGGCGGAATCGTACGTTGTAACTGTGATCTCGGTCACATTGTGGCTGCCACCACCCAGAACGCCGACGCCGTCTGGGAGTTGCTCGCCAAAGGCGTTGGTAAGGGTGGCGTGCCACTGGTTCATCAGGTCAATCGTCGGGACGACAACAAGCGTACTGACACCGGCGTCAGCGATAGCCTGGACGGCGAGGAAGGTCTTGCCGCTGCCAGTTGGGAGGACGACACTCCCACGTCGGTCGTTATCCCGCCACGCTGCCAGGGCGTCCTGTTGGTAGTCTCGTGGTTCGATAGCAACCGATGGCGTGAGATCGAACTCAGAATATGAACGAGCAGCATCCTCGAATTCAGGGAGACTCGCCGTCGATTCCCGGAGTGTGGCTTGCCCGTCACCGGTGGCCCACTCGTAGATCTCCCGGTAGTGCTGGACTTGAGCCCGATACTCCTCGACACGGTCGTCCCACTCAGCATGGGGGACAGTATCGGGAGCATCCTCAAGCAAGAGAGTGCCGTCGTCGAACGAGAGACGCATTCGGGTCGGCCTACAGTGGGGACGTACTTGTCGCTGCTGG
>NZ_JABEBY010000002.1:0-216062 GCF_046719765.1 Halonotius sp. F2-221B
AACGTGCTGTTTCCGGCTCATTCCTGTAGATATGCTCCCAGAGAGGTTAAACTAGACAGTCTAAGTCTGAAGCTACAGTGAGCGTTCGAGATTAAGATCTTCAGGGACTGGAGACATGGTATTGAGATAGGCCTCTGTCTCGCGGAGGCTCTTGTCGATCTCGACACGGAACAGGATGATTGCAATTTGTGCCCACTTGGTGTGCCCGCTGTCGCCTGTCGGCGCAGCGGGCTCGTCTTGATTCTCAACGTGTTCTTTGGCAAGATTCTTACACTGTCTGGCTATCGATCGCTTTGACTTCATATCGCAAGACGGCGTCCAATTTACCGTCAATTTCACGGAGAAGAGATAGAGAGCTACCGAGACGGCTGATTATCTACGCCGCAACGAGGCGTTTGCGGGCGAACCTCTCCGCGAGGTGTCCGCCTATGAAGTCCGCACCGCCGGTTACGAGTACGTTCATCGGGCGGTCTTAGTTAGCTATTTCCTTGTGGTTTCCACTATCATACCACTTTAATTTTCTTCGCCACCATTTTGAAAATGCTTCGACTAAGATGACTTCCGGAACTTCATCAGAGTTAGTTCACGCACTACACCATCGCCAAACTCGTACAAGTTATTAAATCCTTCATCCTGTAAGAGTTCAATCAGACTGCTTTGGTCGACTCCCTCATGAAGCTCAACATAACAAACACGTGCCCCCGATAAGTTCTCCCTCATTCCATGAAGGACTTCATGCTCTGCACCCTCAACATCGATTTTTATTACATCGGGCTGTTCAAGTTCAAGCGCATCGCCTCGCCTGACCTTTACCGTTTCACCATCTCCGTCAGACAGTTTCCTATGACCTGACTTTCCTGTATCTATAAGATTTCTAGTTCCCTCTTCATCTGCTAAAGCTATTTCCATTACAGATATATCGACCGAATTTAACTCAATATTCTTTCGTAATCTGGACAGGGCGTCAGATGCCGGCTCAAATGCCACCGTAGAGGCTCCTTGCTTTGCGGCGAACAGAGAGTAGGTGCCCACATTTGCACCAACATCCCAAACAGTATCGCCTGGGCGCACTTCATCCACAAAGTCTTGCAACACATCCAGCTCTCCGTGCCCTCTAGCGCGTTTTAAATCTTCCTCTTCTTCGATTATAAAATACACCTCTGTACCATCAACCGACAAAGACTTCTTGTTAATTAGATGGGCGTGAATCGTGGTCAAGCCTAAATAGTCACGCGTTCCTCTGAAGACCTCGGTAATACCCCCATCTTCGTACAACTCCTTCACACGTTTCAACGTTTGACTCACCATATTCAGAACGTATTCGTATTTCTTATATAAACCTCAGGAAACATCCCGACACCCAACCTAATTGATGTACGACCCTCATAATGGCAGTGTTCAGATAAGGAGTGAAAAGTGAGGCGTCACGAGTTCTACGTGGTTATGGAAGAATTCGGACGCCTCAGTGGCAGTATCGACCAGATTGAGTTAGCCTTTGTGGAACGAGAAGCGACACCGGAGTTTCTGATGAAGCTCAGTATTCAGCTGCATTTGTCTGGATTATCACTTTCGAATACTGTTTCTGTACTTGAGGTATTCGGTGTCGAACGCGCTCGATCAACCGTGCATAACTGGGTTCACAAAGCCGATCTACAGCCCACGTCCGGGAAGAGCCCGGATCACGTTGCGGTTGATGAAACGGTGATCCACCTCAACGACGAGCGATATTGGCTGTACGCAGCGGTTGATCCAGAGACAAACGAATTCCTGTATACAACCCTTGAACCGACGACTAACACCGGACTCGCAGAAGTGTTTCTCGCTGAGCTCAGCGAGAAACACGACGTTGCTGACGCCGTCTTTCTCATTGATGGTGCCCACTCATTACAGGCTGCCTGTCACCGAGCCGGCTACGATTTCAGATACGAGAAACATGGAAATCGGAACGCTGTCGAACGTGTCTTCAGAGAACTAAAACGCAGAACTCTCTGTTTCTCGAACTGTTTCAGCAACGCCTCAGCAGACACAGCCGACGACTGGCTCAGATCGTTCAGCTTCGCATGGAACCAGCTTATCTGAACACTACCCTCATAATCCCCGTAATGTTTATATATATATATAAATGATAGCAAAAAAAGCCAGAATGGGGAGAATATCCAAGATACTATTCGTAACCGTTTCCGATTTTTCTGAGGTTACCGGAGGAAGCGTGGCTACTGCAGAGATGGTCGCTGCATTCGGAAGGAATGAATCTATTGAACTCTCGGTGGTCTGTGCGGAACCGCCGGACGAGATACCATCGAAAGTGGCCGAAAACGTGGACGAATTCTACTACTTTTCGGGCGATTCTGAAGGAACTGTACTCGGACATATAAAAGAGCAAGCTAATATGGCGCCCGTTTTGCGAAGGGCAATAAAGAAAGAAGACCTCGATGCTGTAGTATCAAGGTACTCCGCCACCTCGGTTACTCCGCCTCTTTTGACCAAGGCGTACGGCAAACCGCACATTCTGTTGATAAGGGGGCTGGCTCACGACAGGATGCGCTACGGATACATACTCAAGAAGATATTCTGGATGAATGTCCGTTTAGCAGACAGACTATACGTTGCGTTCAAGGAAATAAAAAAAGAGACAAAAAAGGTACGTAAGCCGTCCCAGACTGAGGCAGAGTACTTCACTAACGCAGTAGACCCTGAGGAGTTCTCACCAACCTCGTTAGAAAAGGCAAGAAAGAGTCTTGAACTGGGACTTGAGAAGGATGACTTCGTGATCGGTTTCGTCGGAAGTCTAAAAGATAGGCACATGATTGAGAAGCTCCTACTCACGGTGAGTAACCTCAACGATGTTAACGCTCTGATAGTTGGGGATGGTCCTGAGCGGGGGAGGTTGGAAGAGTTAGTCCGTAAAGAAGGAATTGAGGAGAGGGTTACTTTCACCGGAAATGTTAAGCATAGCGAGGTTGACAGGTATATCTCTGCCTGCGATATTATGTATGGTGTCGTGCATCCAGACATACCCTCAAACCCGATAAAATGCTATGAGTACTTGGCGTCCGAGAGACCAGTGATTACTTCAAACAAACGGGAGTTTGAATTTGTGAGTAGAATAGAAGTTGGAAAGACAATAGATACAATAAAAATGGATGAGGTAAGAAGTGCAATACAGGATCTACGCTCGCTAACAAGAGAAGAGATTTTAAATATGGGTAAGAGGGGACGAGAATACGTTCTGGAAAACCACACCTGGGACGAACTTCCAAGGATGGTATTGGGTGACATAGAGGATATAGGAATATGAGAATGTTTATAAAAACACTCCGGTTTAGTCATATAGTAGTTGGAAAGCAGGTTGCTAATCACCAGACTGCGAAGGGTCACACTTCATCTGTCAGATATCATATTTGGTTGAATGTAAAATAGTATTACCGATATCGAGTTCAGATTGAACGAACATCAATTTAGGTGGTATAATTACACCTCAGATATCGTGATTTAAATTTCAAAACACTTATGTAATTTATCGAACAAAAACGTCGAAGCAGAGCGTCTCAAGCTGCTGTTTTCGAATGAGAGAACTGCTATCCAACTACCTCATATATATCCAAGGTCTTCCAACTGTTCTTTGACTTCATTCTGGGTTCCACCTGACCCACTACGGACTACTTCTCTTTCTCTGGGGGTGTGTTCGCCTGAACGGATTTCCTGATTGATGGCGTCATTGATATCAAGGACAGAGTCTATTTGATTAACCGTTCTCGTATCTGTCCCGGACACCATCGCTTTATGGGTATGTACTCCATCCTGTAATCCGTGGTCGCTAACAAGGAGAAGTACATCGTCGTCTTCAAGATCTTCGCGTAGCTCTCCCACGAAGTCGTCTAATTCGTCGTAAGCCTGTTCCTGTAGTTCGGGTATATCGTACGAGACATGTCCTATGAGATCAAGACCACTTGTGTAGCCGAAGACGAGTTCGTAACGGCGGCTTCTGAGTGATCGCCGTGCTCGCGCGATACGTACCATTGTCATTTCCATACAAAGTTCGTAGAATGAGAAAGGATCGGCACTTCTGTGCCCCCCCTTCGCTTCGCCGTCTCGTTCGAACATCTCACCCATATCCTTACGTAACTCATGTTCTCTATCCTTATCGTTCGGGTCAATTACATAGTTAGGAACACCGATAGCCTTCGATTCATGTCCGTCAAAGATCGTCTCCAATTCGTTCCTTTCGTAGTAGTCGGCAGATTCCCTGAAAGCGTCCTGCTCTGTGCTGTTAAGTATCCAAGCCCCGATGCTTGACTGGAGTGTGTCGGGGAGGACGTACTCGGCTACTTCACTTCCCCAACGCAAAACCGGGCTTTCCCATGCCACTCCACCGTCAAGCTTCAGTCCATGTTCTTCGGGTGTGAGTCCGGTTATTATACTGGGCCAGAGCTCGTGGGTGCTTGGCTCACCGGAAGAACTCTCTATCGTCTCTATGCTCTTGTGAGAATTGAGTACAAGATTTTCTTGCTGAGTTGAATCAACGAGTTCGGGATCAAGCGCATCAATTCCCAGAACTACGACAGTCATCATTTCATCAACACCCCTCATGATAATGAATTATTCGGAATTCTTCTCTGGAAAAACCATCAGTGTTATTATACCTTCCTTACCTAAGTAGGTTCATGACGGAACGCCCCAACATAATCTGGATTACCCTCGACAGCGTTCGTTCTGATCATACGACAATGGGGGGCTACGAGCGCGACACTACACCGGAACTGGAAAGAATATCCAAGACTACAGATGGGCAATGGTTCTCCAATTGTTTTTCGCACAATAACTCGACACGGACGTCAACCGCATCCATAATAACAGGTACGTACCCCTCACATCACGGTGTCACATGGGATAAGATCATTCCGCCCGAACTTGAGACGGTTCCCGAGATATTCTCCAAAGTAGGCTACCACACAGTTGGTATCTCAAGAAACGCGAACTCCTCGATGGGATTCAATCGGGGATTCGACGAATTCAAATGGATATCCTCTTCACAGTTCCTTAGTGCAGTTGACCTCCCTACGGTAATAAAGTATGGCTTGAATGTACGGAAACATTCCGCGGGGTTCACCACCGACACGGCGAAACACGCGACGCCGTTCATAATCAACGACATGGCGAAGAGACGGATCAGATCGTATGTCGGCGACAGCGAACCGTTCTTCATGTACCTCCACTACAATGAGCCGCACAGACCTTACTACCCCCCACTGAGCTACCTCGACGAGTATACGGACGAGATAGAAATGTCGACGCAAGAGGCTGCAGAGGTAGCTATGGAGATGCACCGGAATGCCAACGAGATAATCGCCAACGGCTCTGAATTCTCTGAAGAAGAATGGGAAGCACTCTATGCCATGTACGACGCTGAGATCGCTTACACCGACGACTGCGTTGGAAGGCTATTTGACTATGTCAAATCTCTTAATATTGACAACACTATATTCGTTATAACCGCCGATCACGGCGAACTTTTCGGCGAAAAGGACATGCTCACACATAAGATAGTCCTACACGACGCCGTGATCAACGTGCCGTTAGTAACGCACGGTTTTGGAAAGTTAGAGACGGGGACTGACGACTTGGTACAGCACGCCGACATCATGCAGACGTTGGTAGCCATGGCTGGCGGAGACACGAGCCAGTTCCAAGGAGTAGACATAAGAGAAGAATCACGTAATTTCGTCGTCGCTCAGGATCAGGACATCGGTAAATCTCTCGACAAGTTCGCCGAGTACAATCCGGAGTTCAATAGTTCGCGTTACCACAGATCTCTTTTGACCTGCATCAGAGACCAGAATTATAAGTACCAGAAGAGCGAGGAAAACGCTGAGCTTTTCATACTACCTGACGAAGAGGAGGACATATCGGATGAGGAACCGGAAGTCGTTGAAGATATGGATACAATTCTTGACAAATGGGTGGATGAGTATGGATATCCGGTTTCAGAAGAGGAAAAAAAGTCCAAATTCTCTGACAAGATGAAGCAGCAACTCTCTGACCTCGGTTATATTGTCGACTGATGCGTTTAGCCAAGCAGTCGATACTATACTTCGTATCCGACGTAGGGACATCGGTCATCGGTTTTCTTGCCATCCTCTACTTCGCACGCGTACTAGGCTCGGAACCGCTGGGCCAGTACTTTTCGATAATAGGTCTTATCGCGTGGGCTACGGTGCCGACCAACGGATTGTCGGCGGCGATAAATAAAAGGATAAGCGAAGGAAAAGACGCTGATGAAATATTTTCCGCTGCTACGGTAATCAATGGAGCCTACGGAGGTTTCCTATTCTTTGTCTCGATACTCGGAGGAAGATATGTCAACGCATACATCGGCGCGGAGGTGAACGTTTTACTCGCGAGCCTTCTCGTAATTAATATAATATACACATCCACCCGAGGAGGACTGAGAGGAAAAAAGGAGGTAGTTACTGCGGGCTTTCTGCGCACCTTTGACGGAGTGTTACGCACGGGAAGCCAGATAGCCCTGATCTATCTTGGATACAACCTCCTGGGTCTGGTCTTAGGTCACATAGCAGCACTCGTGATCTCGGCATTCGTCGGTGTCATCCTGTTCGGTCTACGCCCTAAGATACCGAGTAGGAAGGCATTTGAAGACCTATACTCATACGTCAAATACTCATGGCTCGGCGAAATCAAAGGAAAGACGTTTGGATGGATGGACGTGATAGTTCTCCAGCTTTTCGTGTCATCCAGTCTTGTTGGCGTCTATGGCGTTTCGTGGCGTCTCGCCTCCGCCCTCATTCTCGTGAGCAACGCCGTGAGTGCCGTAATCTTCCCGGAAGTGAGCGACCTATCCGTTGATGGAAACGATGATAACGTCCGCGACCTACTGAACGAAGCGATGTTTTTCGCTGGTATATTCGTGATACCCGGTTTTTTTGGGGTACTCGCGATCGGCGACAGAATACTACGTATCTACGGTGGAGAGTTCGTTGAAGGTGTAGTGATCCTCCTGATACTCATACTCGCGAGAGCGGTAAACGTGTACGGTTCACAGATGCTCAACATGATAAACGGGATAAACAGACCGGACGTCGCTTTTCGTATCAATCTCGTTTTCGTGGTTAGTAACCTGTCGCTTAATTTCGGTCTGGTGTATCTTTTCAGCTGGTACGGTGCCGCAGTAGCTACGGCGACATCGTCGCTCGTTACCTTGGTGCTGAGCTATAGGTCAATAAGTAGACTGCTAGGAAAGCCCGAGATACCGATGTTAGGGATACTAAGACAGGTAGCATCTGGGGGCATCATGGCAGTAGTTCTCCTCAGTCTGGAGTACTTAATGCCATTCTGGAACATGTACCTGACTATCGGTGCTGTCTTGTTTGCGGCTTTCGTTTACGCGGTGTCCCTGTACACTCTTTCGGGTAGAGTCAGAGAAAAGACACAGTCGCTCGTACCACTCTAATCATAGGAATTAAGGTCGTTAAGTATCTTACTGTACCTCTCAACGGAAGCCTCAAAGCTATACTTCTCTGCTCTATTGAAAATGGAAGATGGCGTCGGAATTAGACCGTAACTCATTGCCAAAACGAGGCTGAGAAGTCGATAATGGCAGTCGAATTACTCAGCCTCGTTGAGAATGCACTTCGTGCAGCCAAACAAGCGTTGGGAAGCCACGCGGGGAAGCCCGAGTCAGGCGGGCTTCCCCGCGAGACGAATATCGTCGCGCACTGTGTCCGGAAGGAGGAAGGACACAGCTACGGCGAGCTGGTTGATCGGCTGAGCCTCATGCCTGATGTGTGCGAACGGCTTGATCTACGCCCCGACGCCATGCCCGATCCAACCGCGTTCTACCACTCTTTTGACCGATATGCGATGTACATCTGGCGGGCGTTGCTGCGCGTGTCAGCGCAGCAACTCCGCCACTCTGGGCATGCAGCACTCGACAGCACGTTCTTTGAGCGTGAACAGGCCTCCCAGTACTACCGCCAGCGGAACGGACGCAGTGTGAAAACGATCAAGGCAACGATATTGACCGATACAGAATCCTTAGCGGTGCTTGACGTACACTGCTGTATCAACCGAGAACTAATCACCTCCCAGACGGACGTTTGGTTGACGCTGGCCATCGTGATTACTGGCCAGATATCGTCGGAATCGAGGGGAGAGCCCTCGATTCCTACCATTGGAAGTTGGTGAATCACATCAGTCGCTGCTTGTTTGACATCTGCTGCTGAAAGAACACCGTCTGGTTCGAGGTGATTGAACACATCCACGAACCAGACATCCGCCACAATCAGAGCGACGCTATTCTACTCAGACCGGTTGGGAAGTACCGATATTCCGGTTGATCACCGTGACGAAGACGCTGACTGGAACTATGATCACACAGAAGACGACTATTACTACGGGTATGGCTGCTGTGTCGTCACTGCAGCACATAACATTCCGGTCGCAGCAGCATTCACTCCAGCGAAGAAGGTCGATGAGGAAACGGCGATGCGTCACGCCTGACGCGCTCGCTGTCGACACTCCACGCTGGCTCCTCGGTTGATTCAGAGTTCGATATGCTGAGATGGCACGACTGGCTGCTAGAGAAGTCAGCCGTGCCGATATCGCCGTACAATCCACGGAATACGAACGATCCACCAGACATAGAATACCGCGTCGAAGAGCGAATCAAAGAACACAGCGACACCGTTCGTCTCTGGCAGCACCAACTCAACGAAACGTATGCAGAACGCTCACGAGTTGAAACAGCGATTGGCGTCTGCAAGGATCTCGGCCTCGGGATCCCGCGGATCCGAGGCCGAGTACGAGTCAAGCCACACGTCTTCCTCGCTCTTTGCCTTCGATTGGCTGTCGCACTCGCCAATCCCCCTCGAGGAAACGATGTCGCTAGCCCAACCATCACGCTATGAGTACAGTTCTGCACCACCGCCTCTGCTACTGAGCTAATCAGCTGTTTGGGGCTTAGGCGATAACGAGTGCATCTGAACACCGCCGTAGAAGCGAAGAGAACAAACCACAGGATTTGTATCGTCGTGGTAACGAGGAGTGATAATAGAATGATTCAACCACACGGTAACGAACTCGTCGACCGTCAGATCGGAGCCGAGCGGAGCGCAGAACTCCAAAATGGGTTCGATGACCTGACGACGGTTACACTCAATCAGAACCTTCTGTTCGATTTTGCTAATATTTCCCGTGGAGTCTACAGTCCGCTTCGGGGCTTCATGTCTCGAAACGATTTCCTGAAAGTCGTCAACGATCTCACGCTGGAGAGCGGAGCTGCATGGCCGCTTCCAATCGTGCTCGATATCGAAACTGAGCTCGCAAACAAGGTGGGGCCGGGAGATCGAATCGGGATCCGTAGCCCTAACGGCACGCCGGTCGGCATCATGAACGTCGACAGTGTCTACCGGTACAACGAGGAAGAGACCTCCCAGAACCTCTTTGGGACGACCGACGAGGAGCATCCCGGCGTTCGAACCCTCCAGTCGAAAGAGCCGTTCTTTGTCGGCGGTCCGATCAAGGCGTTTTCCGATGCCCTCCCACGGAATGGGAGCCATGATCTTTCGCCGAAGGAAACACGAGTTCTGTTCAAAAACCTCGGCTGGGACACCGTCGTTGGCTTCCAGACCCGAAACGTCCCTCATCGTGCACACGAGTACCTCCAAAAATCCGCGCTCGAACATGTCGACGGACTGCTCATCCAACCCAAGATTGGCGAAAAAAAACCGGGGGACTATCGAAACGACGCGATCCTCGAAGGGTACGAATCGCTCATCGAGAGCTACTATCCGACGGAATCGGTCGCGCTGTCGATGTTTAAATCACGGATGTGGTATGCCGGCCCCCGCGAGGCCGTCTTCGACTCGATCGTCCGCAAGAACTACGGCTGTACCCACTTCATCATCGGTCGCGACCACGCTGGTGTCGGCAATTACTACGGTGATTTCGAAGCCCAAGAGCTGTTCGACGCGATGGGGAACATCGGGATCGAACCGCTGTACTACCACTACGCGTTCTACTGCCGCAAGTGCGACGGGATCGTCTCCGAGAAGATCTGTCCACACGACTCCGACCAACATCTCGAACCGAGCGGCACGAAACTCCGTGGTATGCTCTCGGACAGCGAGTCGCCGCCGCCGGAGCTGATGCGTCCTGAAGTTACCGAAACCGTATTGAGCCTTGACGAAATATTTGTGGAGGACTAATTATGTTTACACTCTGGTTCATGGGCCGTCCGTCGGCAGGGAAATCGACGCTCGCCAGCCGTGTCGAGGATCGTCTTGTCAAGATGGGGTTCCCAATCGAGAATCTCGATGGCGACGAGATCCGGAAACACCTCCATCCGGATCTCGGGTTCTCACGAGAGGATCGCCGAACCAACAACCGGCGAACCGCCTACATCGCCAAACTGCTCAACCGCAACGACATCCCGGTTATCGTCGGCATGATCACGCCGTTCCGGGACTCCCAGGAGCAGGCTCGGGATATCATCGAGGACGAGGGCGACTTCGTCCTCGTCCACGTGAAGTGCTCCGTCGACGCCGCCGAGGAACGTGATCCGAAAGGCCTCTACGAGAAGGCACGCGAGGGTAACATCGAGAAGTTCACCGGCATCAACCACCCGTTCCAGGAGCCGCTCAACCCCGACATCGTCGTCGACACCGAAGACCAGTCTATTGAAGACGGTGTCGATCACGTACTCTCGGAACTCGAAGCTCAAGGACTGCTCGAAGAACAGCTCGACGACGACTACAGTTTCTCTATCACTCGAACCGAAGAACAGGAGCTCACCGACCGCCTGAAAGATCTCGGCTATCTCGGGGAGTAACGACTCCGCTTGCGATCCCGCGATCAGCTACAGTGATCGGTGTCGGTCAGCGCGTTCTCGAAGCGTAACAAGTTGTACCTCCGAGACCCGAACTTCTCCGATGCGGAACTTTCCGGAGTCGGGGCCGTGGCAGTCTGACCCACCCGTCTGAATGAGTCCGTGTTCCTCAGCGAGTGCCGCTGCATCCTCCACCGACACGTCCGCGTAGCCTTGGGTCGGAGCCGCGTCGTAGGGATACTGCACCTCGATCGCGTCCAGTCCTGCCCCGATGAGCTCGTCGACGATTCCATCGATGTGCTCGGCCCGAATACGGCCGGGGTGGGCCAGCGAGACGACACCGCCAGCACCCTGAATGGCATCAATAACCTCGGGGGCGGGGACACGCTCCATCTGGACGAACGCCGTCCCGTCGTTGGCGAGGTGTTCGTCGAAGGCTGCACCGATAGAGTCGACGATCCCTTCCTCGATGAGGACGTTGGCGATGTGTGGGCGGCCGAGGATCCCGTCGGCTTCGCCCCGAACGTCCTCATATGATCGGTTTAGGGATGTCGTCTCATGGAGCCGCTTGATTATCTTTCGGTTGCGATCCCGCCGGTACTCCCGAACCTCCGCGAGGATATCGGCGAGCCGTTCGTCGTTGGGATCGACGAAGTAACCGAGCAGTTCGACCTTCGTGTCCTGTACGTCCGCTCGAACCTCCACGCCAGCGATGCGTTCGACCCCGTCGTCGACGGTTCGTCTATCCTCGATATCCGTCGAGATGGAGTCGTGGTCGGTGATCGCGATCGCGTCGAGCCCACGCTCTCGTGCCTGGCGGGTGCGGTCGTCGACCGAGCAGGTTCCGTCCGACGCTACGGTGTGCATGTGGAGGTCGGCAACGCCGTCAGTGCTGTCCATACCGGATGTAGCTCACTCCGAATAAGAACGCACTGGTTTCGAATACGTTGGCGACGATAGCAACTCGGTCGACGCGTCAGATGTAGCCGAGGTCTTCGAGGTGATCCCGCGTTTCGGAATCCAACTGCTCGCCCGTGACGTACCGCTGGTCGTCGTCTTCGAGGAGCTCGGTTAGTCGCTTGAAGTACGTTTCGACGATCTCCGGTTCGTCGTCCAGTCGGTTCAGGCTCTCGCCAGGATCCTGAGCGATGTGGTAGAGTTCGACCGGTTCGAGATCACCGTTGGCCGTACAGATGAGTTTCCACTCGTTGGAGCGCAGACATACCAGCGAGTCCAGCTCGTTCCAGCCGAAATCGTAGTTCTCGTTCATCCGGTAAGTAAGCTTGTTCTCGCTGGTGAGCTGGCCGTGGTAGGTCTCAGAGTAGGCAAATTCCGGTCGACTGCCGTCCAGCAGAGAGATCCCCGCCACGTCAGGCATATCGAGGTCAAGGATATCCAACAATGTGGGTGCGATATCGATACTCCGGATCTGTTCGTGAACTGTTTCGGTCGGCACCTCCGGCCCGTTTATAAACAGCGGTACGCGAATGATATTCTCGTAGAGTTCGACCGCACGGAACTGTGAGCCGACACGGTTGCCCTCGCTGTCGTAGACCCAGGGGTAGCCATGTTCACCCGGCATCTTCGAGCCGTGATCGCCGGTGACGACGCTCACGTCGACGTTGACGAGTTCTTCTATGAGTTCAAGCTGGCGGGCGACGAAATCGGCCTCCTCGTAGTAGCGTCGTTCCTGTCGGCCGATGTACTGTTCGACGTTCTTGTACACGTTGTTCTCGTCGAACTCGGGGGGATCGCGCTTGCCGAACTCCGAGCGGAGCGTGAAGTGGAGGTCGAAGAGATGGAGGAACACGAAGTTGTCCTCACCGTCGTGATCCTGTAGCCAGTTGACTGCCCGGTTGACCAGCAGGTTCGCGGGACCGAACTCCTGTCTCCCCTCGTCGCGATCCTCGTACTCGACGACGTGTTCGAAGGTGTCGAACCCCTTGTCGATGTTTCCGGTTGGGAGCGGGTACCCGCCGACGAAGGCTGCGGTGTTGTAGCCTGCCTCGGAGAGCAGCTCCGGGAACGTTGTGGCGTCGGTTTCGTAGTCGACGAGCCACCGGACGCCGTGTTCGAACGGTCGCTGGCCGGTAAACATCGACGAGTGGGAGGGGCTGGTGAACGGTGCCTGTGCGATGCAGGTGTCGAACGAGAGCCCGTTCGAACGCTGTTGTTCGAAAAACCGGTGATCACAGGCGTCGGGACGGAGACAGTCGACGGATGTAAAGACGACGTTCATACGACGAGTATATTTAGGGAGTGTTTGAAACTACTGGTTCGCTAAGAGGCGGTGTTCAGATAAGGAGTGAAAAGTGAGGCGTCACGAGTTCTACGTGGTTATGGAAGAATTCGGACGCCTCAGTGGCAGTATTGACCAAATAGACTTAGACTTTGTGGAACGAGAAGCGACACCGGAGTTTCTGATGAAGCTCAGTATTCAGCTGCATCTGTCTGGATTATCACTTTCGAATACTGTTTCTGTACTTGAGATATTTGGTGTCGAACGCGCTCGATCAACCGTGCATAACTGGGTTCACAAGGCCGATCTACAGCCCACGTCCGGGAAGAGCCCGGATCACGTTGCGGTTGATGAAACGGTGATCCACCTCAACGACGAGCGATATTGGCTGTACGCAGCGGTTGACACAGAGACAAACGAATTGCTGCATACAAACCTTGAACCGACGACTAACACCGGATTCGCAGAAGTATTTCTCGCTGAGCTCAGCGAGAAACACGACGTTGCTGACGCCGTCTTTCTCATTGATGGTGCCCAATCACTACAGGCTGCCTGTCACCGAGCCGGCTACGATTTCAGATACGAGAAACATGGAAATCGAAACGCTGTCGAACGTGTCTTCAGAGAACTAAAACGCCGAACTATCTGTTTCTCGAACTGTTTCAGCAACGCCTCAGCAGACACAGCCGACGACTGGCTCAGATCGTTCAGCTTCGCATGGAACCAGCTTATCTGAACACTACCCGCTAAGAACCGGTCGATCTACTGGTTGGCGTAGAAGCCAGCTACGGCGTCGACGACCGTTCGCGCCTGCGAGTCGGTCACTTGCCCATGGATCGGTAGCAAAACGACTTCGTCGGCGAACCGTTCAGCGACCGGATACTCGCCGTCGACCGGTGGCGCGGCGTCGTACTCGTGGAGCGGCGTTTCGTAGAGGCGGCTCGTGCCGATCTCCCGTTCGTCGAGGTGGGCGGCCAGCCGGTTCGCATCCGGCGTCAACACCGGGAACGCGTGGTAGACGTCGGTCGCCCACGGCTGTACCGGCAGCAGGTTGACGGGGAGCTCCGACAACCGTTCCCGATATATCGTGGCGACCGCCCGTTTCCGGTCGGTCGTCGCGCCGTAGCTGTCGAGCTGCGAGAGCCCGACGGCGGCTTCGAGGTCGTTCATTCGGACGCTCCGCGGCGGCGGTGTCACGTCGTGGGTGTTCGTCCGCTGATCGCGGACGTAGTCGGCGACCGTTGCGTCGTCGGTGACGACGATCCCGCCTTCGGCGGTCGTCAGGTTCTTTGTCGCGCCGAAGCTGCAGATCCCGACCGAGCCGACCGAGCCGACCGGCTCGCCGTGTGCCGTCGCGCCCGGTGCCTGTGCGAAGTCGTCGACCAGCGTCGCGCCGAGCTGCTCACAAACCTCTTTTATATCGTTGATACGTGCGGGATGCCCGAACAGGTGTGCACTCACCGCGCCGTCCAGCGGGGCCGCCTCGGCGAGTGCGTCCGGATCGAGCCCCGCCGTCTTGGAATCGGCGTCGACGAACACCGGACGGAGGTTCGCACGGAGCACCGAGTACAGCATCGAGCCGCAGTTGTACGGCGAGAGGGCGATCCTATCGCCCGCCTCGAAGCTCGCTTCGAGCGCGAGTTCCAGTGCGACACTCCCGGAGGCGACCGCCACACCGTGGCTCCGTCCGACGAACGAACTGAACCGTGCTTCGAACTCGGCGACGACCTCGCCGGTCGACAACAGCCCGTCTTCGAGCAGTTCCACGACGTGGTCGATACCAGTCTCGTCCACCGCCGGTGCGCCGAGGGGAATCATCAGTTGCTCTGTGCTTCGCGGTACGCCGGGAAATATCCCGTGTCCGTGTCGATCCCGGCGTCGGCGGCAGCCTCAGTAAGGCTCTCGTAGACCGCCGGACAGTGGATGCGTTTCCCGATATGGAACTCCCCACGGCCTTCGGTTGAGAACCCCTTTTTAAATTTGAACACGCCAGGTCGACCGCCCTGGAAATCGAACCGGTCGGTGCCCCGGTCGCGCATCTCCATCATTGCCCCGTAGCAGAGGAGGTTGTTCACCCGGAGATCCCAGTAGTCAGGGTTCGACGCCCGCAGGTAGTCGTGAGCGATCCGGTCGTCGTGAACCACGACGGCCCCGCCGACGACCTCGCCCTCGTAGCGGGCGACGATGAGCGTCGAGAGGTCGCTCCTGAACAGCGTCTCGAAAAAGGAAAACGGGAACCGGTAGTGGTCGGAGGCGTCCTTGGCTTCCATCGCGTTCGTGTAGATGTCGTAGAACGCCTCGAATTCGGCGGGGTCGGTGGTCTGTTCGACGACGAGATCGGTCTCTTGGGCCTGCCGGATCGCGTTCCGGTTGCGTTTCTCGAACTCGTCCCAGAGCGTCTCAGTGTCCTTCGTGAGGTCGACGTGAACCGTCTCGCGGTTGAACGTTGGCTCCAAGGCGTCGAATCGCTCGTGGTTCTCCCGGTTGGGGTCGAACCGGATGAACTCAGAGACGATGCCCTTCTCGGCACAGAACTCGGCAAACGAGTCGGCGAACTCCTCGGCCAGCGAGGGGGGCGCCCCCGCCGACAGCAGCGGCCCGCCGTAGTACCACGACGAGACGATGTCGGAGTACGCCTCCGGGTTCGACAGCTCCGCCTCGGCAAACGGAAGTTCTGTGAGGTCTCGACGGATGTACGGGTAGTACACGAAGCCGTCTTCGTCGCCGTAGACGAACAGTTCCGCCCGCTCGGAGTCGTGTTCGAACTCCCCGGCGAGCGTGTCGAGGTACGTCGGCGAGTGGTACGGGCCGGCATCCAGCCGGTCGAACCACTCCTGCCACGTCTCCCGGTCGTCGAGAGTGTAGCTCCGTCCGCTCATCTTACATGTACGGGTAGTTCGAGTTGCGAAACACGTCCTGTTCGTATTCGGTGATGTCCTCCTCTTCCATCCACGTTTTGATCTCCTCGACGCCGTCCTCGATCGTCCGTTCGGCCTCCCAGTCGAGAATGTAGTTTATTTTGTCGAAGCTGACCCGGTAGGTTCGTTCGTCTTCCTTGTGTTCGACGAACCGGACTTCGGCATCCGGCACTTGGTCTTCAACGATCTTCCCGACTTTTTTGATCTGGTAGTTCAGGTCGTTGTCACCGACGTTGAATATCTGGTGGTCGACCTTCTCCTTGGGGGCTTCGAGCACCGTAACGAACGCGTTGGCCGCATCCGCGACGTGAACGAGCGGGCGGTACTGGTCGCCACCGTAGACGGGGATGTCCCCTTCGAGCACCGCCTTGGCGGTCAGGAGGTTCACGACAAGATCGAACCGCATCCGACGAGACCAGCCGAAGATGGTGCCCAGCCGGAGGTGGGTGGCCGTGATGTCGGAGTCGGTGAACTCCCCGTGAGTCTGGTGGAAGATGATGTCCTCGGACTCGATTTTTGACTCGGCGTACAGCGACAGCGGGTTGAGGAATGACCCCTCGTTGAGCTCCATCAGTTCGCTTGCGCCGTAGACAGAACAGGTCGAGGCGAACACGAGCCGTTCGATGTCGTGGAGTTTACAAACCTCGACCAACGTCTTGGTCGCTTCGACGTTCACTGCCTGTGTGGCCTGTTCGTTGACACCACACGCCGGGTCGCCGACGATCCCGGCCATGTGAATCACCGCATCTCGGTCTTCCATCGCATAGGAGAGATCCTCGATATGCCGAATATCGCCCTCACTAGCCTCGAACCTGTCGTGATTCCGAAACGGGGCTAATGCGTCATCACCAAACAAAAAACTGTCAAGCACACGGACGTCATGTCCGTTGTCGAGGAGTTCCTCGACGATGTAGTTGCCGATATATCCGGCACCGCCTGTAACGAGCACTCGCATAATTTACGGAATCCATCTGGGGTATAAATCTGTTTTGGGACAGGTCTTTCGCCTGATAACCGTCAGGATAAAGACAACCGAATCCTATCCCTTAGCCAGTATGACGACGAGCAAAATCGGTGGAAGCGGATCCGAATCCCCGTATTTCCGCCTCTACGTGGTCGGCCTGATACTCGGCACCCTCATCCGGATCGTCGCGTTTTTCGCTCCTATCGGCATCGTCCGCCGACTAGAGGAAACGCTGTTACCGGATGGCACAGCAACCGACGGCGTCCACCAGTCTCAGTAACGATGGTGGATAGTCATCCTGACGAGGACGCCCCCGATCGGAAGAGCGCGGTGTTCCTGCTTTCGAGCGAACGGTCTGGGTCGAATCTGGTTCGGAGTATTCTCGGCACACACACGGAGCTCTCTGCGCCCCATCCGCTGGAGACGGCATATCCGTGGGGGAAGGTGACGCCGCCGAAAGACCTCCCGAAACGCCGGGTTCGGAACCTCGTCCGAGACGTGTTGGTAAACAAACATCACTCGTTTCATCCGCTGGAGACGGCTGTCGACATCGACCGGGTCGTCGACCGGTTCTACTACGGCCAACAGAGCCACTCGCTGTTCGATATCCAGAGCGCGCTGTACGGCGAGTACGCCGCACAGGAGGGAACCGACGGCTGGGTGTCGAAGTATCCGGCCCTGTGGGACTGCCTCAAGGAGGCTTTTGAGTACTACGACGACCTGAAAATAATTTATAACGTCCGCGATGCCCGTGATGTTGCCCTCTCGTTTAAACGCTCGAACGTCTGGCGCTACCACCCGTTCTACAGCGCGACACGATGGCAACAGGAACAACGCCGCGGCATGGAACTCCTCGAAAACCATCCCGACTCGGTTCACCAGCTCCGGTACAAGGATCTGCTGCAGGATCCCGAATCGGTCGTCCGCGGGATGTGTGAGTTCCTCGAGATACCGTTCCAGGAGGAGATGCTCTACTACTACGAGACCGACGAGGCCCAGGCGGCCGCCGAGAGCGCGGAGGTGTTCGAGAACCTCACCTCCCCGATCATGAGTGACAACTACGACAAGTTCCACCAGCAGCTGCCGGACGACGAGATCTGTCTCGTCGAGAAGATCGCAGCCGACCAACTGGAGTACTTCGATTACGAGCTCGCCTACTCCGAGGCCGAACGTGAGCGCTTCGAGTTCGACCTCGACCGGTACGAATCCGAAGACAAAACCCTCACCAGAAAAGCCGCACTCCGTGACTGGTACCAGAACCCACGCGAACGGGTCAAACGCCAGCTGACGAAGTCGTTCGCAGGCTATCTGATCTTCCGGTACGGGGTCATCGAGAAGCTACTCCCGGTGTAGATCGGTCAACAGACGCTCGAAGTTCTCGACGGACGCCTCGAAACTGTAGTTGTCGATGGCGAATGCCCGACACGTCTCACTGATCTCCGGGAGATCCTCGCGGTCGAGAATCGCTTCGATCCGCTCGGCGATCTGATCCGGGGAACGGTTCGCCATCAGGAACCCCGTTTCCCCCTCGGTCACGACCGACGGAACCCCCGAGACCGGCGTCGCATAGACGGGCGTTCCACAGGCGAAGGCTTCCTGGATCGCCGTCGGGAGCCCTTCGGTTGGTTCGGAGGCCAACACCAGCAGTTTGAACTCGTTGAGGTGGGTCGGTATCTCGTCGTGGTCAACCCAGCCGGTAAGTTCGACCCGCCCCGAATCGATCTCTGCAGCCAGTCGTCGTTCGACCGTCTCGCGGTGGGCTCCATCGCCAACGAATCGGAACGTAATGTCGGCTGGGAGCCGCTCGACCGCCTTGACCAGCTCTTCGATTCCCTTCTCGATGTCGAGTCGACCGATCATCCCCACCCGCTGGTCGCGGTTCTCAATGGGAATTTGTGGCGTGAACTTCTCGTCGAGCGCAATGTATCGCGTTCCGTGCGGATACAACTTCTCTTGGAACCGACCTAACTCGAGTTCTTCGGCCATCGATTCAGTGTAGGTGACGATCCGGTCTGCCGCCCACAGGCTCCCGAATTCGAGCAGCCGCACGCTGTTGGCGAGAGTTCTCGCGACGATGTCTGGGTACTGTTCCTCCCACTCTAGTTGGAGCGTCAACGGAACGTCACCACGCGGCTGTACGACCACTGTCTTCCCGAGAAGTTTGGCGAAGACGATCGGCAGCGAGTAGGCCGTCCCGCCGAAGAAGTAGATCACCGGAGCATCGAAGCGACGAATCGCCCCGCAGAGGCGAAGCTGGTTCCGAACGAAAAGCAGTATCGTACCCAATAGCCCGTCGGCTTTCGCGCCGTGGGCGATTTCAGTCACGTCGTAGTTACCGTGGATATCCGATTCCTCGGACAACATTACTGTGACCAGCGAGACCGTCGTCAACTCCGAGAGGACGTTAAGCAGTAGGTACGTGGCGTTCTGTGGTGTTGCGCCGCTTCGCATCGTGACTACGGCGACATCCGGTAGCTGATTACTGGCCGAACTGTTCGTCATAGACTAGCTGTCTTCGGGATCGAACGCGCGGATAGTCTCGATGACGTACTCAATGTCTTCGTTTTCTAGTCCGGGATGGTTCGGTAATCCGATCATACTACCAACAATCTTCTCTACGTTCGGCAGCGACAGATCGTAGTCGTGATCGTTGGGGTTGGCACTCCACGGAAATTCTGAATTAAATCCTCGGTGATCGGCAAACACCGGCTGGTCGTACAGCGGCATGTTGTATCTATGCCGAGTCTCAACACCACGCTCTCTGAGTTCTGCCCAGACTTCTTTTCCTGTCATCCCAATCTTATCTTCTTGTACCTCGAAGGGAGCCCAAAAGTATGCGTGGTCGACATAGCTACGTACTGCTGCGGGTTCGAGCCAGTCGAGATCATCCAGTTCAGTGAGGAGATATTCGCTCATTTCACGTCGTCGTTCGTTGAAGCCGTCGAGTCTGTCGACTTGTGCTGTACCGATTGCACCATTGAGGTCACTCATTCTATAATTATACCCAAGAGTGATGTGTGTATCACGGTCAGCCATGCCGTGGCTTCTAAGCATGCGGAGGTTCTCAGCGATCGCTTTGTTATCAGTTGTTACAATGCCTCCCTCCCCGGTTGTGATATTCTTTGTCGCATAAAATGAAAAACACCCGACATTACCGATTGATCCAACTTTTTGATTCTTATAAGACGCGCCATGTGCCTGTGCTGCATCTTCAATAACGTACAAATCGTGTCTGTCGGCAAACTCACATATTTCATCCATTTCAGCCGGATGGCCATAGAGATGCACCGGCATTATGGCGAATGCTTCATCGGTGAGACAACGTTCAAGATCTGTGTGATCGAGTGTGTAGAGTTCACGGTCAATATCAGCAAAAACAGGCACTCCTCCTTGGTGAACCACTGCTGTCGCCGTTGATCCAAAAGTGAGTGATGGGACAATAACTTCCTCCCCAGGCTCTAACCCGAGAGCTTTGAGTACAAGCTGTATCGCAGTTGTTCCATTGGAGACCGCGACGGCATAGTCAGTACCGACATAGTTGGCCCACTTTTTTTCGAACTCCTCAACCATTGGACCCTGGAGAAATCGACCCGAATCAAGCACCTCGTTGACGTTTTCGTGTTCGGCCTCACCGAGTATTGGCTCAGCAACACTCACATATCTGTCAGCCATACTGTGGCTGTGCCTTCAAACATAATTAAGCCGTTGGTCGGTACGCTTGGTAGTGTTCAGATAAGCTGGTTCCATGCGAAGCTGAACGATCTGAGCCAGTCGTCGGCTGTGTCTGCTGAGGCGTTGCTGAAACAGTTCGAGAAACAGACAGTTCTGCGTTTTAGTTCTCTGAAGACACGTTCGACAGCGTTCCGATTTCCTTGTTTCTCGTATCTGAAATCGTAGCCGGCTCGGTGACAGGCAGCCTGTAATGAGTGGGCACCATCAATGAGAAAGACGGCGTCAGCAACGTCGTGTTTCTCGCTGAGCTCAGCGAGAAACACTTCTGCGAGTCCGGTGTTAGTCGTCGGTTCAAGGGTTTTATACAGGAATTCGTTTGTCTCTGGATCAACCGCTGCGTACAGCCAATATCGCTCGTCGTTGAGGTGGATCACCGTTTCATCAACCGCAACGTGATTCGGGCTCTTCCCGGACGTGGGCTGTAGATCGGCTTTGTGAACCCAGTTATGCACGGTTGATCGAGCGCGTTCGACACCGAATACCTCAAGTACAGAAACAGTATTCGAAAGTGATAATCCAGACAAATGCAGCTGAATACTGAGCTTCATAAGAAACTCCGGTGTCGCTTCTCGTTCCACAAAGTCTAACTCAATTTGGTCGATACTGCCACTGAGGCGTCCGAATTCTTCCATAACCACGTAGAACTCGTGACGCCTCACTTTTCACTCCTTATCTGAACACTGCCGTACGCTTTACCAGCAGTCACGGTGAGTGTCCTGAAGGCTTGCCCGGGAGTTCACCGCCAGCGGAGAATCCCATACAGATAGCCGATTCCGGTCGCTGCGAGCAACACGAACAGCATCGCCAGCTGAGTAGCCCTTGTTTTGCTCGGAGAGACGAGAAGGTTCCAGATGCGGCGGGGGATGTATCGGAGGAGCAGCCGACGTAGTTGTTCGGACTCTTCATCAGAGGACTCCGGGACGAGCTTCTCTATCGCTCGCTTTGAGTACCCTTGCCAGAATGCCCGTTCTACTAACCATTTTGGCTCAGTTCGGTACTGGTAGATTTTGTGACTCGCGACGGCATCAGGGGTATAAATAACACCTTCTCCATAGATCTGACCCAGTCGGGAACAGAACTCAGTTTCTCGCCCTTGGACACTCGATGGATCGATTCCGCCTTGTTTGATGCCACCCAATTTTAGGAACACATCACGCTTGAACGAGATGTTCGCCCCGAAGGTGTTTCTGACCTCACGTTCCTCCATCGGGAACCCGCGGTGGGTAACGCCGATGAGAAAGTAGAACTCTTCAGGGATGTATTCGGCTTTGATGTCGACCCAGTCGGCAGTCATTTTTCCCCCGACTGCGATCGCGTCGTGCCGCTCGTAGGCGTCGACGAGCTGTTCGACCCAGTCTTTTTTCGGCACGGCGTCGTCGTCGGTCAGCGCGACGACCTCGCCCGACGCTTGGATCGCGCCCATGTTCGCGCGGCTTAGCGGGCCCGCATCGTCGTGACTTAGATAACTGACGACGCTCTCCTCGTCGCCATAATCCTCAGACACTCGTTCGTAAACTACCTCATTGCCGTCGACGATCACAACGACCTCAACATCATCGTACGTCTGAGTGAGCAAGGCGTCGACGCACTCACAAAAATCAGGATATCGATCAAGTGAGTAGGTCGGAACAACGACAGAGACTTTCATACTTGTCAATTCGAACCCCTGATAGTAGGGTTTACGAAACGTCAAAACGACAGGGTTGTTTCGAGGCGATCTCCCGGTTAGTCGTCGGTCAACACGCCGGGAAGGAACCGATCCTCATGCGCAGCAATCCGGTCGCGCTCCTCAACGAGGGTTCCAAGAACATCACGGATCCCTGCCTCTAGTTCCTGTCGCTGTCCACCGACAAGGTCGAGGAATGCGTCGTTTTCCATCTCCATTTTGTGCTCTTCGTCCTCATTGCGCGGATTTTCGTAGTGTTTCACCTCGGTATCGAGATCGAACTCTTCGCCAACCTCGGCGATCGTTTCGGCGAGTTCGACGATCGCCACGGGACGAGTCACCTGATTGTAGATGTCGATCCCGTCGTCGCCGGAGTGGCCCTCCTCGACGAGTCGAACCAGACTTTCAACGGTATCCTCAAGACTTACCATCGGTTTCCGCTGTTCGCCCTTGCCGTAGACGGTAATCGGGTAGCCAGCAACAGCCTGGGCGCAAAACCGGTTGACCACTGTCCCGAAGTAGTAATCGAAATCGAATCGCGTTGGGCTGTCGTGGGCCTGCGTCTCCCCGGTTTCTGTCCCGTAGACGATCGCCGTCCGAATCTCGCTAATCGGGAACTCGAATTCTGAGTCGGCAAGCCGCATATTGGCGGCGTCGAAGGATTTGGTCACGTGGTACCAACTACCACCCATGTTCGGGAACGGAAGATCGTCGTTGCCACCCTGCCGGTCGACCTCAACTCCTCCTTCCGGGATCGGGAACTCCGGCGCGCCGTAGATGCCGGTCGTCGTCGTCTCAATGAAGTGGGTGTCGTCGAGCCCGCACTCGTCGAGCCCATGCAAGAGGTTGAGCGTCATCGAGACGTTGTTCTGCTGGGTGTACAACGCCCGCTCGCCGTTGATCGACGAGTAGGGCGCACTCGGTTGGGCGGCCGCATGGAGCACCGTCTCCGGCTCGTAGGTGTCGAGCAGTTGTAACACGAAGTCTCGGTCTGCAAGGTCTCCCTCGACAAGGCTCAGGTTGTCGACCGCTTCGAACCGCTCGCGTGGGTCTTCGATCTGTGTCGCTGAGACGCTGCCTGACTCTTCTACCCACTCACGGCGCGCGAAGTTGTCGACACAGATGATCCGCTCGTCGCGTTGGTTCGCCAGTCGCAGTGCAGTCGGCCAGCCAATGTACCCGTCAGCACCGGTCAATAGGACAGACATACGATTCAAGCTTCTACGTGTCGATATTTAAATCGGCTGCATCTTACCCTGTCGTCCGTTCTAACGAATGACTTCACAAGCCTTATTGACTGATTGAGACTGTGGCAAACTAATGAAAGATGCCGTGCTTGAATACATCCAGGGAGTGAAGCAGGCAGACTCCCCCGCTGATGTATTGAAACAAGTGTATCACATTCCGGTGTTGACGGCCGTTATCGCGTTCATGCTGGCCGTCCGGCTCCGCGCACTGGAAAACTTCCAAACCGATGGTGGCGTGACGTTCCGCGGCAACGATCCGTGGTATCACTTCCGGCAGACGAACTATTTGCTTGAACACTTCCCGACGACGATGCCGTTCGATCCGATGACGAACTATCCGACCGGAAAGAGCGTCGATCAGTTCGGGACGCTGTACGATCAGATCGTTTCCGGATTCATCCTACTCACCAGCTTCGGTGATCCCTCAACCGAGTACGCCGGGTTGATCATGCTTGTTGCCGCGCCGGTGTTCCTTACTGCGACTGTCATCCCCGCGTACCTCATCGCGGCCAGATTCGCTGGCCGCTGGCCGGCACTCGTCGGTATCGGCGTCTTCGCACTCCTTCCTGGGACGGTGCTTCGATACAGCTTGGTCGGCTTCTACGACCACAGCGCGGCCGAGGTCTTCTTCCAGACGCTCGGTGTGCTTGGCTTCGTGACGGCGATCGCCGTCGCCCAACAATCACAGCCGGTTTGGGAACTTATTGTTGACCGCGATCTCGACGCGCTTCGTCGACCACTTCTTTACTCCATCGGTGCCGGTGTTGCGGCAGCACTCTACATGTGGGCGTGGCCACCTGGAATTCTCTTAGTTGGCTTTACCGGGATCTTCTTTGCACTCAAAATCACGACCGACGTGTACCATGATCGGACGCCAGAACCGATGGTGTTCGCTGCTGGTGTTTCGATGACCGTCACCGGGCTGTTGATGTTTGTTCCATTGGAGAGTTTCACAATCGGGGCCGCATCTAAACATACACTGCTTCAAGTAATTCTTCCGCTCGGTGTTGGACTCGGTGCAGTTTTCCTCGCCTATCTTGCTCGACAATGGGAAAACAGAGAACTTGATCGTAGTTGGTATCCTGTCGTCGTCGGGTCGTTGATTCTTGTATCAGTAGTTGCCTTTTCAACCTTCGTGCGAGACCTCACTGGCAGTCTCCTTGCCCGCGTTGGGTTCAGTGCAACGGCTGGTGCACGGACGATCGGCGAAGCATCCCCACCACTCGCAGATAACCCGCCCTTCGAGTTCATCTACAGCGAGTATCGACTTGCACTGTTCACCGCGATCGCCGCCGCCCTGGTCATACTCGCTCGCCCGCTAATCAAAAGCGACAACACCCGCGACACAGGCTACGTCGCCGCCGCCCTCACAACAGTCGGCTTGATCTATCTCGGCTCACCCGTTGTCGACCAGATCGCCGGCGTCTTCGGGACGAGTTGGCAGGTGCTTGGATTGCTCATCAGCACCGGGCTGATCGTCGGTGCCACCCTCCGCCACCGCTACGACGCGACTGAACTCTACATCATTGTCTGGGGTGCGTTCATCGTCTCGGCGGCGTTCACCCAGATCCGGTTCAACTACTATCTCGCCGCCGTCGTTGCCGTCTTCAACGCGATCTTTATGGCCCAAGCAGCCGACCTCCTTGATATTCGGTCGACTGCCGGCTCAGTACGGGAGTCCGCAGAATCACTTGAAGGCTGGCAGGTTATCGTTGGTGTTACGATCATCTTCCTCGTCCTCGCACCCTTCGCGTTCCCAACGGTTGCGGCATGGGACACCGGCAGTGCCGACAGCAACCGTCCTGGTGCAGTCGAAATCTGGGGTGGCAGCTTAGAGTGGATGAACGAGGAAACACCAGCACCGGGAACACTCGAGGATCCTGACGCCGAGCCGATGGATCCAACCGGAACCTACGAACGACCCGCCGACGGCAACTTTGACTATCCAGACGGAGCGTATGGCGTCCAATCGTGGTGGGACTACGGCCACTGGATCACCGTCCATGGTGAACGCATCCCGAACGCCAACCCGTTCCAGGATGGTGCAAGACAGGCTGCCAATTTCCTGCTTGCCCCGAATGAAACGGCCGCCCAGACAGCCCTCAACGAGAAGATGGGCGAGGACGGCCAAACGCGGTACGTCATGATCGACTCCCAGATGGCCAACCCGAACTCGAAGTTCTCCGCGCCGACGGTGTTCAACGATGATGTGAGTTTCAACGATTACCTCGACGTGGTCTACCGGCAACGCGGCGAGCAGCTCCAGCCGGTCAGACTCCGCACCCAACAGTACTACGAGAGCCAGATGATCCGCCTATACGCCTATCACGGCAGCGCGGTCGAGCCATCCCCTATCGTTCTCGATACCGAACAGCAAACGGTTCCGACCCAGGGTGGCGGCGAAACCCAGGTTCGGGTCTTTGAGGGTGAAGCCCAAACGTTCGGCTCGCTTGCCGAGGCCGAAGCCTACGTCGAAGAGAACCCCGGCGCACAGCTCGGCGGCATCGGTGACAACCCCACTGAGCGTGTCGATGCCCTTGAGCACTATCGCCTCATCAAGGCCAGCGACACGCCGAGCCGGAACTATCTCAGCAGCTACCGCCGACTCCAACAGCAGACCAACGCCTCGACCGGCTCCCTGCTCCGAAACACGCCATCGTGGGTGAAGACCTTCGAGAAGGTGCCTGGGGCGACCATCGAGGGCTCGGGTGCCCCGGCCGGGAGTGAGGTGCGCGCCACGGTGCCGGTCGAGATCCCGGCCAGCGGCAACCAGTTTGCCTACACGCAGTATGCAACCGCCGACGAGAACGGCAACTTCGAGCTGACGGTGCCGTACTCGACGACCGGCTACGACGAGTTCGGCCCGGAAAACGGCTACACGAACGTCAGCGTTCGTGCTACGGGCGACTACCGGCTCCAGGCTACAGCCGATGACGGCGGCTTCTACGCCGGCACCGCCAGCGTCGATGAGGCACAGGTCGTCGGTGCCGACGAGACGGCCGTCGATGTCGAACTGAGCGAGGAACAGCCGCTCCAGCTCGGCGGCCAGTCCATCCAGGCCAGCGGCTAACCGAATGCCTCAACTCAGAGCCCTCGGTGGCGTCTATCTCCGCGGGCTTGCGATGGGGGCAGCCGATGCCGTCCCGGGCGTCTCCGGCGGCACCATCGCGCTGATCACCGGCATCTACGAGCGCCTGATCGCCGCGATCACCGCTGTCGACCCTGATCGGCTCCGACAGATCGTCGGGGGGCTCCGTACCGAGGGTCGTTCCAACGCCGTCGCCGCGCTCAGAGAGCTCGACGCTTTCTTTCTGGCCGCACTCGGCGGAGGAATCCTCACCGCCGTTGTCTCCGTGTTACGGCTTGTCAGCCTGCTTTTGGAGCTCGCGCCGGTCGCCACCCACGGCTTCTTTTTCGGCCTGATCGGCGCGTCGGCGGCCGTCCTCTACAGTGAGGTTTCGCTGGCGACCCGCGGTCGGCAACTCGCCGCCATCGCAGGCGTTGGGATCGCCTTCGCTCTCTCGGGGTATGCCGCAACCGCCCTCGGCTCATCGCTCTCGATCATCTTCGTCGCCGGCGCGGTCGCAGTCACCGCGATGGTGTTGCCCGGGGTCTCTGGGTCGCTGCTGTTGCTCATGCTCGGGCAGTACGACTACATGTCGACGACGCTCAGCAGGTTCACCGATGGGCTTGTTGCCGCGGCTCGCGGTAACGGCACCGACACTCTCACCGAAACCGCGCCGACGATCGCCGTCTTTCTGGCCGGCGGTGTCGTCGGCCTGTTTACCGTTGCCCACGCGGTTCGGTGGGCACTCACCAACTATCGTGAGGCAACACTCGTCTTTCTGGTGAGTCTCATTGTCGGTGCGTTGCGAGCCCCGGTCGTCCAAACTGGGATCGAACTTACTGCGGCCGGCCGTGCGTGGACACCCGAATCGATCGGGCTCTTTGTTGCTGTCGCCGTCGTTGGTGCTGCTGTCGTTGTCGGTATCGATCGGCTCGCTGGTGGCGTTGGGGTCGGAACTCAGTTGTGAGACTGTGACGAAGTGGTGCAGCTATCTCTATGCGCTGAGACAATATTTCATCTCTCTTATATTGTGGAAACATTAACTACGTTGCATCTACAACTAACTGGTATGTCGACCGCTGTTAAGATGGATGAAGAGGCGAAAGCTGAACTTGAGGCACTCCAGGCCGAAATCAAGCTCAAAACAGGAAAAAAGGTCACCCAACAGGAGATCCTCTCCCAACTGATTCGGTCAGCAACCGACGATCGATCCACGTTTATTGACTCCTTTCGCGACGGAGAAGTAGCTCTGAACGAGGCTGCTATTGACCAGTTCAACGAGGGGCAAATCTCCTCAGGTGTTGAGACGGATGAAGCCGATATCGACGAGATTCTATACGGATGAGCGTATTCGTCGACACCGGCGTTTTTTACGCGCACCACGATACCGACGCCAGCCGACATGCGGTCGGTGCCGAAGCGTTGACCGAAGTTCTCCGATCACCCGAATACGGCCAGGTCATGACAAGCGACTATATCTACGATGAGGCGGTCACGTTGACTCAAATGCGAACCGGCGATGTCGAAGCCGGCCTTGAGCTTGGCCGACGGATTCGCGGTGACGGCTATCCGTCAGCGATTGAACTCCTGTACTCCTCACAGAGATTGTTCGACCGTGCTGTGACCGTCCAGCAAACCTACGCCGACCACGGGTTCAGTTTTACTGACGCTTTCTCTGTGGCCATGGTCGAATCCAACGATATTGATTGCCTGCTGAGCTTCGACGATGACTTTGATGGGGTCGTCGATCGACTCGCTCCGGAAACGCTTGTTTCAGAATAACGGCGGTTTGATCCCAGCCGGAGCTCAACAGGCTGAACAACGTACTGATCACTATCTGTGCGCTTCTGCCGCTCCCGAAACCCTGTTGCGTGTTGATCTGAAAAACCCCGATACGAGAGAACCTCGAGTTGTCCACGGGTTGTGGTACCACACGCCTTCGAATTTCGAAACGAAGATGCGGATCTCGCAATCTTTCGTCGGCCTTATTACGATGAGCGTATTCCCCGAGCACAATGAGCGATGAGTCAGCGACAGACGAGGAGGATCGCACGATCCTGCTGATCGGCAGCGGGCCGATCCAGATCGGACAGGCCGCCGAATTCGACTACTCCGGCGCGCAAGCCTGCCGGGCACTCCAGGAGGAGGGCGCGCGCGTCGTCCTCGTCAACTCCAACCCGGCGACGATCATGACCGACCCGGAGATGGCCGACGAGGTCTACATCGAGCCGATCAACACCGAAGCCATCGCCGAGATCATCCGCAAGGAAAACCCTGACGGCGTCATCGCCGGGTTGGGCGGCCAGACCGGGCTCAACGTCACCGCCGAACTCGCCGAGGAGGGCGTCCTTGAGGAGTACGATGTCGAGATCATGGGCACCCCGCTCGACACCATTTACGCGACCGAAGACCGCGATCTGTTCCGCCAGCGGATGGAGGAGATCGACGAGCCGGTCGCCAAATCGACGACCATCTCCCTTGATGAGGACGAGTCGGTCACCGATTTCGACGAGGAAGCCTTCCGCGGTCGCGTCGAGGACGCCTTAGAGGAGGTCGGTGGCCTCCCTGTAATCGCCCGGACGACCTACACGCTTGGCGGATCGGGCTCGGGCATCGTCGACGACTTCGAGGAGCTCGTCGAGCGCGTCCGCAAGGGCCTGCGCCTCTCGCGGAACAGCGAGGTGCTCGTCACCGAGTCCATCGAGGGCTGGGTCGAACTCGAATACGAGGTCATGCGCGATGCCGACGACTCGACGGTCATCATCTGCAACATGGAGAACATCGATCCGATGGGGATCCACACCGGCGAGTCAACGGTCGTCACACCCTCCCAGGTCATCCCCGACAAGGGCCACCAGGAGATGCGCGATTCCGCGCTGAAGGTCATCCGCGAACTCGGCATCGAAGGCGGCTGTAACATCCAACACGCCTGGCGCGACGACGGGACGCCGGGCGGCGAGTACCGCGTTGTCGAGGTCAACCCCCGCGTGTCGCGTTCCTCGGCGCTCGCCTCGAAGGCAACCGGTTACCCCATCGCCCGCGTGACCGCGAAGGTCGCCCTCGGCAAACGCCTCCATGAGATTACCAACGAGATCACCGGCGAGACGACCGCCGCCTTCGAGCCCGCGATCGACTACGTTGTCACGAAGGTGCCGCGCTGGCCGATCGACAAGTTCGACGATGTGGACTTCGAGATCGACACCGCGATGAAATCGACCGGTGAGGCGATGGCGATCGGCTCAACCTTCGAGGAGTCGCTGATGAAGGCCCTGCGCTCCTCGGAGTACGACCCGGCTGTCAACTGGAACGAGGTCGACGGCAAAACCCTGGAAGCCGAGTATCTCGAACGCCCCTCACCCGACCGTCCCTACGCCATGTTTGAGGCCTTCGACCGCGGCTACTCCGTCCAGGAGATCATTGACCTCACCGGAATCAAAGAATGGTACGTCGAGCGGTTCAAACGCATCGCCGACGCCGCACAGGCCGCCCAGGACGGCGACTTCACGCCCGCGGCGACCAGCGGCTACACGAACACCGAGATCGCCGAGCTCACCGACGGCGGCGTCGATGTCGACACCGTCGAGCAGGAAGTCCCTGGCCGCAACTACAAACAGGTCGATACCTGTGCCGGCGAGTTCAAAGCCGAGACGCCGTACTACTACTCCGCACGCTTGCCGGAGTTCCACAGCGGCCCGCTGCTGGGTGAGGAGGCTGCCGGCGAGCTCAAAGTCGACAAGGAGACCGAAAGCGTCGTGGTCGTCGGTGGCGGCCCGATTCGGATCGGCCAGGGCGTCGAGTTCGACTACTGTTCGGTGCATGCCATCCAGGCCCTCCGCGATCTCGACATCGAGGCCCACGTTGTCAACAACAACCCAGAGACGGTCTCAACGGATTACGACACCTCCGACGGGCTGTTTTTCGATCCGATCTCCGCCGAAGAGGTCGCCGACGTGGTTGAGGCGACCGGTGCCGACGGCGTGATGGTGCAGTTCGGTGGCCAGACCTCCGTCAACATCGGCGAACCCCTCCAGGACGAAATCGACCGCCGCGGGCTGGACTGTGAGATCATGGGCACCACGGTCGAGGCGATGGATCTCGCCGAGGATCGTGACCGCTTCAACGAGCTCATGGACGATCTCGGCATCGCCCAGCCGGAGGGTGGCACCGCGACCTCAGAAAACGAGGCGCTGGAACTCGCCCACGAGATCGGCTATCCCGTCCTCGTCCGCCCGAGCTACGTGCTCGGCGGCCGTGCGATGCGCGTTGTCCACGACGACGCCGAACTCGAACACTACATCGAGGAGGCCGTTCGCGTTTCCCCGGATAAACCGATCCTCATCGACGAGTTCCTCAGCGACGCGGTCGAACTCGACGTTGATGCTGTTGCCGACGGCGAGGACGTGCTGATCGGCGGTATCATGGAACACGTCGAGAGCGCGGGTGTCCACTCCGGCGACTCGGCGTGTATGATCCCGCCGCGCTCGCTGTCCGAGGAGACCCTCGCCCGCGTCCGCGAGGTAACCGAGGATATCGCGGCCGCCCTCGATACGGTCGGCCTGCTCAACGTTCAGCTCGCCGTCCGCGACGGCGAGGTCTTCGTTCTCGAAGCCAACCCACGCTCCTCCCGCACTGTCCCGTTCGTCTCGAAGGCGACCGGCGTTCCGATCGCCAAGCTCGCGGCACAAGTGATGACCGGTCGCTCGCTGGACGAGCTCGATGTCGACGAGCAGATCCCCGAACAGACCAGCGTCAAGGAGGTTGTGCTGCCGTTCGATCGCCTCGATGGCTCCGATCCACGCCTCGGCCCGGAGATGAAATCCACCGGCGAGGTCATGGGCAGTGCCGACACCTTCGGCAAGGCCTACGACAAAGCCCAGGATGCAACGGGCAAGGCGATCCCGAAATCCGGGACAATCGCCCTCGACCTCTCGGATGAGGTCTTCCCCGATCCCGACACCGACGCCGGCGAGGAGTTGGCCGAGAGATTCGGTGAGTTCTTCGAGTTCAGCGACGCCGTCGATCTGATCGATGCCGCCCGCGCCGGCGAGCTCGATATCATTGTCTCCCGTGACCGCGATCTGTTGGAGGTTGCCGTCGAGGAGGAGATCACTTACTTCTCGACGCCGGCCAGCGCGAGAGCCGCGATCGAAGCCCTTCAGGCCAGCGACGAACCGATCGACGTCCAGTCGATCGCCAGCCGACCCAAACGCGTCGAGCAGTGGGGTAAATAACGAACGCGTCCTGTCGTTTTGACCACAGCCTCAGTACAGTCCAAGACTTTCTTTGATCGCTACGTTGATTTTTCTCAACTCTTCTGTGGGAACTGCTCCGAGTCGCTGTTGAACCCGTGCCTCGATGTCAACAACTCTAATTTGGCTTAGATCAGCGACGGAGTCAGCATCTAGCGGTGTTTCGGAAGCTAACAGTTCAACCTCAAACGGATATATATCATTTGGATCGTATTGTGTGGTAAATGGGGCAACGATTGTCGTTGGTGAGTGCTCGTTTCCGACATCGTTTTGAATCACCACACATGGTCTGTTTGTTCCTTGCTGTTCGCTTCCTTCTGTTGGATTCAGTCGAACCGTAACGATATCACCGCGACGGAGTTTCATATTCTCTCACCTATTCTTGCTCCGTCCATTCTGGTGCATCACCAAGTCGTTCAGTTGCTTCTGTGGAAGCATCTTCCATCTCCTCGGCAAGTGCGCGCGAGCGATCAGCGTACTTCCGGTAGCCTTCAGCAAGCCGCTCTTCATCGGTTGGTGGTTTTAGGACGATCTCATCGTCTGCTTCTATGATCGCTATCTCTTCACCACTTTTGAGTCCGTGACGTTCACGCAATTCTTTTGGAATCGTGATCTGTCCCCGCTCGCCGATCTTCCGTTTGTGTTCACTCATGTCTATTCATACTTTTTTCATACCCATAGAACTACCGGCTGAAGGAGCGAACATGAGGTATTGATCCGATTCAGGCTATCAACGTTCCGGTCGGTGTCGACCACGCTTTGCCAGCCGGAAGCGGATATATCCGCCTGCAACCCCTATCGGTGGTAATGGGACGGACTGCGGCACCTGACGAGCACCGCGATACGGTGACACCGGCAGCCGAGGCGGCGACCACCGACTCCGCGACCGCTCCGGCACTCGCCATCGAGAGCCTCTCGAAGCAGTTCGGCGACGGCGAGAACGCGGTGGTGGCGGTCGACGATGTGAGTTTCACCGTCGAACCCGGCACTGTCGTTGGGCTGCTCGGCCCAAACGGGGCGGGCAAAACGACGCTGATCAAATGCGCACTCGGGATCGTGCTGCCCGACGCTGGATCAGTTCGCATCTTCGGTAGTGATGTCGCCGACAGCCACCGAGCAGCGTACGCGAATGTCGACGCGATGTTGGAGGGTGCACGCAACGACTACTGGCGGCTTACCGTCCGCGAAAATCTGCGGTACTTTGCGACCATTCACGGTGTCGATCCAGACTCGGTTGCCACGCGTCACGACCGCCTGCTTGACCGGCTCAACCTCGCTGACAAAGCCGACACACCCGTTCGGGAGCTATCCCGCGGAATGAAACAGAAGGTGTCGCTGGCGAGTGTTCTCGCTGGCGGTGCGGATCTCGTTTTTCTTGACGAGCCAACATTGGGACTCGACATCGAAAGTGCGCGGACGCTTCGCCGCGAATTGCGTCGACTCGCCCGCGAGGAGGGGCTAACGATCGTGCTCAGCAGCCACGATATGGGTGTCATCGAGGCGGTCTGTGACCGCGTGGTGATGATGGCCGATGGCCGCATCGTCGCCGACGACACGGTATCGGCACTGCTGTCGGCAGCCGACCGTAATGTGGTGCGAATCGTCAGCCCGGATATCGGTACAGCACTCCTCACAACACTTCGATCCACATTCGATGTGCAGGCGGTTGAATCGACCTCCACTGGCACTCGTGTCGACATCGCTGCTGGGGGTGACACGCTCTATACCATTATGGAGACGCTCCGTGCCGACGATGTAACTATCGAGAATATCCAGACACTCCAGCCGGAACTGGAAGATGTGTTCGTCGAGTTGACCGGACTGGCACCTGAGCAGGCTGAACAGCGGAGTGGGTCGTCGTGACTGACGACTCCGATACCACAACGGCTGACACAACCGCTGATCCAGCCGTATCAGCCAGCGGTGCCACTGTATCGTCTGCCCCCACCGCCCACGATTCGGAGCCAAAGCCAGCCACCTACTCCCATCTCGCAAAAGCCGTGTTGTACCGCGAATATCTGATCTTTGTCCGCTATCCAGCCAACGCGATCGGCGGGATTGTCGTTGCGCTGTTCTTTTTCGGCGTTCTGTTTTACGGCGGCCGCGCGTTGACCGGTCGCGCGCTGACCGACTCGATCGAGGGGATCATCGTCGGTTACTTTCTGTGGACACTGTCTGTTGGGGCGTACTCGTCGGTATCGAACGACCTCGGCAGCGAGGTGCAGTGGGGCACGCTTGAACGGCATATCACGACGCCGTTTGGGTTTGCGCCCGTGGCGTTACTCAAGGGGGTCGCAAAGATCGTTCGCACCTTTCTCACGAGTGCGGTCATCCTCGCGGTCATGCTCCTGCTCACCGGCACACAACTGAGCCTCTCTCCGTTCACGGTCGTTGTGATCGCCGGCCTCTCGATCACCTCAGTGCTTGGCCTCGGATTCGCAGCCGGTGGTGTCACTGTCCTGTACAAACGGATCGGTAACTGGCTGAACCTCCTGCAGTTCGGCTTCGTCGTGTTGATTTCGGCCCCTGTCTTCGACGCGCCGTGGACTCGCGTCCTGCCGCTGGCCCATGGCAGCGCGCTCCTCCAGCGCGCGATGGTCGACGGTGTCCGGCTTTGGGAGTTTGGCCTGCTTGATGTCGGCTTGCTTGTCGGTGTCGCGGGTGGCTACCTCGCTGGTGGTTATCTCGTCTTTCAGTACGCAACACGACGCGCCCGACGGCTCGGTGTGCTCGGCGATTACTGACAAAAAACACTCGTTGCCGACGACCCGAATGTGACCCTAGGAGAGTTTGTCGAGTGCCGCAAAGAAATCAGCCACCGGCCCGACGAGTCGCACCGGCGTTTCGGCGCGTGAGACGGTAATCTCTGCCGGCGTCTCGATCTCATGCGGGCGTCGCCCATCGCTGACAACGACCGCATGGTCGGCATCGTCGACAGCCACCGTCACCTCGCAGTCGCCGCCGACAATCAGCGGCGGCATCCCGTCGACGCCACACATCTCGTTGACGATCAGCGCGCCGATCGAGGGGTGGACGATCGGCCCGTCCTCGCTGAGATTGTAGGCCGTACTCCCGGTCGGGGTGGCGATCATCACCCCGTCGGCGTGGCTCTGTGTGTACTCCGAGCCATCGATCGTCACCCGGAACGTCGCGCCGCCGCCGGGGCCGCGCCGTGGCCCGGTGACGACGATCTCGTTGACCGCGGGGACGCTCTCGAACCCCTCACACCGGGCGGTGAGCCGCGGGGCTTCCCTGATTTCGTGGTCGCCCGCTTCGATCGCGTCGACGGCCTCCCGAACGGCGTCGACCGCGTTCTCCGGGCTCACGGCGTTTAAAAATCCGACCTCGCCGAGGTTGACGCCCAACATCGGCGTGCCGCCGGCGGCCCGTGCGGCAAACAGAAAGGTACCGTCGCCGCCGATGCTGACGACCAGATCACAGCTCTCGAAGGCACCCACGTCGCTGCCGGATGCTGCATCGGTGGCCGTATCGGTGGTCGCTGTCTGCTCACCCAGCGCGGCGGCGGTGGCGGCATCAAGCCGTGTCGACACCCCCTCGTCGACGAGGGCAGTTCGGATCGACTCGGCGACGCCGACCGCCCGGCTGTTGTCCCGCTGTGCGACGAGGCCGACTTCCATACTGCGGGTTCTCGCCGGGGTGGCAAAAGGGCTGGGTCAGCCTGCTGTCTCCGCCCGCTTCGTCAGCGTTGGTTAGTCGTGGCGGGTCAGACAAGTCGGCAGCCCGATTAGCTCAACAGGCTCGGAGTTGTCGGGCGAGTAGACGACGAACTGGCCTTTCTCCATGTAGGGCACCTTCGACTGCAGATTTGCGGGGATGTTGACGCTGTTGATCGCATCCTCGTCGCCGAGATTGAGCACCAGCTTCGTGTTCAGCTGCTTGAACACCGGATCGGCGATATCCTGTGGATCCTGCGTGATAAGAAAGAGGCCAAGCCGCTCCTTGCGACCCTGTTTGGCGGCCTCAGTAAATTTCTGGACGACCTTGCGAGCTTGGACGGTGTCGGCATCCGCGAGGAAGTTGTGGGCTTCGTCCATCCCCAACACGACTGGTGTCTCCTTGATTCGGTCGCTGTCGGGCGCATTCGAGAGCTTGTTGTCGATCAGGTACGCCGAAACGGCAAGCACACACAGCTCCTTTGCGCGACTCGATGAGAGGTGGTAGGTCGGCACCACGGTCAGCCCGCCGGGGCGGACAAGCTGGTGGTCGAGTTCGGTGATCGGCTTTGCTGATTGGTCGAAGATCCCCGAAGGCATCCCGAAGACGCGTCGCTTGATCGCATCGAACGTTGCCTCGTGGACGCGGCCGGATTCGTCGAGTTCCTCCTTCAGGGCCGGGTCATCGAGAAAGCTCTTGAACTGGCTGTAGGTACCCGACTCGCCGTACTGTCGGAAGAACCGATTGAGCAACGTCTGGAGCCCCGAATACTGGTTGTCGTTGAGACTGCTGCCGGCGACGAGCCACGGCCGCGCTTTGGTCATCGAAAACGGGACGGTAAACTGGATCTGCTCGGCCCGATGACCCTCTCCTGGATAGCTCGTCCCGTCTTCCGTGGGGACGAGCGCGATCGTGTCGTCGACACCGCCGTAGGCGACGTTCTCCCGCTCCAGTTTGCGGGCGAAGCCGTCGTCCAGTTCGGGGTTGTCATCGTGCATCTGGGCGTACTCGTCTTGGGGGTCGAACTGGACAACCGCGGGCTGAACCGTCCGCCCATCGTCCATCGGGTACGCTCGTTCTTCGCTGAGATACTGCCGGAGGATGTTCTTTGAGGCGTGTGTTTTCCCGGAACCGGTGCCGCCAGCGACGAGGGTATGCCGGAAGACGAGCGGGTCACCGGACTCGTAGTTGTCAGTCAGCCGGTAGTCGATGGTTGGGGGTTGGGCGGCGGTTTCGACCTTCTCGCCGCCGACCGAGAGATGGCCGAGGAAGACGCCCGCTTCGGGGATGTTGAGCCCGGTTTTGATCTGCTCGCTGTCGGTCGCCTGTTTGAGAATTGCGCCGGGCTTGGGAACGCGGTCGGTCATCCGCCGATTGAGTTCGATCTCGCCGTCATCGTCGTACTCCTCGTAGAGGACGGCGACGGGGTCGAGATCGGCCATGAACTTGTAGTCGCGTTCCTCGAAGGTTGACTGCCGCATCATCCGGCGGGCGTGGATCTCGGTGGCGTCGTCGGCGTGGAACTCCTGTGCGTATTCGAGGCCGGTGATCCGACAGAACAGTGTTTCGTCGTCCGGGTACGGGACGAGCAGGTATTTGCCGATCCGCACGGCCTCGCGGTTGCCGGTCGTGATGAACGCCCGCAGCGTCGTTTCCTCGTCGTCCTCGGCGACGCGCAACCCTTGAGAGACCGACAGCGCGCCCATGCCGGTGTCGTCGCCCTCCACGTCGGCGGCGATACGCTCGAAGCTGTTGCGGTTGTCGCCCTCGCGGTCGTCGCCGTCACCGTCGGGATCGCCTGTGGTCGTCCCGCCGTCGGCCGACGACACCGAGTCGGATTGTGCCTCGCTTCCGCCGGTGTCGTCGGTTACGTCGCTAAAATCCTCCAGCGTCATACAGTGGGGTGCCACCCTGGGGGTAAACTCCTTTCCCCTATCGACCGCGGGGTCGCTGGCTTTTATTCGCCGGCGACAGTACTGATAGGTATGGATTACGACGCAGACAGCACCGCAGTAGTCGTTGTCGACATGCAAAACGGCTTCTGTCACCCGGATGGCTCGCTGTACGCCCCCGGCAGCGAGGCCGCAATCGACCCGGTCGGCGACCTCGTTGACCGCGCTCACGATGCAGGGATGCCGGTCGTCTACACGCGAGATGTCCACCCGCCGGAACAGTTCGATGATGCTCACTACTACGACGAGTTTAATCGGTGGGGTGAACACGTCGTCGAGGGCTCGTGGGAAGCCGAGATCGTCGACGATCTCTCTGTCGCCGAGGATGATCACGTCGTCGTCAAACACACCTACGACGCCTTCTATCAGACCGAGTTAGAGGGCTGGCTGAACGCCCACGGGATCGACGATCTGTTGATCTGTGGCACCCTCGCCAACGTCTGTGTGTTCCACACCGCCGGCAGTGCCGGGGTCCGGGATTTCAAGCCGGTCGTTATCGAGGACGCACTGGGCTACATCGAAGAGGACGACCGCGAGTACGCGGTCGATCACTGTGACTTCCTGTTTGGTGAGGTTACGACCAGCGAGGAGTTGTCGATCTGATGGCTCCCGGCGATCTCGAAGCGGTTCCTGATGCCACAGATCTCTACTACGTTGACACCGGCATGTACGATGTCGCCGGCTACGGCGCGGTCTACATCCTCGACACCGCCGAGCCGGCGGTCATCGACACCGGGATCGGCACCAACCGCGAGTACATTGTCGACGCCCTCGACGAACTCGGCATCGACTCGTTGAGCTACATTCTGCCGACCCACGTCCACCTCGATCATGCCGGTGGCGCGGGCTTTCTCGCCGAGGCGTTCCCGGACGCCGAGGTACTCGTCCATGACCGCGGCGTCAACCACCTCATCGATCCGGGTCGGTTGGTCGAGGGAACGAAGGCCGCTGTCGACGAGATGTGGCCCTACTACACCGAGCCACAGCCCGTCCCCGACGGTCGGATCACCGGCCTCAGCGACGGCGACGAGATCGATCTCGACGACCGTACGCTGACAGCGCATGCGGCTCCGGGCCACGCCCCCCATCAGCTCGTCTTCGAGACCGACGGGCTCGTCTTCACCGGCGACGCCGCCGGCATCTACGTCGCCGCCCGCGATGAAATCCGCGTCACCTCACCACCGCCGCAGTTCGATGTCCAGCAGTGTCTCGATGATGTCTCGATGATCCAGTCGCTCGATCCCGACACCCTCTGTTTCGCCCACTTCGGGCCGCGGGATTACGACGAGGGGCTGCTCGATGGCTACAAACGGGGTCTCATCGAGTGGGTCGAGGCGATCCGCCAGCAGCGCAGTCGAGTTGACGACGACGAGGCGGTCACCGACCATTTCGTCACGAACACCGACCTCACCGAGATCTGGGGCACCGAGAAGGGGTGGGCCGAAACGCGGCTCAACGTTCGCGGCGTGTTGGCTGCTCTCGATCAGGGGCGTGTCGACATCGACGACCCGTCATGACATCCTCCGCGCCGTGAACGGGTGCGGTTTCCGCCGTGGGAGTCTCAGCTAGGCCGTTCCCCGGCGGCAACATTCCCGTCGCTGTTGACGGTACTCCGGTCTGTGCGCTGTTGTTTGGGACGGTGAGAGTGTGATATCTCCAGCCACTCATGGCTGTCCCACTCCAACCGCACGGGCCGTGCCATCGGCCTGACTGCCTGCTCGGTCTGTCGCGCTAAGAACGTCTCACTAGCGGTGAGGTCGGCGTGGCCCTCAAACCCGCACTGACACATCAACGTATCTTGATGCCGGTGTGTTCGATCTGTTGCGCCACACTGTGGGCACTCTTGACTCGTCCACGCCTCTGATCGAACCGCAATCGAAATATCGTATTCCTCGGCTGTCGTCGCCAACCGTTCAGTGAACTGTTTGAACGCCCAGAAGTTGTGTGTCTTGGCGTTCGTCTCGACCGACCAGTGGATGTCGAGTACGTCGGTCAACCCACCGATATACACGGTAGCAACGCCCTCGTCGTACAGTCGTTCGATCAGGTCACGACACAGCGCGGCTTGGGCGTGGTCGCGGCGGCGAGTACGTTGGCGATACAACCGCCGGATACGCTGGCTGCTGTATTGGCCTTCCGATAGTTTGGACTGTAAGCGGGCGATTTCTCGCGTCGTGTCACGGAATCGGTCGAACAACTCACGCCCTTCGTACAGATATTGCTCACCGGTCGTTGTAGTGCAAGCGACGAGATTGTTGGCACCGATGTCCAGAGCGGCTTCTTCCGAAGCCAGTGGAGTTGCCTGTGCATCGTCAGAAACAGTCACAGGCTGCGAAGCTCTGAATACATCGTCTGTCTCGTCGTACCACAGTTCTAACCGGCTTTGCTCGTCGTATTCAGGCCAGTTTGGGTCGCCAACAATTTCCAGTCGAAAGCGGCTTTTCGGGCTGCTATGTTTGTCTCGCAATTCCTCGCCGACGACGAACTCTAGCCGAGAGCGGTCGCCCCACTCGACGGTGTATGCGTCCTTTCGGATGACACCTTTGAGAACACGCCCATCATCTTCGTTGCCACGGAACCCCGGCGGTTCCGGATGTTCCGTCACCTGCTGGTTGTCAGGATCGTGGAACTGCTCTTTGAGTCGGAAGAACGACCGCCATGCCTCACTGTTTTTTGCAATCACTTGCTGGGCGGTTGAGGCACCGAGGACGCCTTTGTACTGGCCTTCGAGCTGGCCAGTATCGGCGTCCCATACGTCGCCCTCGAAGCCGTCTTCGTCGTTGTACCGCATCAAACGCTGGTAGTTGATTTCGTTCCAGAGCGCGGCCGAACCGTCCAACAACTCCCGCAGCACCTGCTCATCGGCATCGCAGAGCGGGCGCACGGCGAAGGTGTTGGTTCGCTTCATCTGCCATTTCACTGTACATTCCCGGCGGGTTTGAACGTCAGCCTTCCACGGTGAAAGTGAAATGATATCACCACCATTTGAGACTCAGGATTAGCAGTGGTGGGCGGATGATTCAGTGGAGCGCACGCGATTCACGCCCGTCCCCAGAAATCGGGATTTCTGGCGTGCGAACAAATCGCGGAGCGATTTGTCAACGCCCTGTTCGGCGTCCGGTTCCGACTGTGGTCGGAACACCCCCGCCTCACGGAAAGGGCGGGACTCTCTCGCTGTATCAGGTAGGCACCAAACGGCGAACAACCGAGCAGAGACGGAGACGACCAAATTAGGTCGCTGTCGGGTGATTTCACGCGCGCAAAACGCCGATTTACGGCGGTGAAATCGCGGTTTGTCGACGCCGAATTCTCGGCCCGATTTATGACCCTCTCAGCCATGGGTGGGATGTATGCAGCCCTCCCAATCATGCCAACCGGAATCGGGCGATGGTGTCGCTGTCGAGGAGATCCTGTCGTTGCTCGCCGACGACTACGTTCGATCGATTCTGGACGCGCTGACCGATGGCCCGAAGCCAGCAGCCGCGCTCGCTGATCGCTGTACCGCCTCAACCGTCACGATCTACCGGCGGTTGGATCGCCTCGAAACCGCCGGGCTCGTCGCCGTCGAGACACAGATCGCCCCCGATGGCAACCACCGCGCGCGGTACCGCGCTCGCCCGGCGTCGATCACTGTCTCGGTCACCGAGGCGGGACTGACCGGCGAGATCACCATCGAATCGACAGCCGAGCCGGCGGCCGGCGACTACGGCCACCGCCCGGCCTCAACCGTGGGCGATGATTGATCGGCTGGTCGTTTCAGTCACGGAGATCACGCTGGGAGGTTTATAATGGATGCCGGCAAATCCCCGCCCGTGTCGTCGCTGCCCGAGTGGATCGACGAGCGGATCGACCGCAACCTCGACAACACGCTGACGCAAGCCCACGTCGTCGAGACGATGCTGGACGCCGATCGACCGTTCTTTTCGATCCGCCAGCTCCAGGCGCGGATCAAACCCGACGTGTCGACGGCGACGGTTCGCAACCGGCTGAACGAGCTTCAGGCGATCGATATCGTCGCCACCGAGACCTACCCCGAGTCGATCACGCTCTACTACATCAACCACCCCGAGGCCGACTGGCCGCTGTCGCCGACGGGCAAACGACAGCTGGCCAGCGACTCGCCGCTGGATCGGCTCTCGACGTGGGGGTTTCTCACGATGCGTGATACCGCCGGGGTTCGGACGCTCGCGCTTGCCGGCCTCCAACTGACGCTGCTGTTGTTAACCCTCGGCGCGCTCCTGACGATCGCCGGTCTCGATATCGGTGTGACAAGCAGCGACGTTGTCTTCTGGGACACCGCCTTCGATCTGTTGTTCGTGAGTCTCGGGATCCTTCTCACCGAGCGGGTCGTCCGCTGGCTGCGCCGGCGGTTCGGATCCAGTGATTTGATACCGATGCTGTGAGTATCCCCGCCAACGACGCTATCGATGTCCCCACCTGATTCGCCCGACGGCCCAGAACTGCTCGCCGAACGCTCCGTGTTGGGGATCTTTATCCACCCGATCACCCTGTTTACCGGGTTTTTCGGGATCGGCATCGTGATCGCCGCCATCGTCTACCTGCTTTCCTCCCACCAGTTCACCCGAGCCAACGCCCGCAACGCGTTGAACTGGCATCTCTCAGTGTTCTTGCTGGCGCTTGTCGGCATGGTCTTGTTCATCCTCGGTGCTGACGAGGGTGCGGCGGCCAGCGGTGGGATGGTCTCGCTGCCGATCTTACCGGAGCCAGTGGCGACCATCTCGGTCATTATCGGCGGGGCACTGCTCTTTTTCGGCGGGGTTGGCGGGCTGTTGACGATCGTTTTCAGCATTGCGGCAACGTTCAAGGCCATCTTCGGCAGCGCGTGGCCCTACCCCTTCGCCCCGGACCTGCTGGCGTGGCTTGGGCAACTTGATCTCGGTGGTTGACGCGGCTCACACGATTACTGCCCGCCGCGACGACGTTCGTCACGAATGGCGGCGAGATCCTCGTGGGTATCAATATCGCTGAAGGCCGTCGCTTCGACGTGTGCGGTCACCGTTCGCTCGGGGACAACGAGCGGATCAAGCACCGAAACGAATGCCGCAAGCCCCCCGTCGTGTTGCTGGCGTGCGTCCGCACAGGCCGCGGCGGCCGCCCGAACGTGGACAACTGCCGGCAGCGACCGCTGTTGGCCCCCAACACACGGCACCGCTCCCGTCTCGTTTTGGGCTTGGCCAAACAGATACTCGATAAATCCAGCAGGGACAAACGGCATATCACAGGGTAGCACCGCCGCATACGTCGCATCGGTCGCCGCCAGCGCGGTTCGCAACCCGGCCAGCGGCCCGCGATCAGCGACCGGATCGATCGCAAACCGGGGGTCGTCGCCGACCGCCTCGGCAAACGCCGCCTGCTGGTCGGGCCGGCAGTTGATGATGCGTTCGTCGACCGCGGGGCTCAACGCGTCGGCGACGTGCCGGAGCAGCGGTTTGCCGTCAAGCGGTGCCAACGCCTTGTCGATGGTGGGAAACCGCTCGGAGCGACCGCCGGCGAGGATCAGCCCCGCTCGGCCGGTGTCGGCGTGGGCCGCAGTGGTGTCATCGTCGGTCGGTGGCTGCTCTGCGGTGCCATCATCGTCTGTCAGCGACACACTGTTCCCTCCCGTTGGCGGCGGTCGGTGTCGGTGGCAGCGTCGGCCGGCCGCGACGCCGGTGTGACCCGTCGTGATCGCCCACTGTCCGTGGGTTGGGGGCTGTGTGGGTGTCGGCGTTCGGCTGGTGGCGTGGCCCTCATTTCGGCTGTTGGTGAGGTGTCGGGTCGACGCGGTAAAACACTGCTCGTTGACGTTTGTCTGGTTGTGGGGTTGATAGCCGGAATCTGTCCGACTTATAAATCTGTATAATGTGTCTGTATTGAATATCGGTCTCAAAGAGCCGCATTTCTGCCCATAGCTGTGCTAAATTTACTCTGTTTCACAATCGCGTATTCCCGTGGCAGTGGCTGCCGGTGTCCCGAGGGGGTTGCTTCGACGGTCTTAAGAAAACTTAGCCAGAAGGTATGTGGGATGAGTAACCCGGCGTTGACCGTTGTCGAGTTCCTCCTGACGACCCACGTCTACAACGAGACACGCTCGTTAGACGAGAACGATCTCCCGCCGCGCTTTCGGCAGGTGTTTTGGACCGATACCGAGACGGCCGACGATGCCGACGAGACCGATGCATCGACAGCCGACGAACCGGCTCCCCCGGGTGAGATCGCCCGCCCGCTGAAGGTGACCGAGTCGGTCGCCCGCACGGCCACCGGCGTCGAACGCCCATGGGAGGCCGTCTCCGGCCTTCTGTTTACCCAGCGCGATGACTTCTCCGGGGAGATCTCACTGACCCAACCGGAGATGGCCTTGGAGTGGTATCTCGAACGCGCTGACGACGAGCAGTTGGCGACAAACCCCACGATCGCCTCCGCGGCCGAGGATGAAGACGGGGTTTCGGTCACCTACGAGGACGCCCGCGAGAACACCCGCCCGATCCAGGCCGACCGCGTCTGGATCGACGCGCTGCTGTCGCAGTATTTCGACGAGGACGACGACGCCGAGATGCTGGATCTCGTCTCGGTGCGTGCCCCCGAGGAAATCGAGATGACCCTCGACGACCTCGTGCTCACAACCGACCAGGAAGAGGAGATCCAGAAGATCGTCAAGGCGATCGAACACCGCGACTACCTTGCCTCGATCGGGCTACGCGAGATCGGCAAACTGCTGTTTGTCGGCCCGCCAGGCACCGGGAAGACGACGATCTCCCGCGCGCTGGCTCACGAACTCGGCCTCCCCTTTGTCGAGGTGAAGCTCTCGATGATCACCAGCCAGTATCTCGGCGAGACGGCCAAGAATGTGGAAAAGACCTTCGAGGTCGCCAAACGGCTCTCGCCGTGTATCCTCTTTATCGACGAGTTCGACTCGGTCGCCAAAACCCGCCGCAGCGACGAACACGCCGCGCTGAAACGGGCGGTCAACACCCTCCTCAAATCGATCGATGACATCTCGCTGATCCGCGACGATGTCCTCCTGATCGGCGCGACCAACCACCCCGACCAGCTTGACGCTGCGGCGTGGCGACGCTTTGACGAGATTGTCAACTTCCCGAAACCGGATCGCGGGATGCGGTCGGACATCCTTGAGGTCATCACTCAGCCGATGGAGATCGAGGGCTTCGATCCCGAGATGATCGCCGAACACACCGAGGGGCTGACCGGCAGCGACCTCCGGATGGTGCTCCGGGAGGCTGTGCTTGAGGCGCTCACCGAGGAGCGAACCGAACTCACACAGGACGACCTGATCGCCGCCGTCGAGGACTTCGAGGAGCGAGACAACCTCAAAAACATGGATATGATCGACGGCGACGGCGCGGCCCTCACCGGGAGTGCCGACGACCACGACCACGGCGATCATGAGCACAGTGAACACGATCACGGCGACCACGACCACGCGGACGAGGGGTCAGCCGACGCCGACGACGCCGAAACACCACCCCAGTAGGTTCCCCGATGAGCATGCGCGTCACCCTCCTCGGTACCGGCGATACGACGGGGACGCCGACCGTCGGCTGTGACTGTGCAACCTGTGCTCTCGCCCGGGAGCGTGGCATTGAACGGAGCCGGTTTTCGGTGCATATCGAAAACGAACGCACCGGGGAATCGATCCTGATCGATCTCAGCCCGGATTTCCGCCAGCAGTTTCTTCGCCGATCGGTGCCGCTTCCTGACGCCGCGGTCGTCACCCACATCCACTTCGACCATCTCGACGGTCTTGGCAACGCCTACCGGATCTTCGATGACCTCCCCGTTTACGCCGCCAACGAGGTTGACCCCGAAACCGGGGAGTCCGTCGCCGAGACGGTTCGCCGGAAGTACGACTACCTCGACCGGGTGTCAGTCCACGATGTGACGCCGCTGGAGCCGATCGAGGTCTGTGGGCTCGAACTTACACTTGTTCCGGTCGACCACCCGCCGCTGATCTGCTACGGCCTCGTTGTCGTCGACCCCGAGACGGGTGCGAAACTCTCGCTGTCGGGCGATACCAGCTACGACATCCCCGACTCCTCCCGCGATCGACTCCGCGATCCCGACCTGTTTCTCGCCGATGCGATCGTGCCGGCCGCGCTCTGTGATCGCCACCCCCTTGGCGGCAGTCACCACGACGCCGATGGCGTCCCCCGAAGTTTCGGCACCAAACATATGACCCGCGAGGGCGCGCTGGCGTTGGCGGCCGACCTCGATGCCGACGTAACGCGGTTGGTGCATACGGCTCACTACTATCCGGCCGATGAGGCCTTTGCCGAGCCACTCGCTGTCGACGGTGAGAGGTACCGCCTCGATGCAACCGGTGTGACCCGTCTGGAGGCCGACACACCGACATCGGCGTCGACGACGGACTGATCGAAGGCCGTCGCTGAGGGGTGGTTGCGTCGCCGCTGCCGATCAACACGGCCTGTCGTTTTGGGTACTGTCGCCCGGTTGACTCGTGTGACCAGCACCTTGCGTCGCTCAAAAGTCGTCGGCGAACTTGCTGCGGTTGTTGATATCGATCTCGCTAACGCTTGCGCCCGCTCGTGTCGCGGCGAAGACGATGGCGTCGGCGACCTCTGCGGGTTCGCTGGCCTCGCCTTCCTCGAAGACCTCCTCGAAGGTGCGGCCATCGGTGGATTCAAACTCGGTGCGCACCGCGCCGGGGTTGACAACAGTGACGCCGACGCCGTCGTCGCCGACCTGGGCGGCGACGCTCTTGGCGAAGCCGCGCGTCCACCATTTCGAGGCCGCATAGACAGGGTTGTACGAGCGAGGATACTGCCCGGCGAAGCTACCAAGGAAGATCAGATGCCCCTCACGCTCGCGGACGTGGGGGATCGCCGCCCGCGTCGCGTAAAACATCCCGTCGATATTCGTCTCTTGCATGGTCTCATACTCGTCGGTCGCCATCGTCTCGACATCGCTGCCGCGGGCCAATCCGGCGTTGTTGACGAGGATAGCAAACCCGCCGAATTCGGCGACTGTCGCCTCGATCAAGTCGTCGACAGCCGATTCCTCGCGGACATCGGTCGGGACGACCAACGTCTCGACGCTGTGGTCAGCCTCGATTTTGGCGGCCAGTTTGCGCAGCCGATCCTCGCTGCGGGCGGCAAGCACGACGGCCGCGCCCTCGGCGGCGAGCCCGCGGCAGGTCGCCGCGCCGATCCCGCTGCTTGCGCCGGTGACGATCGCTGTCTGTCCGTCAAGGGTAGTGGGCATAGGCGTTCCAGGATGTCCACGCTCGAAGCTGTTCTGGAACTGACTCGCTCGGGATCGCCCCTTGGGATCGGCCCCAGGCGCGGAACATCTATACTGCTTGCAGTCCATCGGTACAGTATGTCTCTCAGCAAGGATGTCATCAACGGGATCATCTCGCTTGTCATCAGCGTCGCCGTCACTGTCGCCCTCGCCGGCGACGACGACAGCTACACGCTCAGCGATGTGACGCTCTCGGTGGCGATCTCGGCGTTCCTCTCGGGCTTTTTCACGAGCTACTTCGCCGAATAACGCCCCCACGACGAGAACAACAGCTTACAGAAACCGACCCAGCCCGCTCTGTGATCGGGTGATGCCGTCGGGATCGGCGACCCACGGGCTTCGCTCCGCGCGGAGCGTTTCGCGGTCGACCTCGGGTGGGTCGCTTGGCTCGTAGCCCGGACACGACTCGCCGCAGTCGGTCGCGGGGTCGACAACGCGGTCGAACCACTCACAGTACGGCCGACCATCGTCGGTCGCCTCGGCGTGCTCGCAGGCCGGGAAGTCGTAGGCGCGCCATCCTTTCCCGTAGGCGCGCTCGGCGATCCGCCGTCGCTTGCGGGCTTTCGCGTCGGCGTCGACAACGGCGATATCGGTGCGGAGCGGCTCGGCGTTCGTCGGCTCGATCCCGGGCTCGTCGGTCGCCAGCGGCGTCGGCTCACGGACAACCGTTCGCTCGCCGCTGTCGGGATCGAACCGCCAGACGCCGACGGCCTCCGGCAGGCGGTTGAGATGGGCCCGCGTCACGTAGCTCTCGGTGGCGAGGATCACCTCATCGAAGAGCCCCAGCGCGATATCGACCCGAAGCTGGCGGTCGAGATCACCCGGTCGGTCGAGATCAGGTTTGTTTTCGATCCCGACCAGCGAATCGATCCAGTTGGGATATCGCGTTGTCTGGCGGACGTACCGCCGACCATTCCGGCGTTCGACCTCGAAAAACCCGCAGTCGACAGCGCGGTCGACGACGCTCCGGGCGTGGTCGATGCTGCAGTCGAAGGCGTCTCGCCAGTCGACGGCCGCGCCGGCACTAACCTCGCTTTCGATCGCCAGCGGCGGGATCGTCTCGCTGGTGATCGCTGCGCGATCGTCGAGGGCATCGGTGGGCCGAACACAGCAGAGATCCACGATCCGACCCCCGGGGTCGGCGACCGCGCCGCCGAGCTGGCGGGCGATCAGCCAGTCGGTCGTTGCTTCGAGGTGGGCGGCCAGTGCCAGCTCGAAGCGAAACTCCATGGGTGGCGTTGGCTCTCGGCGGACAAAAACCGGTCGCCACCGCTCCCCGAAGCGGTCGCTGCCGTCCCGAAATCCGTATCCCGGGGGGTCGCCTACGACCGGTATGCGCCGGATCATGCGGAACGCGCTGTTGCTGACGGGGTTTGTCGTTGTCGCGCTGCTTGCGGTCGGTGCGGTTCCGAGCTATCTCGGCAGCGGCGAGGCCTACTATCTCGAAGCGACCCCGACTGACGAGGGTGGAGCCGCGGTCAACGTGACCGCGATCAGCGAGCGGCGGTTCCCGTATCTCACCAAGGCGGTGACCGCCGATGACGGCCGTTCGGCGGGGTATCAGCGCGCCCTCGGCGGCTACAAGACGTGGTTCGCCCACTCGCCGTTCGACGAGTTCGACGCCCTCCAGCGACTCGACGCCGAGGCCGTCCGCGACGACGGTGATCGGGTGCTGGTCACCTACGAGGGTGAACGCTACAGCGTTGCCATCGATAGCGACGGGGCTGGTGGTGACCAACAATGAGTGGGTCTGACGACGCGGCTGGCGACAGATCGACCGACACCCACGAGCTATCGACGCTCGCCGACCCCGAGTGGCCGGTTATCGACTCGGTCGCCGAGTACGACACCGGCTGGTTCACCGGCGGCTACGATCTGGTTGAGCAGCCCGATGGCTCCGAAAAGCGGTACTACTGGGCGGAACTGCCGCCGGCGGCGGTGATCGTTGCGGTGACCGACGGCGAGCTGCTGTTCGTCGAGCAGTATCGCCCGACAATCCGAGAAACTCAGTATGAACTGCCGGCCGGGATCGTCGAGCCGGATGAATCATTCACCGAGGCGGCGGCCCGCGAACTCCAAGAGGAGGTTGGTTTTGTCCCCGATGAGACCGAACTCCTCGAAGAGTTCTGGTGTTCAACCGGCCTGTTGCGACACCGTCGTGGGATCGTGCTTGCGACCGAGTTGACACCGGCTGAGCGAACACTCGACTCAAACGAGTTTCTGGTACCGAAATCGGTGCCAGTTGAGGCGGCCCTGTCGGTTGCCCGATCACAGCCGACAAACGATGCCACTCTCGAAGGCGTCCTGTTGGCAAAAGAACACGGGATCCTGTCGGCTTAATCGTCCTGGCGGATCGTCAGTACCGGGATCTCTGACTTCCGGACGACCTTCTCGGTGACGCTGCCGAGGAAGGCGTGTTCGACACCGCTGCGGCCATGGGTGCCCATGGCGATGATATCGATATCGTTCTCCGCGGCGTACGCGAGGATCTCCTGATCGGGTTTCCCCTCACGACAGACACAGACGGTATCACAGCCGTCGTCTTCCAACTCGTCGGCGATCGCCTGGGTGTAGCCTTCACCCTCCGCGCGGAGCACCTCGTTGACATCGACGCTGCCTTTTGCCATCCCGCTGGTGCTGACCGGTTCGCCCTTTCGCTTGAACATCCCCGTCCGCCAGTTGCCTTGCTCGTCTTTGTTGAGCGTGAGCGACGCATCGCCGCTGTCGGGTGTGACGACATACAGGACGTGAATCGTCGCATCATAGCTGTTTGAAAGCGTTCGAACGTGTTCCATCACTGACTCTGCGGCCTCACTACCGTCGGTTGGATAGAGGATGTTGTCGTACATGTGAACTGCCTCCTGTTTGACACACGAACGATCATCACATAAGTGTAGTGCTCATTCTTACTGGATTGCAGGTCACGACAGCGCGCCGCCCAGCACCTTTGCGGCGACCAACACCGGATCCCACACGGGGCTAAACGGCGGCGCGTAGGGGAGATCCAGGCGTTCGAGTTCGGCGACGGTGAGCCCCGACTCCAGTGCCGTCGCCAGCGTGTTGATCCGGACGGCCGCCCGGTCTGCTCCGACGATCGTCCCGCCAAGCAACCGCTCGGTTTCGCGGTCGGCAACGAGGGTCACATCGGTTTCGGCCGCACCGGGGTAGTAGCCCGACCGGGAGCCGGCGGTGATCGTCTTTCGTACCGGGTCGAACCCGGCCTCGCGGGCGGCGTCGGCGTCGACAACCCCGACCCGGCCGCATTCGAGATCGAACGCCTTGACAACGGCTGTGCCGGCGATATCGCCAACCGGTTCGGGGTCGCCGGCGACGGTCGCACCGACCGCCCGCCCGCCACGGTTGGCAGTTAGTCCGAGTGGCATCCATGTCTGCTCGCCCGTCACGGTGTGGCGTGCGGTCGCACAGTCGCCGGCCGCATAGATATCCGGCAGATTCGTCCGGCCGTACTCGTCGGTGGTGATCGCGCCGCCGGCACCGAACTCGATGTCGGTGTCGGCCACCAGTCCGGTGTTTGGTTCGATACCGACGCCGACGACCGCGAGATCGACCGGCTGGCGGCCGCCCTCGTAGCTGATCGCCTCGATCCGGTCGTCGCCGACGAGACGCTCAACGGGGGTGTCGGTGTGGACGTGGACGCCCTTGGCTTCCAGTTCGGTTTCGACCCGGTCGGCGACAGCCTGGCCGAACGGTTGGAGGACGTGGCCCGACCGCTGGAAGAGATGGACATCCAGCCCGCGACCGCGCAGGGCTTCGGCCATCTCGACGCCGACGTAGCCGCCGCCGACGATCGCCGCGGTCTCGGGGGCCGGCTGTTCGGCGTTGTGGGCGACCCGCTGGCGGTCGGCCGGTGTGTCGGCGATCCGCGTCTCGTCGTAGGTCTCTGGGTCGGCGATGTAGGCGTCAATCGCGGCGGCCGCGTCCATGTTGTGTAGTGTAAACGCGCCATCGAGGTCGCGGAGATCGAAGGGGCCGGTCGTCGCTCGGCCGCCGGTAGCGACGAGCAGGTCGCTGTAGGGCTGTTCGATCGCTCCGTCGTCGGTGGCGATGGTGACAGTGCTGTCCTCGGGGTCGACAGCCGTCACCTCGTGGCCGCGCCGGAGGTCGATCCCACGCTCGTCGGCCTCAGCTGGCGACAGCGACAGCAGGTCGCCCAGCTGCTCGATGCGGCCCTCGATGAAGTATGGCATCCCGCAGTAGGCATACGAGATCCATCGACCTTTCTCGAAGACGATGACCTCTCGATCGGGGTCGACACGGCGGCATTTGCTGGCGGCACTCAGGCCCGCGGCGTCAGCACCGACGACGACAAACGGATCCTCCATGGCTGGTGGTCGGCCGGTGGCAACAAAAGGCTCACCCCGCTGTGACCACCTGCGACACCGTCGCCCAGCCAGTGAGTATTTAGCATCTCGGGTCGTTGCCACCCGTATGGTGCAGGAGCGCGTCATCCGGTTTCTCGCCACGGGTCGCACCAGACGCGTGTTGATCGCCCTCCGTGAGACGACCATCTCGCCGTCGATCGCGCTGGTGCTCATCTCGACGACGCTGATCTTTCCGTTGACGCTGTACGCGCTGTTGGTGTGGAACACCGGCCCGTTGATGGGCGTGCTGATGGGCGTGATCTTCGCGCTGGTGTACTTCCTGATGACGATCGTCTTCGGGATCATCTTCTACTACAAGGATAACCGCGAGCTCCCACTCTCCTGAGTTCCACCCCACACCGGCGACGGTGTGGTCGGCGCGCTGTGGCTGTGTTTCCGCTGGGTCGCCGCGGGCGAGGGACTTATCCCCCCGGCTCGGCATCCACGCGGTATGGACGGCGAGATCTCCCCGTCGACGGTGGCCGCACTCCGCGACAGCGACGAGCCGCCCCGCATCGTCGACATCCGCACCCCGGCCGCCTTTGAGCGCGAACATATCCCCGACAGCGTCAACATCCCCTTCGAGGTGCTCCCGAACCGTGTCGCCGAGCTCACCGATGCCGACCGGATCGTGACCGTCTGTCCTCACGGCCAGGCAAGCGTGCAGGCCGCCCGGCTGATCGGCTCCTACGAAGGCACCGCCGACTGTCAGGTCGAAAGCATGGAGGGCGGACTCACCGCCTGGGACGGGCCGCTGGCGTCGACAACGCAGCCCGCCGACGATGGCCCTGAGGCACCGTTCTAATCGCCTGTCGACGACAGCTACGACCGCCGGCTGTGTCGCAGCGCGACCAGTCCAACCGCGAGTACAGCACCGGCGACCCCGAAGCCGGGCACCTCGATCTCGGTGGGGACGTCGATCGGTGCGTCTGTTGTCGTGGCGGTCTCCGTGACCGTCACCCGTATCTCCTCGCCGCCGACGGCGATTCGGTAGCTGCCGGGGGCGGTGAACCGCTGGGCGAACCGGTGGGTCGTTGTTGCGCCCGGTGCCAGCCGGCCGGTTCGTGTCGTTGTGTTGTCGCCGATCCGGAACGGTAGCTCATACGCGCCGTCTGTCCCGCCGACGTTCTCGACGGTGACACCCACCGAGACCGTCTCGTTGAGGCCGACCGTAAGATTCTCTCCCGACGCCGGAAGCCGGCGGCTCGTTCCACCGACACTGATCGGCGTCTCGTCGGCAAACCGGAACGCAAAGCGGGCGGGCTCGGCCCCGAAGGCGGCGGTGTGGCTGTCGCGGCTCCACATCGGATCGACGGTTGTGGCGGTTGTCGCCGCCGTGGTCTCCTTGGCAGCCGTCTCGCCGGCGATGGCGTCGATATAGCCCGCGATGTCCGCCGCGGTGAGCTCTCCCTCGTGGCTGTTGATCGCTCGCATGAGGGTATCGAGGCTGGCCTCGCCGTCGGTTGTCAGCCGGATCCGACGATCGAGATCGCCGGCGACGAGCGCGCCCTTCCGGTAGTTGGCGAAGTTCTCCCAGGTGTTGGGGTCGGTCATGACCGCCGACGCTTGGGGTTCGTCTTCGCCCTGTGCGAGAAACCGCTGGAAGCGATCGAACTCGACGCGGTCGGCCTCCAGCGTCAACAGCGCGGCGTAGTAGGTCGCCGTCGCCTCGGTGATCCAGCGGGCGTCCGCGGCTGCGGTGTACTCCTGGCGGGTGTGGACATACTCGTGTACCCAGTTGTTTGCCGGTGTGTCGACGGGTTCGTCGGCCCGCACCCAGAAGTCGCTGTCGCCGGTTTGGATCCCGCGGACGGCCCACTCAACGTCGCCGGTCGGGGCGGCGATCATCAACACCTCGTCGTCGCGGTCGCCGATCCGGAGCCGATCGGATGCGGCGGTTACCGACTCGAAGATCTCACTTGTCTCGCTTTCGAGGTCGGCTGTCTCGGGCACCACAAGGTGGAACGTCTGGCTGTGGGCCGTTCGCGTCCGTCGGTCGTAGGGGCCGAGATAGGCGATTTGGTCGCCGGCGACACCCGGGCCGTCGATCTCGGTTTCACGGACGATCTCGGGGTCGTCGCCGACGATCCGACCGCTGATGTCGCCGACCGACGGGATCCGCACGAGCGACCAGTTGGCGGTGTCGGCAAACCGGTAGGTGCCCTCCGCGCCGGGCTGGTCGGCCGCACTCCGGACGTCTGCGTCGATCCGGTAGCGCACGGTGGCAGGATTGCTGTTGCTGTCCCACTCGACGCTGTCGGTGGCGGTTCGGGTGAAGCCGCTGGTCGAAACGACCCGCGCGTCCGCCGGGAGTTGGAGGGTGAGTTCTCTGAACTGTGAGGGGATCTCGGCGGTGACGGTGGCGGTGATCTCCCCGACCCGATCCGGCGTTCGATCCAGCGTCGTCGTCAGCCGCAACTCGGTGTGTGTCGACAGCGGCGTCGGTGTTGGGGTGTCGTCGACACCTGCTGTAGTTGCTGTTGGGGTGTCGTCGCCGACCGGTGTGGCGGCGGCTGGTGGTGTTGCCCCGGCTGCGATCGGGACGGTGAGGAGACTCACACCCACGATCACCGCCACAGCCATGGCCCGCCATGCCGACATAGCTGTCACAACGCCCCGGAGTCCAATAACGATTCCCAACGCCGATCCGGCCGCTGTGAGAGAACAAACAGGCGTCAGAACGGAAGGCGGTTAGATCGCTAGCTCACGCAACAGTAAACCCTTTATCGCGGAGGAAATCCTCCACGCGACCCTGGTGGTTGCCCTGGAGTTCGATGGCGTCATCCTCGATGGTGCCACCGCAGGCGAACTTGGATTTGAGATCCGACGACAGGCTGCTCATATCCACGTCACCGGGGTCGAATCCTTCGATGACCGTTACCTCCTTCCCGTAGCGGCGCTCGTCGATGCGGATGTTGATCTGTTGAGACTCTTTGGCAACGTCCTCGCAGACGCAGAGTTCATCAGGCAATCCGCACGTCGAGCAGACTTCCGACATTACAGTTCGGACTACAGGATGGTCATATTAAACAGTGTCGGGATTTACAACCGGTCTCAGGCCGCGTGTTGGGAGCCACAGCCGTCCAACCCGGGCACACGACGCGTTCCAGCCGCTTCCCTGCGGCCTCGCCGACATCCGAGCGATTATACCGCTTGCGAACGGCCTCCCGGCTATGACCCCGGTGACGGGACTGCCGCCGACGATGGCCGACCGCAAGGACGACGTGACGCCGATGCTGAGTCAGTATGTCGAGCTCTGTGAGCAACACCCCGACGCGCTCGTTCTCTTTCAGGTCGGTGATTTCTACGAAGCCTTCTGTGAGGCCGCCGAGGCAGTCGCCCGCGTCTGTGAGGTGACGCTAACGCAACGCGAGGATTCCACCGGCGAGTACCCGATGGCCGGGGTTCCGATCGACAACGCGGCCTCGTATCTCGAAGCCCTCGTCGACGCGGACTACCGCGTTGCGCTGGCTGATCAGGTCGAAGACGCCGAAGAGGCGAGCGGACTCGTTGACCGCGCAGTAACGCGAGTCATCACCCCCGGCACAGTCGTCGAAAACGAGTTGCTGGCGGCAGGCTCGACGACCTACGTCGCAAGCGTGGTCGAACGCGAGATCGACGACGGCGAGCGAGACGGCTACGGCATCGCCGCCGTCGACGCCTCGACCGGCGAATGTTTTGTTACGACCGTCCCGACCCGCGGCGACGTGCGCGAGGAACTCGACCGGGTTCAGCCCAACGAACTGCTCGTCGCCGACGACGCGCCGACGGTCGCCCCCGACGGCGACTGGATGGAAACCGGGATCGACGCCGAGTTATTCGACCCCACTGTCGCCCGCGAGCGGCTGAGCGAGTACGTCGCCGACCCCGACCGCCGCTTCGACAGCGACGCCGAAGGGCGGGCTTGCGGCGCGGTGTTGGCCTACGCCGAGTACACGCAGGGCGACGACGGCCCGCTCGAATACATCTCCCGTATCCGGCGGCACGACCACCGCGAGCAACTCCGCCTTGACGCCGCCGCGCTCCGGAGCCTCGAACTGTTCGACAACCGCGGGCCAGGATCGGGTGCGACCGTCTTCGACGTGCTCGATGAGACCGCGAGCGCGCTCGGGCGGCGGTGTCTGGATCGCTGGCTTCGCCGGCCGCTGGTCGACCGCACCGAGATCGACGCGCGACTCGACGCGGTCGACGCCCTCGTCGGCGACGGCATCGCCCGCAGCGACCTTTCCGATCTGTTGGCGGAGGCCTACGATCTCGAACGGCTGGCCGGCCGCATCTCGCGGGAGCGTGCCGACGCCCGTGATCTCCGCGCGTTGCAGGCGACGCTGTCGATCGTCCCCGAGCTGAAGGAGATCATCGCCGAGGTTCCCGCGCTGAGCGATCACCACGACCGCCTCGACGAGTTGCGGGACGTGGCGACGCTGATCGACGAGGCCATCACGACCGATCCACCGATGGAACTCACCGAAGGCGGTGTCATCAAACAGTCCTTCGACGACGAGCTCAATAACCTCAGAACGACCGAACAGGACGGCCGCGAGTGGGTCGCCGACCTCGAAACCGCCGAACGCGAGCGCACCGGCATCGACTCGCTGTCGGTCGGCCACAACCAGGTTCACGGCTACTACATCGAGGTGACGAACCCGAATCTCGATCAGGTGCCCGACGATTACACCCGCCGCCAGACGCTGAAAAACGCCGAGCGGTTCTACACGCCCGAACTCAAGGAGCGCGAAGACGAGATCTTCGGGGCCGCGGAACGCGCCGACAGCCTTGAATACGAGCTGTTCTGCGAGGTACGGGAGACCGTCGCCGCCGAAACCGACCGGATTCAGGCACTGGCGAGTGCGATCGCTGAACTCGACGCACTGTGTTCCCTTGCTATCGCCGCGACCGAGGGTGATTACGTTCGGCCCGATCTCCAGGCTGCCGACGCCGACTCCGGCATCGAGATCGGCGGCGGCCGCCACCCTGTCGTCGAAACGACCCAGGCGGAGTTCGTCCCCAACGACACCGACCTCGCCGGCGGCGACGTGGCGATCATCACCGGCCCCAACATGAGCGGGAAATCGACCTACATGCGCCAGGTCGCGCTGATCTGCCTGCTCGCCCAGACGGGGAGTTTCGTCCCCGCCGAAGCGGCTGAGCTGCCGATCCTTGACCGGATCTTCACCCGCGTCGGCGCGAGCGACGACATCGCCGGCGGCCAGTCGACGTTCATGCGCGAGATGAGCGAGTTGACGGAGATTCTCCACGACGCGACCGACCGCTCGCTCGTCTTGCTCGACGAGGTCGGCCGCGGGACGAGCACGGCCGACGGCCTCGCCATCGCCCAGGCGACCACCGAGTTCATCCACGACGAACTCGACGCGCTGACGCTGTTTGCGACCCACTACCACGGCCTGACTGATCTCGCCGACGAGCGCGAAGGCGTCCACAACCTCCATTTCGCGGCGACACGCGAGGGCGACGACGTGACCTTTCTGCATCGGGTCGCGCCCGGCGCGTCGTCGGCGTCCTACGGGATCGAAGTCGCACGGATGGCTGGCGTGCCGACACCCGTCGTCGACCGCGCCCGCGAAGTGGTGGAAACGACAACCGGTGAGGCCGCAGCTGCGCAATCTGCGAGCGACGACGCAGAACGCGACAGCGACGCTTCCGAGCCCGCAATCAACGGCACACAAGCCGGTGACTGCGACGCAGACGACGTGCTCGCCGACGCGCTCGACGGGCAGGCCCTCGACGCCGACAGCGTGGCCGCCGTGGCGACCGAGCTCCACGAGCTCGACATTGCGACAATGACGCCGCTGGAAGCACTCAACACGCTGGACGAGCTTCGCTCGACGCTGGAGGCGTCCCGAAGCCGATAAGCCACTCGGGGTGTGGCCTTCCGACACGAATGGCACCGTCGCTCACCCGGCTCGACGAGACGACCATCGCCGAAATCGCGGCCGGCGAAGTCATCAGCCGCCCGGCCCGCGTCGTGAGCGAACTCCTCGACAACGCACTCGACGCCGGCGCGAGCCGGATCGATGTCGCGGTCGACGGGGACGGCACCGAGCGGATTCGCGTCGAAGACGACGGCCACGGCCTCTCCCGCGAGGACGCCACCCTCGCCGTCGAGCGACACACGACGAGCAAGCTCCCCGCCGACGCGAGCGACGCACTGACGGCGGTCTCGACGCTCGGCTTTCGCGGGGAGGCCCTGGCCGCGATCTGCGATTGTGCGACGGTCGAACTCGTGACCAACGACGGCGACGCCGTCGGGACGAAGCTCCGCGTCGAGGACGGCGAGGCGACCGTCAGCGACGCCGCGCGCGGGCAGGGAACCACCATCACTGTCACCGATCTCTTCGCCGACCGCCCGGCGCGCCGCGAGTCGCTGGCCGGCCCCGCCGCCGAGTTCGGCCGGATCAGCGACCGCGTCGCGGCCTACGCGCTCGCCCGCCCAGAAGTCCGGTTCTCGCTGGGCCACGACGGGACGACGACGTTCACGACGACCGGCAACGGCCCACGCGACGCGCTGCTCGGCGTCTACGATGCTGACCTCGCCCGCCAGGCGACCGTGGTCGAACACGCGACCGATATCGACACCGCCGAGGGCACCGGCTCGCTCGATCTCCGGGGAATCCTTGCCTATCCATCGGTCACGCGGGCGAGCCGCGAGCACGTCCGGGTCGCTGTCGATGGACGGCCGGTCGCGGACAGCGGCCTGCGGCGGGCCGTGATCGACGGCTACGACTCGCTGCTCGCAGGTGACGACTACCCCGTCGCTGCTATCGACGTGCGACCGCCGGCCGACGCCGTCGATCCGAACGTCCACCCGGCGAAACAGGCGGTCGGCTTGCGGTACCGGGAGGCCATCGAAGCCGCCGTCGAGACGGCTGTCGGCGACGCGTTGGCGACTGCCGACGCGCGCCGAACCGAGGCTGCGGCGACCGATCTCACGACCGAACTCGACAGCGTCGACCGAAGCGATCCCTTCGCCGACCTGCGGGTCATCGGCAGCTTCCGCGAGCTCTACCTGCTCTGTGAGGACGACGACCAGTTGCTCGTGGTCGATCAGCACGCTGCCCACGAGCGAGTCAACTACGAGCGATTGCAGGCCGCTGTCGGCGACGACGCGGTGCCGACCGCGACGCTGGAGCCGCCGGAATCCGTGTCGGTGTCGCCCGCTGCGGCATCGCTGGCCGAGGCTCACGCTGACTTGCTCGATTCGCTTGGGTTCGGGATCGAGGCGTTCGGCGGCGGCACGCTACGGGTCTCGGCGGTGCCGGCTCCGTTCGGTCGCACGGCCGACGCCGCGGCGTTGCGAGCGACGCTCGACGGGATAGCCGCCGATGAGACGCCGGATGATCCGCGGGACGCGCTGCTGGCTGAGCTGGCCTGTCAGCCGTCACTGAAAGCCGGCGACTCGCTGTCGACTGACGATGCCGAACGGCTGCTGGATCGGTTAGGTGAGTGCGAGCAACCCTTCGCTTGCCCGCACGGGCGGCCGACAGTCTGCTCGATCGACGAGGCGACGCTGGCAGCCGGGTTTGACCGCGGGTCGACGCGGTTCGATTAGCTACCACGATTTGCAGTCCGGACAGACGAACCCCTCGTCGTCGCGCCACTGTCGCTCGGTTGTCGCGCCGCAGGCCGCGCAGGTCGCGCCCTCTGGCTGCCAGCGGTAGGTCGGGATCGCTGGCTCGGCCTCAGCATCGACTGGAGAATCGGCAGCGTCGTCAGCGGTGGGCTCGTCGGTATCGTCGCTATCGATGGCTTCGTCACCGTTGTCGTCAGCATCGTCGGCAGCGAACTCGGTCAGCGGACGATCCTCGCTCATCGGTCGCTGTTGGGGTGGTGGCGTACTAAAACGGCCGGTCGGCTGAGATTATCATGTTCTGGACACCAGAGAAGTTGGTACTGTCTCGAAAGCCCCGAGCCGCTCCGGTCGAGGGCCTCGCTGCGCGCCTCGTCACTCGCTTCGCTCGTTCCTGCGGTGCTTGCGTCGGCCGTCTTCCCGGAGCGACTCGCCCCTTTCAGTCCCGCCCGACTGCGGCTGCTCGACCTGCCGACGTAGGTAGGAGTGAAAAAAGCAGCGGCTTTCGGGCTGTGCACGACCCAATCGCGCTACTCTGAACAGCACTGTCGGGGCCTCCCAAGCGAGGACTATCGCTCGCGGCGGAGCCGCCCGACGACGAACTCCTGTTCGAGGTCACCGAGGAACTCGCCGAGCCGCGGCCCCTGGGTCTCGTCGAAAAACAGCCGGTAGCCGGCCTCGAAGAGGTCGCCTGGCTCGATGTCGTGCTCGCGGGCGGTGTCGTAGATCTCCGATTGGATCGTCTCGCCGTCGTGGCCTGCGGCGACGACATCGGCCAGCGCGCCGAGGGCGTCACTCGTCGCGTCGTCGAACTCGGTGTCGGGGAGGTCGGCCTGCAGCCGGTAGTTGTAGGCGTTGTCCATGCGCTCGGCCCAGGTGCGGGCCTGCTCGACGCGGGCGAGGGCGGCCTCAACGGTTGCGGCGTCGGCGTCGTCGGGGATGTGGCCCTCGTCGCGGGCCAGCTTCTCGCGGAGCTCCCGATCCTCGACCATGCCGAGGACAGCCGCGAAGGTGTACGGCAGCCGGATCGGCCGCTCGTCGGCCACATCGTCGACGACATAGGGATACGCCGCCTCGGCGAAAGCAGTCACCGACTCGTCGTCGACACCCGCGTAGTAGGCTTCCTCGAAGCGGTCGAAGTCGTCGACGAGTTGGTCGAGCCGGGAGAGATCGAGATCGCGGGCCTTCTTCGGGTGGAGCGCGAAGAAGTAGCGGATGACCTCGGGTTCCAAGAGTTCCAAGAGTTCGGGGACGGTGACGATGTTGCCGGCCGACGACGAGAGGGCCTCCCCGTTGAGTGTGAACCACTCATAGACCATCGGCACCGGCGGCTCGATACCGAGGACGTTCTCGGCGATGTCGACGCCGGAGGGCCAGGAGCCCTCGGCGTGATCCTTGCCGAACGGCTCGAAGTCCACATCCAGCACCTGCCACTGGCCGGGCCACTCGAACCGCCAGGGGAGTTTGCCCTCCCGGAAGGTGGCGGTGCCCTCGTGACCACAGCCCTCGATCGTCTCGTCGCCGACCTCCATATCGGTACAGACGTAGTCGACCGTCTCGGCGTCGAGATCGATGTCGGTGACCGTCTCAGTCAGCTTGCCGCACTCCTCGCAGATCGGATTGAACGGGACGTAGTCGTCGTCGGCCTTTGCTTGGTACTCGCTGAGTACCTCGCGGGCGGTGTCGGCGCGGTCGAGGACGTGTTTGACCACGGGATCGAAGGCTCCCTCGGCGTACAGCGCGGTGTTGGAGTACATCTCGATATCGACGCCGAGCCGCTCGGCATCGGCTGCCAGCAGCGCGGCGAAGTGGGCGGCGTAGGAGTCGCGTTCGCCGAATGGGTCGGGAATGTCGGTGTAGGGTTTGCCGAGGTTGCGGCCGAGCGCGCCGGCATCGACCTCGCCGAGGCCGACGATCTGTCCGTCGGCGTTGGCGAGTTTCCGGGGGAGTTTCCGTAGCGGGTCGCGGTCGTCGCTGGTGAAGACCTGTCGCACCTTGTGGTCGCGATCGCGGAGGGCTTCGGCGACGAAGTAGCCGCGCATGATCTCGTTGACGTTGCCGAGGTGGGCGACGCCCGAGGGCGACACGCCGCCCTTGATGACGATCGGATCGTCGGGGTCGCGTTGTTCAATCTCGTCGGCAACACCCTCGGCCCAGAAGTCGTGGTGGTCGTCGGTGGCGGTGTCGTGGGCGGTCGCAGGCGTCGGGTCGTCGGCGTCTACATCGCCCGGCTCGTCGGTGCTCATTCTGTCGTGATCCACTCCGCGGGTTCATCGCTTCCCTTGGGGATGATGTCGGTGCCGGTGTGGCTCCCGTTGAGCAGCGCGTCGGTGATATCGCCGGGGTCGGTGCCATCGAAGACGATCGCGCGCATCCCGGCGCGTTCGATCAGCTTTGCAGCCAGCAGATCGACCGGTGCCGACGAGCCCGCATCCCGGCTCATCGGGACGACCAACTCGACGAGTTCCGCCGGCGACATCGTCGTATAACGGATCGCCTCGGGATCCTCGTGGGGGTCGGCGTCGTAAACGCCGTCGGTGCTCGTCGCATACGCCAGCAGGTCGGCGTCAACGTACTCGGCGAGGCCGGCAGCGACGGCGTCGGTCGTCTGGCCGGCCATCACCCCACCCATGATCGCCACATCACCGCGGTTGAGCGCTTCGCCGGCGTCGGCGTAATCCTCCGCGGGTGTTGGGTTCGTTTTGATATCGAGGGCAGCGATCAACAGCCGGGCGTTGAGCCGGGTGGCTGCGATCCCGAGCTCGTCGAGTTCAACCTCGTTGCCGCCGAGTTCGCGGCCAGCCGCGATGTAGTCGCGGGCGACCTCGCCGCCGCCGACGACGATCCCGACCTCAAAGCCGGCGTCGACAAGCGATTCGATGGCGTCGGCGTGGGCCGCCACCTGATCGGCGTCGAGATCCGGTGCGAGGACGCTGCCGCCGAGTGAAAGGATGACCTTCATTGCCATCTGATTCCCCCGAGTCGGCCTTAAGCGTTCTCACACGGGGAGACGCGACCGACGCACAGCGGCTGTCAGACCCTATCCGTCGTCGCCGAACCGATCGGCGAGATCGCTGAACTCATCGATGACGAGGATCTCGATCGGGCTCGGCGCGCCGTCACCCCCGAGGGCGACGATGATGTGTTGTTCCTCGGTGTTGTCGACGGTGACCGTCGCCTCCCGGCTGCTGGTCTCGTTGATCGCGCTGTCGAGTTCGACCGTCACGGTGTACTCTCCGGCGTCGGTGAACACATCGCCGTACGCTGGCGTTGAGCTCGGCCCATCCGTGTCTTCCTCGTCGTCGCTGTCGCTTGGCGCGACCGTGAACGATTCCTCAAGCTGGGTGTCGCCGTTCGGATCGACGACCGTGACGGTACCGCTCCGTTCCTGATCGGTGCCGTTGAGCACGTTGACATCCTCAAGGATCGCCCCGGCGATGGCGTTCATGATGTCCATACAGCCGGCCAGGCCGGCGAGAGCCGTCGCGCCACCAGCGGCCAGTAGCCGCCGGCGGGTCGTCTTCGTGGCTGTGTGGTCGGCGGGCGAGGCGTCACCGCATGCGGGATGGTTCGGATCCATTGCTAGCGACGTGCCACTCCCACCTGAAAAACCGGGAGGGGGTGTTTCTCGGCGTGAAACACCGGTGGTTCTACCCCCGGTACAGCGAGTAGATGATGAGGCTGAGCCCGCCGATCTCGACCAGTCGGCTGGCCAGTGGCAGGACGTACGACATCAGGAGGTCATCGCCCGGCACGACCAGCGTAAACACCAGCGAGAGGGCAAACGGCGCGACGATGATCAGCCCGAGGCCGGCGGCCAGATACAGCATCCGTTGGCTATCGTTGCGCCGGTACCCCCGGTAGGCCTGAAAGACGATCAGCAGGCCAAGCGCGGCGGCGATCAGCGTCGCTGTCAACACCAGAAGATAGAGGAGGGATTCGGCGGCGACCATCAGATCCCCTCCCAGAGTTCGGTGAAGCGGTCGGCAGCGTCGGTCGGTTCCCGCGATACATCGGCCGTGAGCTCGCCGTCGGTGAGGTCGATGGCGACCGATTCCAGCGTCGCCTCGTAGCTGCTGTAGTGGTGGCCATCCTCGTCGAGTTCGGTGTGTTCGGCCAGCAGGTCGTGGTCGGTGAGGCGGTTGATCCGTCTGTACACCGTCGGCAGCGACGCGTCACAGGCCTCGGCTAGTTGGTTCGCTGACATTGGTTCCGTGCTCGTGGCGATGAGGATCGCTCTGGCGTACTCGTCATCGAGGAGCGACAACACCTCCTCGACCGGGAGCTCCTCACTCACACCCCGACCACGCCCGGCTGGCCACGTATAGGCTACCGGTCGTTTTCAGGGTCGGAAACTCGGTGAGCGATCACAGCCACAGTAGCGGTAAAACACGGAGCGTCCGGTAGGTACCGCGGTCGCCGACAGCCGACAGGTGGGTTCGATTCATTGTGACGACGGCCCCACGCGGCGGGCGAGTTCGTAAGCGAGCGTGGCGGGCAGGGTGATGGTGAGCCCGACGACGACGACCTCATCGACGGTCAGCCCCGCGTCGGTGAGCGCGCTGTAGAACACGAGGCCGCCGGTGGCGAGGACGGCAACGATGGTGGCGACGTATTCGGGCATCGTCCACGCTGGCGTTGGAGGATCGGCGGACATACGACACCGGTAGGGAGCTGTACTCCCCTCAATGTGTCCATTGGTTCCGTTGGAATACGTTCTATCGACAGTTTCTGAGCGTGAAAATCGGAGCGACACCTAAACCGATAGCGAATCGAGGCGGAAGCAATGCCCCTCCACGTTCGATCTGTTGTCGGCGACGGGCTCCGCGTGGCTGTCTCACGGAACGGAGCCGTCTTTGCGGCGGTCTTTCTCGCCGTCGAAACGCTGAGTCTGCTGTTGGTGCTTGTCGCGGGGACGACCTACGTGCCCGTCGATCTCGGCGCGGGCATCGATCCGACCGGCGGGATCGCCGCCGGCAGCCAGCTCTCGGAGCTCACCGGTGCTGCCGCCATGCTGCTTGTCGGCGCGTTCAGCGCGGTCGTCACCGTCCCGGTTTCGATCATTGCCATCCGGACGTTTGTCGCCGGTGCGACCGACGCCATCCCCGAGGCCGCGCTGTTCAACGATCTCGGGTGGGCGACCGCCCGCGGCCTCGTCGCCACCCTCTGTTATACCGGCCTCCTGTTCCTGCTGCCGGTTGCTGCCGGTCTTGGGCTTCTCGCTATCTTGTTTGGCCTCGGCGCAAGCGGGCTCTCCGGTTGGATCGCGGGGGTCGTCGGTCTCCTGTCGGGTGGGCTCCTGTTGGCGATCCTTCTGGCCGTCGGCGTCGTCGTCTGGCTTCATTTCCTCTTTTTGCTCCACGAGATCGGTGTTCGCGAGCAGGGTGTCCTCGACGCCTTCCGGGGGAGCTGGGCGACCGTTCGGGGGAGCCGGCTCGAAGTCGGCGTGCTTGCGTTTCTGCTCACGTCGCTGCGAACCGGGGTCGGCTGGTTCAGCGCGCCGCCGGTCGACGGTTCGTGGACGCTGCTGCAGGCCGTTGCCACCCCTGTGTCGCTGATCGGTTCGGCGGCTATCGGCGTTGTCACCGTGGCGATCCTCGCACGGGCCTACCGCGACCTCCGGCCCGAGGTCGATCCTGACGGGCCGTCCGGGCGGGCGGAACCGGCCGACGCCGACTCGCCGCAGGGTGAACCGAACCCCCAGTAGCGACGCCGTCGTCGGCCGTGTATTTGGCCGGCCGCGACACGCTAGCGGAGTTCCCGTGCCTGCCAGAGGATTCCGGCCCCTGACAGCAGCAGGATTGTGAGGTTGAACAGGGCCTGAAACAGCGACTGGTACGCCGGTGCGATCAGCTCGTTGATCGTCGCCGAAGCGGCGAAATAAAACCGGAGCAGCGCGATGAGCGCCAGCAACGCCAACGCGGCAACGACGAAATACCGGAGTTTGCGCTCGATATCGTCCGGGAGCCAACTGGGATCGGGGTCGTCGAAATCGTCTGCGTCGTCGAACTCGTCCGAATCATCGAACTCGTCCGCGTCGTCGAACTCGGTAGCCTCGGCCGCCGGCTGCGTATCGGCCCAGCCGTCAGTCGTTTCCTGTTCGTCTGTGGTCGTGGTGTCGTCGGGCTCAGTAGTCATGAGAGACGCCTCCGTGCGAACAGTCCGCCAAGTGCGAGCGCGAGTGCCGCGACCGGAACCCCGAAGCCGGGGGTCGCCGAGCCGCTGTCGCCTTCCATCTCCGCGCCATCGTCGGCTCCGGCCGTCGGTCGGTCGCGTTCGAAGTCACTGACTTCGAGGGCAACATCGCGGCTGGTCTCGTTGACCGCGAGCCGCTCGCTCGGATCGAGATTCACGGCCGTCCGGGTCGTATCGACGATGACGCCGTCCTTTCGCAGCACGCCGTCGATGTAGTAGTTGTACTCGCTCGGCACCGAGACGGTCATCGCCGTCTCGGCGGTTCGGCCGGGACGGATCGCGGCAACGTCGGCACTCGCGCGGTCGGCGACGAGATTCGAGTCGGCCTGCCGGACGGTGAGCTGTACGCTCACGTTTGCCGGCTGTGTCGACCCCTGATTGGTCAGGAGCGCGGTGGCATCGAGGGTGGTTCGATCACCGCTTGCCTCCCGCACCGCGACGCCGAGCGGCGGGAGCGTCCGCTCGTCGGCGAATGTGATCGGGGTGCGAGCGTAGGCAGGCACCAGTGCTTGCAGCCCGCTGACCCGCTGGCGGCCGGTGTCGACCCGCCGGCCGTCCTGATAGACGACGGTCTCGATGCGGTAGCCGCCCTCGCGGTCGACGCTGAGCGTCGCGGGGACGATCCGCTCGCGCTCGCCGCGCAACTCGCCGACCGAGACCGTTTGGGTTGTCGCCAACAGCCCCGACTCGGCGTCGATAGCCTGAAGACGAACGCTGACGTTCCGGGTCGGGTTGCCGCGATGCCGGAGCGTCGTATTGACTCGCAACTCGACCGTCTGCCCGCCGATGTCCTGTGGCTGGATGGTGGCATCGGCGATGTCGACGCGGCCGGGATCGCGCTCGGCGGGCGGCCCCGAGAGCGTGCCCGGCGCGAGGAGGGCGACGAGGAGTGCCACCACGACCACGCCGCCGGCACCGGCCGCGAGCGTTTCGATGCGATCCATACCGACCGACCCGCCGCGCCTGATAAGTGTCTTTGGGACGTTACAATCAGATTTCACGTCACCCGGTTAGAACGACGGTTCAGCTAAACACTCAAGTTCGCCGGGCGTCCGAGCCAAGGTATGCAGACGCTCTGTGTCGTCGGCGACGCGGCCGGCGCGGTCGTCGACGAACTCGTCGCCGCCATCGCCGAGCACCACGACGGCCGGATCGCCACTGTCGACTACGACGACGGAGACGCCGTCGCTGGCGACGTTGCTGTCGGCGACAACGCTGTCGACAGCGAGGTATCGACCGACGCCGACGGCCAGTTCAGCCTCACAAGTGACGGGCGGTGGGTCGGCCGCGGCGACGACCGCTCGCTTGTCGATCTCCTTGATTCGCTTGCCCCCGACTACGCCTACGCCGTCGTTGCCGGCGCGAGCCACCACCGACTGCCGACCGTCGTCGTCGGCGACACCGACCCCGAGCCGGCGAACGTCGTCGCCAACGCGCCAACCGCCGACGGCGTCGACATCGCCGCTCTCGCCGCCCGGATCGACGACTTCGGGCCACACGTTACCCTCCAGACGCTGATCGACCGGGCGGCGGCCTCGCCGCTGGCCGAGCGATCGGGGGCGATCGCAACGTTCACCGGCCGGGTGCGCGTGAAAGACAGCCCCGACGACGACCGCACCGAACAGCTCGCCTTCGAGAAGTACGAGGGCGTCGCCGCCGATCGAATGGCCGCCATCAGCGACGAGCTCACCGACCGCGAGGGCGTTTTCGAGGTGCTGATGCACCACCGCGTCGGCGTCATGGGGCCGGGTGAGGACATCGTCTTCGTCGTCGTGTTGGCGGGCCACCGCGAGGCGGCGTTTCGGACGGTCGAAGACGGGATCAACCGCCTGAAAGACGAGGTGCCGATCTTTAAGAAGGAAACCACCGAAAGCGAGGCGTTCTGGCTCCACGAACGGGGGTGCTGAGAACCCGGTGGTGCAACAGGAACGGCGGCGACGACAAGCGTTTATGCGGTTCAGTCACGTATAGCCGCCAATGGGTGACGATGGCTGAGTCGAACTCGGTTCCCCGTCCCGACGAGCTTGAGACGTGGTACCAGCTTGAGGATGTGCGGATCGACGGCGACCGGATCGTCTACTACGGCGAGCCGCTGATCCCCGAAAAACGGCTCCACCGCGAGCTGTGGCCGGCGTTTCAGGATGCGGGCTACGAGCTCAAGCTGGCCCGACGCGGTGAGGGTGGCACCGCCCTCGTTGCGATCCCCGCCGAGACGGTCGGTAGCCAGGGGATCCCGTGGACGAACATCGCACTGTTTGCGGTGACCGTCCTGTCGACGCTGTTCGTCGGTGCCACCGGCTGGTACTTTGTCCCGTTTTCGGAGATCGCTGCCAACCCGCTGGCGATACTGGAGGCGTGGCCGTTTACCGCCGCCGTCCTCGGCGTGCTCATGACCCACGAGTTTGGCCACTACGCGATGGGCCGGTACCACGATGTGACCGTCTCGTTGCCGTATGTCATCCCCTTCGTGTTCCCGTTTGGCACGCTCGGGGCGATCATCAAGATGAAAAGCCGGATGCCGGATCGGAAAGCCCTCTTCGATATCGGGGTTGCCGGCCCCATCGCCGGCCTCGTCGCAACTGTCGTTGTCACCGCGATCGGGCTCACGTTAGGGCCGGTCGAACTGCCGGCTCGGGTTGTTGAACAGTCCCAATCCGCGGAGTCGATCGTGTTTAACAACCCGCCGTTGATGGATCTCATCGCGTGGGTGCTCGGCGAGCAGGTGGTCTACAACGATCCGTCGCTTAACCCCCATCCGGTCATCATCGGTGGCTGGGTCGGGATGTTTTTCACCTTCCTCAATCTGCTGCCGGTCGGCCAGCTTGACGGCGGCCACATGGTGCGGGCGATGGTCGGCCGGCGACAGGAGACGATCGCCGCGTTGGTGCCGGTCGCATTGTTCACGGTCGCCGGCTATCTCTACTACGTCCGTGATCTCGGGCTCAACGACTCGGTTGGGCTGTGGGCGTTTTGGGGGCTGTTCTCGTTGGTCATCGCCTACAAAGGGCCAGCTGATCCGGCCGACGAGACTCCTCTTGGGCGACCGCGGCTCCTTGTCGGCATGGTAACGTTCGCGTTTGGCCTGCTGTGCTTTATGCTTGTGCCGATCCAGCTTGTCGGCTAAGAGCAGGGCGGTACTGTCGATCAGCTGATCGCATTCCTAATAGTATCGATCAGCCCCCCACGAGGTGCCGATCGAGATCGGTAGGTGGCCGCCTGCTGTGGCTCCGATAGAAGTGAGCGGCTGTAAACTGCCGCATGGTACACATTTTTGTTTGTTGCCTAGTAATTGTGATATGCTAGCATGACTTTGCGTCCCCGATGGTATCACACACGGGTCGGCAGAAATGGTGTGGAAGTTGCTGCGCCACAGCAGTTCGGAGGGGTTGTATGACAGCCCCTGACGACATGCTGGCCGCACAGCGACAGCTCACCGAGATCTTCCGACAGGCGTGCCCGTTCGATCAGAAGGTTCGTGATGCCCTCCAGCTCGGTGTGTCGTATCTCGGCGTCGACAACGGCCATCTCACCCGGATCGACACCGCGACCAACGACTGGCAGGCGATGGTCAGCACCGACGACGCCGACGGTCACACCCCGCCGGAGCTCGAACTTGATCTCCGCGAAACCTACTGTCGGCGGACGATCGATGCGGGCGAACAGCTCGCTGTCCCCGAGATCTCGGCCAGCGAGTGGGCCGACGACCCGGCCCACCAGAGCCGCGAGCTCGACTGTTATCTCGGCACGCCGATCGTTCTCGACGGGGAGCCCTGTGGCACCGTCTGCTTTGTCGCCGCCACGGGCTGTGAGCCCTTCACCGACGCCGACCGTCAGTTCGCCGACCTGCTGGCCTGTCTGTTGGAACGCGAGCTCGAACGGGAGACGGTCGCCACCGCACTCACCAATCAGACGACGCTGGCGACGGTGCTCAACCGCGTGCTGCGGCACAACCTCCGCAACGAGATGTCGGTTATCCGTGGGTTCACACAGCTCATGGCCGAGGAGCTGGAGGCCGACCGCGCCGAGAGCACCCACGCTGAGACCGTCTTCGAACATATCGATGATCTGCTGGGGCTCTCGGAGAAAGCCCGGGAGCTCGAACGGATCGTTACCGCCGACGCCGACCGTACCGCCACCGACATCGGGGCCCTCGTTGAGCGACTTGTCGACGATGTCGCCGCCGACTACCCCGAGGCGTCGATCTCGGTTGTCGCCGCCGGCTCGGTCACGACAGCCGTGCTCCCGAGCTTCGAGCGCGCGCTGCGGGAGCTGCTCGACAACGCCGCCAAACACGCCGGCAGCGCGCCGACGATCACCGTGACCGTTGAGACCGTTCCCGACGCCGTCGAGATCGAGATCACCGACGACGGCCCCGGTCTCAGCAACCAGGAGATCGACGTGTTGGACACCGGCACCGAGACGCCGTTCACCCACGGCAGCGGGCTTGGCCTCTGGCTGGCTCACTGGATCGTCAGCAGCCACGAGGGGACGATCGATGCGGTGGCGACCGACTCGGGGACGGTGATGACCGTCTCGGTGCCACGGAAGCCGGCGGCGGGTATCAGCCCGGAGCTGCCGGAGCTCACCCGGGCTCGTGACACCTACCGGGCGGCCGTCGAGGGCGCCCGCGATGCGATCATCGTCGTCACCGATGACGGCCGGATCGTCGAAGCCAACCCCGCCGCCGGTGAGCTCTTTGGCCTCGACAACACCGATCTCCGTGGGCGGGTCATCACCGAGCTGTTTTCGGAGTCAATCCCTGTCGAGGAGCTCTGGGCCGATGCCGATCCCAGCGAGCGGGCGACCGTTACCGCCGTTGACGATGCGGGCTCCGAACGCGTGATCGAGTACACCGCGACGCCGGAGATCGTTGCCGACCACCACCTGTTTGTCGGCCGCGATGTGACCGAGCGCGTCGCCCGCGAGGCCGAACTCAGCCGGAAGACACAGGCGATGGATGCCGCCCCGATCGGTATCATCATCGCCGACCATACCGCCGAAGACAACCCGATCGTCTACGCCAACAATGCGTTCTGTGAGCTGACCGGCTACGAGGAACGCGAGGTGCTCGGCCGGAACTGCCGGTTCCTCCAGACCGACGACACTGACCCCGGTCGCATCAGGCGACTCCGCGAGGGGATCGATGCCGCCGAAACGGTGTCGGTGACGCTGCGAAACCGCCGGCAGGATGGACGTCTGTTTTGGAACCACGTCACCGTCGCGCCGGTCGAGGCCGGCGGCGAGCAGCTGCTGGTCGGCTTTCAGGAGGATGTAACCGATCGGATCGACCGGCCGCTGTCACCTGACGGGGCACCGAACTGACCGGCGTATCGAGCAGCTGATCGCGCTGTTCAACCGCGTGCTGCGACACAACTCCACAGCGACATGGGGAAGATCATCGGGGTCGCAACCCTCAGCAACGTCGCCGAGACCGACGGCGACGCGAGCGGGACGAAGCGACGCTTCGGCTGCCGGCGATCACCGACGACGACACGATCGAAGCGGCGGCGCGACGACCGACGGTGCTGTTCAGCTCCCCCGACCAGTTAGCCGTGCGTATAGCCGCGATCGGCCAGCGGATCGCCGTCGGCCGTCACGCCTGCCCCGCTTTCGACAACGTGGCCGATCTCGGTCAGCGGCGTCGGCGATGCTTCTCGCACACTGTCGAGCCGCGCGGCCGGCACCGTCGCCACGAGTTCGAAATCCTCGCCGAAATGGGCTGCTGCCTCCCAGCGATCGTCGGCGTCGTCAGCGACCTCGTCGAGCGCGTCGGCGACGGGGACGGCCGCGCGGTCGATAGCGAACCCACAATCGCTGGCCTCGGCGAGTTGGTGCAGCGACCGCGCCAGTCCGTCGCTTGAGTCCATCATCGCTGTCGCCGCGCCAGCGAGCGCGCGGCCGGCGTCAACCCGCGGGGTAAACTGAAAGAGGTCGTTGGCGCGTTCGATCGCGTCGTCGTCATCCGCTGTTCCGCGCTCGAAATACCGGAGGGCGGCCGCACTCCGACCGAACGCGCCGGTGACGACGACGCGGTCGCCGGGCGTCGCGCCCGCGCGGTCGACCGATTCATCGACCGTCCCGATAGCGGTCGTCGCCACGGTGAACTCGCTGTGGTTGTCGAGGTCGCCGCCAACGTAGTCGGCACCGACGGTCTCACAGACCGCCTGCGCGCCGTCGACGAAATCGGCGAGGGCGTCGGCGTCGAAGGTGGTGTCGGCGTAGGCGGCGACCGCCGCCGTTGGGGTCGCGCCGACAGCGGCGAGATCCGACAGCGAGGCGGCGACCGCCCGCCAGCCAGCGGTGTAGCGGGTCGTCCCCGCCGGGAAGTCCGTCGTCTCGTGGAGCATGTCGGTCGTGATCGCCGTCCCCTCGATCACGGCAGCGTCGTCGCCGGCGTGGGGGAGGGTCGCCGCGAGCTGTCGGAGGGCCGCACGTTCGTCCATCGCGTTGCCGTCAGTTTTGCCGGTGGCGACAAAAGCGTGTGCTATTTGGCGGCTATCGGAGCGTTGATTGTCGCCGCCGCCGACCGCCCGGCATGGCCAGCGACCGGCTGCGGACGACGCTGCTCGGCTTCCTGCTGGCAGCGGCTATCATCGCCGCACTCGCGTGGCTCGTCGGCATCGAGGACGTGGTACGGTCGCTCCGTGAGGCTGACCGCCGCGGTGTCGCCACGGTCGTCGTGTTGGTCGCCGGCTGGGTCGCCTGCTGGGGGTTGGGGATGCGGGCGGCTCTCCGAAGCTACGGCGCGTCAGTCTCGCCGTGGACGGGGCTGTTGCTGTCGGCCGGCGCGGGCTTCGCCAACAACATTACCCCCTTTGGCAACGCCGGCGGCGAGCCGCTGACGACGCTGTTGGTCGCCGAGCGAACGGATGTCCCCTACGAGCGGGGGCTGGCGGCGATGGCCGCCGTCGACGCCGTCAACATCGTTTCCTCGGTCTGTTTCGCGCTGCTCGGGTTTGTCTGGCTGGCGGTCGACGGCAGCCTCGACGGCCAACTCACCGGCGTGGCGGGGGCCGTCATCGTCGCGGGTGTCGTCGCCGCGGTCGCCGCTCGCGCGGTGTGGCGTCGCCGTCGCGGCGTGACCGCCCGGCTCACCGGCGGCGTGGCCCGCGGGCTCGCGTGGCTGGAATCGCATCTCCCCCGGCTCTCGACGCCGGATCGAGCGGCACTCGCTCGTCGGGTTGAGGGGTTTGTCGACGATCTCGAACAGATCGCGGCCGACCGCCGGACGCTCGTGGCCGTCGGCGGCTACTCGCTGGCCGGCTGGCTGTGTCAACTGGCGGCGTTGTGGGCGGCTTTTGCGGCTATCGGTGAGCCGATCCCGCTGCTGGCTGTCTTCGTCGCAGTGCCGCTGGCGTCGGTCGCGTTGGCCCTCCCGCTGCCGGGTGGCGCGGGCGGCATCGAGAGCGCGCTGGTCGGCGTCCTCGTCGGGACGCCGTTGACGACCGTCTCGCCCGCCGTCGCCGTCGCCGGCGTCGTCCTGTTTCGCGTGGCTGTCTTCTGGCTGCCGACGACGCTCGGCGGGCTGGTGTTTGCCGAATCGGCCGTCCACTGGCTTCGGCAGTCGCGTCGGTGAGCCACTCGCAGGATCGTTCGCGTGTGATCGGTTCTCACGAAAACAGCCGGCAGACGGCGGCTGCGGCGGCGATACGATGCCTTTAAACGCGCCAAACCGGAACACGGCCCTATGGTAACTCTCTACGACGTGCCGACCGAGGAGCTCATCGAGGAGCTCACCGACCGGCTCGCCGACCGGCTCGAAACGCCGGAGTGGGTCGAGTACACGAAAACCAGCCACGACCGCGAACTCCCGCCACAGCAGGAGGACTTCTGGGAGCGACGCGGCGCGAGCCTGCTCCGGAAGGTCGCCATCGAGGGCCCGATCGGCGTCGAACGGCTCTCGACGGGGTACGGCGGCACGAAGGGCGGCTCCAACCGCTATGCGGTCGCGCCAGCCAAACAGGTCGACGGCTCCACAAAGATCATCCGCGAGCTCCTCACCCAACTCGAAGACGAGGGGCTCGTCCAGACCGCCCAAGGCGAGGGTCGCCGGACGACCGCCGACGGTGACGCCTTCCTCGACGAGGTCGCCAAGGACGTTTTCGACGACCTCGACAACCCTGAGCTCGAACGCTACGCCTGAGCAGGGAGCCGTCGTAGACGGCTGACACGAGCCGGCCGAAACCGTTTTTGGGGCTCCGCGACGACACAACACGTATGAGCAACAGCCCTGACGACGACCGACTCGAAGAACTCCGCGAGCAGAAGCGCAAGGAGCTCAAACAGCGACAGGGTGGCGAGGGCGACGCGGCCGAACGGCAACAGGCCGCCCAAGAGCAGGCCGAGGCCCAACGCGAGGCCGTCCTCAAACAGCACCTGACCGACGGGGCTCGCCAGCGGCTCAACGCTGTCGAGATGTCGAAACCGCAGGTCGCCAAACAGGTCAAACAGCAGATCGTCGCCCTCGCCCAGAGCGGCCGCGTCCAGGATCAGATCGACGAACAACAGATGAAGGAACTGCTGAAGGAACTCCAGCCGGACTCGCAGTCGTTCGACATCCAACACCGCTAATGGAGTTGGCGTTGCTGTACAGCGGCGGGAAAGATTCCTCGCTTGCAGCCCTCCTTTTGCACGAGTTTTACGACGTGCGGCTCGTGACCGCCCACTTCGGCGTCACCGATGACTGGCAACACGCCCGTGACGCCGCCGACGCACTTGGCTTTCCCTTCGAGACGGTCAGCCTCGATGAGTCGGTCGCTCACGAGGCTGTCGCACAGATGGTCGACGATGGCTTTCCGCGCAACGGCATCCAGCAGGTTCACGACCATGCCTTAGAGCAGGTTGCCGACCTCGCTGTCGACGCCATCGCCGACGGCAGCCGCCGCGACGACCGCGTGCCGACGGTCTCGCGGGCCGCAGCCCAAAGCCTCGAAGACCGCCACGGCGTCGACTACATCGCGCCGCTGTCTGGCTTTGGCCGCCACGCCGTCGACGACCTCGTGGCCGCGAACTTCGCGGTCGAAACCGGCCCCAGCGAGGAGGTACCAAAAGCCGACTACGAAGGGGAGTTGCGCGCGGTGTTGGCCGACCGCCACGGCGACGAGGCCGTCGGCGACGTGTTCCCGGCGCACGACCAGACGTACGTTCACGGTCGGCGTGAGTGACCGACGACTCGCTGAGAACGACAACCGCAGACCGAACCGTTGAACCCGCCGCCGGGCGTCGACCCAGCACATGGACGGAGGCATTGGCATCGCCGTCGGGGCCGCCCTCGTGTGGGGTGGCTACCTTTTTTATCTCAAACGTGCCTTCGATGACTACCCTGCGTCGCTGCTCACCGTCTCGATCAACAGTTTCGCGTTGGTGTGGTATCTCCCGGTCTTTCTCACGAGCATTGGGCCGGGCGGGGCGAGCGACGCGCTGGCGGCGTTTGGCGTCGAACAGATCGCGGTCGTCGCCCTAACTGCGGTGATGGTCGCCGGCGCGATGATCGCCTTCCTGCGCGCGCTGGCGGTCGGGGAGGTCTCGTATGTCGCGCCGATCAGCAAGATCGTCCCTGTCTTCGTCCTCCCGATCGAGATCATCGCCCTCGGGCAGGTGTTGACGCCGCTGGAGGTCGCCGGCGTCGTCGTCGCCACCGCCGCGGTCTACGTCGCCAACTTCCGCGGCGGCGCGCTACTCGATCCGCTCCGGCGGGCGGCCACGTCGACGGCCGCGCGGTTGGCCCTCCTGAGCGCGATGGCCTTCGCCGTCAGCGACGTGGCCAGACGGGTCGGCCTCCAGGAGTTGGCGATCCCGGTTGGGCTGTGGGTGCCGCTGTTGATCGGCGGCGTCGCCGTCGTGTTGTTGCCGGCGGCGATACGCGCGGAGACGCCGGCGACGCTTCGGGCCGATCTCCCGAGACTCGCAGCCGGTGGGCTGTTTGTCGCTGCCGGCGAAGGATTGACCAACACCGCGTTCTCGCTCGTGCCGGCGAGTATCGCCTCACCGATCATCAACACCCAAGCGGTCGTCGCTGTCGTCCTCGGCGGGCTCCTGCTGAACGAACAGCAGTTCGGGGTTCGGCTCGTCGCTGCCGCCCTCGCCGTCGTCGGCGTGACGATGATCGCGGTGTAGCATCGTCTCGAAAGGAAGAGAGATATACCCCGTTCGCCAACTGGAGCCATGTCGACTACGCTCGTTACGGTTCGGTATCCGTTGACTGCCGATAGCCACCGAACCATCGAGCGCGGGCTTGCGGGCCACGCTGACGGCGACTCGTTGATCGTTCTCCACGTTTCACTGCTCCAGAACGGCGACCGGATCAGCCGGGGAACGCTCCAGGCTGCGGTCGAAGCCGAGTTCGGCGAGATCCCCGCCCATTACGTTGTCCGCCGCGGCTACGTTCTCGAAGAGGCCATCGTCGACGAAGCCGCCAGACAGAACGCCGATCACGTGTTGGTCGGCAAGAGCAAACGCGGCCGGCTGCGACGCTGGCTCGGTCGGCTGCTCGGCCTGTATCCGGATATCGAAGCTGAGCTTACGAAGAACCTCAACACCAAACTCGAAATCGTCGACTGAGCGGCCGACGAGCGGGAGTTGGCGACGGGGCCGCCAAAGGACAGCATTCAAGCGCGGGCCTCCCAAACCGCTCGCCATGTACGACCGACTCAAAGGTTTTCGTGACTTCTACCCCGACGAGATGACCGCTCGGCGGGAGGTCATCGACACCGTCGAGGACACGGCCGCCCGTTATGGGTTCCGCGAGATCGGGACGCCGACGCTGGAGGCGACCGAACTCTACACCGACAAATCCGGCGACGAGATCGTCGACCAGCTCTACAACTTTACCGACAAGGGTGGCCGCGAGGTGACGCTGACGCCGGAGTTGACGCCGACAGTCGCGCGGATGGTTGTCGCCAAACAGCAGGCCCTCGCCAAGCCGATCAAGTGGTACTCGACGCGGCCCTTCTGGCGGTACGAACAGGTACAGCAGGGCCGGTTCCGGGAGTTCTACCAGACCAACGTCGACATCTTCGGTTCGGCTGAACCGACCGCCGACGCCGAGATCCTCGCCTTCGCCGCCGACGCACTCACTGATCTTGGACTGACGGCCGACGACTTCGAGTTCCGCGTCTCCCACCGCGATTTACTGGGCGGCCTCCTGAACGCTTTCGACGCCGAGGTTGACACCGAGGCGGCGATCCGTGCGGTCGACAAATCCGAAAAGATCGACCGCGAAGAGTACTACGGGCTGTTGCAGGACGCCGGCCTGCGGTACGATCAGGCTGAAACCTTCGATGATCTTCTTGGGACTGATGACCTCGACGACCTCGTCGCCTTCGCCGACACCGACCGCGTCGCCGACGCCGTCGCCAACCTCCAGGCTGTCCTTGAGGCCGCCGACGACTTCGGCGTCCGGGAGTTCTGTGACGTATCGCTGGAGACCGCCCGCGGGCTGGACTACTACACCGGCGTCGTCTTCGAGTGCTTCGACTCGACGGGCGAGGTCTCCCGATCCGTCTTCGGCGGCGGCCGCTACGACGACCTCATCGAGAGTTTCGGCGGCCAGCCGACGCCCGCCGTCGGCGTCGCGCCCGGCCACGCCACCCTCCAGTTGCTCTGTGAGCGCGCTGGCGTCTGGCCCGCAGAAGCACCGTCGACCGACTACTACGTCCTGAGCGTCGGTGACACCCGCGCGGTCGCCAGCGAGGTCGCCCGCCAACTCCGCGAGCGCGGGCACGTCGTCGAAAGCGACGTGTCGGATCGAAGCTTCGGCGCGCAGATGAACTACGCCGACTCGATCAACGCCGAGACGGTCGTCATCGTCGGCGAGCGTGACCTCGAAAACGGCGAGGTGACGGTGAAGGATATGGCAACGGGCGATCAGACGACCGCACCCATCGACGACTTCCCTGGTGATCTAGAGCGGCCGACCTACGAGGACTGGGAATAGGTCGGCCTCGTGTCGGTAGGCGTGTCTTGGCTTATAGGCTATAACCCAATACATTTATCTTCTATTGGTTCGTATCCAATAGTACGGATGAGCGACGGCGATGTGCTCGTTGACACGGCGACAACACTGCCTGACGGCAGACGTGTCAGGCTATTCGCTGTCGAAAGTTCGAGCTATCCCGGTGGCGTGAACTACCGGTTCCAGTATTACGATCCTGAGACTGGAGCTGAGTTCCTCCGCTACGATAATTCGCGGGTGCCGACGCACGGCGCGGGGCACCACCATCGGCACGTCTGGATCGACGGCGAGGAGTCGGTGACGGCCATCGGGTTCGTCGATCTCGAAACCCACATCACCCGCTTCGAAACGGAGTTACGAGACCATGACTGAAACAAATCCTACGGAACTGGCTGCGAACGGTGCGGAAAGCTACCCTGAGACGCTTCGCATTACAGTCGGATCGGTGGCATCAATGGTCGACGCGGCGGTTGCCCAACTCGACGGCGACGGCCCCGCGGAAGAAGCTGTTCGCGCCTTCGACAGCGTGGCCGACATCAGACAGTTACTCACCGATCGCCGGCTCGAAGTCATGCGCTCGATCATGACCGCACCCCCGGATAGCATCAGCGACCTCGCCGATCGACTCGGACGCAATTATTCGGATGTCCACGGCGATGTCGAGGTGCTTGCCGACCACGATATCGTCTACTTTGATACTGACGGCCGAGCGAAGCGGCCCGTCATCCCCTACGAACGCGTCCGCGTCGATATCGAAGTCGTCGGCGACGCCAGCAGCGAGCACGCCGCGATCTCGTGACCAACACCCAGCCGCTGTCGATCCCACGGCGGCTGTATCGCGCTGCTGTGTGGTGGCCCCTCACTCGGAGGATGTGTAATCGCTGGGATCGGCGACACGGGTATACTCGACCATCTCTTTTTTTGCCTCCTCGCCGCTGCTGTGGAGCACCGACTGGACAAACGAGGCGAGCGTATGGGCTTCGGAGTCCTCATCGACACTGTCCAGAAACGAGTCGATCTTCTCGTCGACATCGGATTGATCAAGCTTTGTGAGGCTTGCCGAGGCGATCTTCCGCAGATTGTCGTCCTCGTCGTTGAGTGCCGAAACCAGCGTGTCGATGGCCTCGGGGTTCGATGTTTCAAGCTGGCCCAACAGCCAGGCGGCGTTTCGCTGCTCTGAGCTGTGTGGTGACTCCTCGATGATCGAGGCGAACTCCTCGGAGACATCGGTCGAGATCTCCTCGGCCATCTTTTCGATCGCCTGCTGCCGAACCGCACCCCCCTCGTCGAAATCCGTTTCAGTAAACGTCGTGATGACCCCTGCTGCTGCTTCCTCGCGTACCGTTTCGTTATCGTCTTCATCCAGCTTGTCGACAACGAGATCAACCGTCTCTTGGGCCCCGAGCCGGCCGATCTCGCTGACGACATGGCCTTTGAGCTCGTCATCGGTGCTTCTGGAGGCTGACACGAGCGCCTCGTAGGCGGCATCGGTGCCGATCTGGACAAGTGATTCGACCGCGGCCTCCCTGACACGCTCCAGCTGTTCGTCGCTGACAGACTGATGAAATTCCGATCCATCGGCCCGGAGATACTCCTGGATCGGCGAAACAAACGTTTCGTCGCCGACTGTGCCGGCCGCCTCGATCGCCCGCTTGACCACCCGAAAATCGGTTTCGCGTTTGAGCACCGTCCGTAGCTTGGCGATGGTGCTTTGGCTTCTGACTCGGCTGAACCCGACGACAGCAAGATACCGCAAGGACGGTCGATCCGACGACTGCCATTTTGTGAGGATCAGCGGATACGGGGTGTCGGTCGGTGTCGACTCCGGCTCAGCCTCCAACCGCGTGATGATGGTATCGAACGTGGATTCATCAACGGTTAGCAGGACGTTGAGCACGTTGGCCCGGACGGCATCGCTCGGCTCGGTGAGCACACAGTCGATAAGCGCCTGCTGTTCCTCCGGGGTGACCTCCTCGGCAAACTCGTCGGCGGATTCAGCCAGGATCCCGGACGCCCCGTAGCGGACGTGCTGATCGTTGTGGTCTCGGATATGGCGGATCAGCTCCGCGTACTCGCCGCGATCCGCAAGCGAGTACAGATAGTCCGCCGTTCGCCGATCCGGCGACTCCGCCATTTCCTGCTGCTATGCCAGTAATAAGTAAAAAGATAGTGATTACCTGCTAATTTGTTTTAGATTGATGATTTCCCACCGCCGCTTCGACACGCTGAGACAGCTGTTGTGGTTCGGTGAGTACCTCCTGCCCGGTGGCGTCTCAGCGGCCATCCGACCGCGATCATCGACGCGGAGGCTCCCTCACGATGAGCGGACAACCGGATTGCGGGGACGGGTCTGGCTGCCACACACCCCACGAATACGCCATAGAAAGCCAAACGAACGCGCTTTTCCCTTGCCGTCGCATGTGTCCAGCAAATGATTTTCGAGAATCTCCCCACAGCTCCCCGGTCGGAGGAGCTCCTTGACAAGGCCTTCTCGCGGGCCGCCCGCGCCGGCAACGCCAAAGGCGGCCTTGAGGCCCAGCAGTCGATGCTGACCGTCGCGGTCAACATCACCTCCGACAACCTCGAAAACGTTGTGACGGCGTGGCCGGATTTCGACTACGTTGACCCCTTCTACTACGAGCTCGCCGACGCCATCGTCGATGTCGACGAACTCCGGCAGTCGCTCTCTGAAGTTACGTGGGCCAGCCGCCAGATCGATGAACTGGGCCGGGAGTATCAGTCCAAACTCCGCAAAACTGATCCTGACACCGCCCGCAAACACCGCAAGCAGGCCTTCGCCCGCATCGCCGATATCATGGACGAGATCAAAGACGACCTCCGGGCGGTCGGCGACGCCCGCGACGCGCTCAAGGATCTTCCGGATATTCGGCCCGACGAGCCAGCGATCGTCATCGCGGGCTACCCAAACGTCGGCAAATCCTCCTTTGTCAACCACGTCAGCCGCGCCTCAAACGAGATCGCGGAGTATCCCTTTACAACTCGTGGCGTCCAGATCGGCCATATCGAACGCGACCATATCCGATATCAGCTGATCGACACACCCGGCCTCCTCGACCGCCCCGAGGACGAGCGCAACGACATCGAGCGACAGGCCGCCGGTGCGATCGAGCATCTGGCCGATACGATCCTCTTCTTTGTCGACGCCTCCGGCGACTGCGGCTACCCGCTGGACGTGCAGTTGGCTCTGCGGGACGACCTCGTCGACCGCTTCGCTGACCGCGATGTTCCCGTGTTGACGATCTGCAACAAGAGCGACCGCTCGACCGATGTCGAGGCCGACGCCTATATGAGCATCACCGAGGAGGAGGGAATCGAGGAGGTGCTCAGTATGGCGGTCGACGCCGTTGGCTACGAGCCCGATCTTCCCTCGCGGGACGCCTGAAATCGGGGGCGTCACGCCGGCAACTCTCTACTCCGGCCGTAGTCGTTGGAGCACCGGAATCTCGTCGATCTTCTCCGCGGCGAGGTCGTCCCAGTAAAGCCCGTCAGGCAGATCTGCGACAGCGTTGGTCTCGACCGTTCGCGTCGGCGTCACGATCAGATCCAGCGGTACGTCGTGGCGGTCGGGCTCGATCTCGCCGTCGTCGACGACTTGGCTGTCGTGGACAGTGGTGGCAACAGTGGTGTCGTCGTCAACGCGGTCGAAGCCGCGCAGAACGGCGAACTCCAGATCGCTGAACCCCTCGCCTTTGCCGACGCGGTTGCCAGCGGCGTCGACGGCGACGCTGCCGGCGACGATGAGATCGATGGGAGGCATCGCCTCGGGATCGACGGGGACGCCGTGTTTGGCGGAGCCGGAGACCGTCGTCGCGTCGTCGATGTCGTCGACTTCCTTGGGTGCGAGTCGCAGAAACGGCTTTGGTTCGCTGAGTCGGGGGACAGCCATGTAGAGCGTTTTCCCCTCGCGGAGGGCCTGCCGGCGCACCGGCAACTGCGGGGCGTCAGGATTGCACTTGAGCGTGTCGGCGGCGGCCCACGCGTCGGTGTCGGCCAGTCGGTCGGCGGCGTCGCTGGCGTTGGCGAAGTTGGGGATGCGGCCGTGCGGCGGGAACGGAAACCGGGCGATCCCCTCGGTTTCGAGGTGATCCCAGATGCGTTCGCGGAGATCGTCTTTGGACATAGCTCAGTGTCAGCGTGATCGGTGAAAACTCCGGGTGGTCGGCACGGAATTGAACAGTTGAGATAGATTTAGAAAGCCCTCAGCACGCTCGACTCCCGGGACTCGCTGCGCTCCTCGTTCGCTCCGCTCACTGCGGTGCTTGCATCGTCCGGGTTCGCCGAGCGTGCTTCGCCCTTTCCATCCGCCAGGGATCCGGTTGATCGGCTGGCCGATCCACCTGTTTGCTTGCTCTTATTTACCTAACCTCGGCCCGGCCTGCTGAACGCAAACCGTTTCCCTGCCGGTCGCCGAAAGCGGGTATGTTCGAGGATCGCCCCGACCGTGACGACGAGATCGTACTCGTCGGGCGGTCAAACGTCGGGAAGTCGACGATCATGCGGGAGCTGACCGGCCACAGCGTCCCGACCGGCCAGAAACCTGGGGTGACACGCGAGCCGAACCACTTCGATTGGTCGGGCCAGAGCTTCATGTTCACCGACCTACCGGGGTTCGGCTTCATGTCCGGCGTCGAGGGCGAACACCGCGAGGCGATCCAGACCGACATCGTTCGCTACATTGAGAACAACGCTGAGTCGATTCTGGCGGCCGTCCTCGTCGTCGACGGCAAGAGCGTCATCGACATCATCGACCGCCACAGCGACCGCGGGGAGATCCCCCACGACGTGGAGATGTACCACTTTCTGGAGGAACTCGGCGTTCCGACCGTCGTCGCGGTCAACAAGATGGACAAGGTCGACGACAAAGATGAGCGACTCAACGACCTCTGTGACCGTATCGGCCTGTTTCCGCCGTGGCAGCAGTGGGATGAGGAGGTCATCGCACCGATCACCGCCAAAGCCGGCCGGATCGACAGCCTGCGAACCGCGCTGCAACACCATATCCGGGCTGCCAAACGTGACGAGCTGTTGCAGTTCGTAACGGCGTAGCCGACCACCCAAACGCGGGGGTGTTCGGAGTTATCCCGGCAGCCAAAGCCGAGAGCGTGCTGTGTGTCCCCGGTACCGCCGCTGAACCTCGAGCCACCAGACACCCACGACACAGTGGTGTCAAATCAACACGACTAAATGGAAAGAGAACTTTACACACGGATAGCGATGCAGACAGAACACATGCTGCCGATCGGTGTCGCCGGGCTTGGCGTGATCCTGACAGGCGTCGGGGTCACAGCCGCCACCGGCGTCGTCCTCGAAACAGGGGCGGTCATCGCGGGGATCGCCATGTTCGGTGCCGGCTACTGGTGGTATCACCGACAGTGGGAACGGGCAGATGAGGTACGGATCGACGAGCGGCTCAGACAGGTCGCCGAGCGCTCGGGGGAACTGTCGTTTCGGGTCTCGCTTGCTCTTGCGATGGGGCTGTTTCTCGCAGTCGAGGCCGACAGCGTGCCGGTGACCGCCGGCGACGGCCTCGTGTTGTTGATCGTGGGGATGGTCATCGCCCGGTTTGGGCTGTACGGCTGGGTCAGACGACAGTCGGTGTGAAACCCGTGGAAAACGATCTCACGGTGCGGCGCGCCGAGGCGGATGTCACGCAAAAACAGCTCGCCGATGCCGTCGGTGTCAGCCGCCAGACGATCAACGCCATCGAGCGCGGCCGGTATGATCCCAGCTTGGAGCTGGCCTTCGCGCTCGCGTCGTTTTTCGACTGTTCGATCGAGGCGATCTTTCAGCCCGAGTCGGAGTGATCCGACACCAGACAGTCAAACAGCCGCCGGCCGTCGGTGATCACAACAGAGCGATGTGAGGGGGACGGTGTTGTGCCACCGGGCGTACCTATCCACAGCGGCACAACCAGCGGCTACGTGTCGGCGTCGGCTGGCTCAACGACCGGGAGTTCGACGATGAAGACGGCCCCCTCGGGTTCGTTGTCCTCGACCCACACCGAGCCGCCATAGCTGTCGACAAGCGTGTAGACGAGATAGAGCCCGATCCCTGACCCCTCGCTTTCCAACCCTTTCTCGCCTTTGCCGAAGATCTCCTCGCGTTGGCTCTCGGGGACGCCCGGGCCGTTGTCGGCGACCGAAACCCGGACGGTGTCGTCGTTGCGGTCAACGCTGACGGTGACCTCCGGTACCTCCGTGTCGTTGTGTTGGATCGCATTCTGGAGGAGATTCCGAAAGACCGCATCGAGCAGCTCATTGCCGTAGACGCGCACCGATGGGATCGAGCCATCGACGTTGATCACCGCGGCGGCGTGGGCCGATCGGATCGATTCGATCTGCTGTTCGAGCGGTCGACCAAGCGCGATCGTCTTCCGGTCGTGCTGTTGGAGCATGACGTTGGCAAGATCGCGGGCCGTCGCGGTGAGATCGACCGCGTTGCGCGCACTTTCCCGGATCGACTGCAGATACTCCTCGGCGTCATCGTCGACCTTCCCCGCCAACATCTCGCTGTAGGCGACGACGATCTGGAGATCGTTGCGGATGTCGTGCCGTACCACCTGGTTCAGCAGTTCAAGCTTATCGCGTTGTTCCTCCAGTCGCTGCTGGTACTGCTGTCGATCGGTGATATCCCGACAGATGGAGACGGCGGCGGGCTCACCCTCGTAGTCGACGCGGCTCACCGACAACTCAACCGGCACCAGTTCGTCGTCGGCTCGCTGTAGCTCGATCTCATACTGGTTGGGGGCGGTATCGCCGCTCATCCGGGCGACATGGTAGCTTTCGACCAGCTCACGATCCCCCGGGGCGATGATCTCCATCTTCGAGGCACCAACGAGCGCGGTTCTCTCATACCCCGTCAGCTCACACAGTCGCTGGTTGGCGTAGACGATCTCGCCGTCCTGGGCGACGAAGATCCCGTCGTTGCTGTGTTCGACGATCGATTCGTACACCGGATCGCTCATACCCGCCGTTGTCTGGGTATGGTGATAACCACCATGGTTTGTTGGCCGACGCGGTAAAGCCGGCAGCATTGACATGATCCGCTGAGCCTTAACACCTCCAACAATAGGGCATAGATGGTCGCCCCGCTAGCCCGAGGGGAGCGACCGAGATCCGAAGTTTCGTCGTGCTTCCCCGGCTGGAGCCGCGGTTCCCCTCCCTCCGGGGGTTTCGAACACCCCTCACAGCGGCTGGTAGAACGGTACCGGCAGGTGTGGCAGTTGGATCCCCATGAGCATCAGCGCGTGTTGGAACGGAATGTATCCTAACACCAGGAAGCCAACGCCGAGTACCCGGTGGAGCTTCACCCGGGTCGACACCGACACCGACTGAAACAGCGTCCCATAGAGAAACAGCGACGGGATCGTCCCGACCCCCAGGGCGGCCAGCGACAGCGCGCCCCGAACCGGTGCGGCCTGGGCAAACGCGTACAGAAACGCCGGATACAGCAGCGGACACGGCAACAGCCCATGGATCCCGCCGAGCAGCGCGATCCGCGGGCCGCCAACGTAGTCGTCGACCCGCGCCATGAGCCGCGATTGCACCGCTGTCGTCACCGGCGTCACCAGCGACTCGCCGGGCAGCGACATAACCTGGCCGCGAATCAGATAGCTCACGCCGGCAGCCATGATGAGCACGCCGATCGTGAAGCCGACGACGATATTGAGCTCGCGGAACGCTGTCGTCAGCTGACCCGCCGAGACGACGACCAGCGAGCCGGCCAGGCCAAAGAGGCCGCCGATCAGCGTGTAGCTGACCGCCCGCCCGAGATTGAACAGCCCGTGTTGTTTGACCATCCCGACAGAGAGCCGGCTGCCACCACGGCCGCCACCGCCGTCGTCCTGGTCGCGCATCCGATCGGCGTAGGTCGTCACTAACGGCCCACACATCCCGAGACAATGGGCTCCGCCGAAGAGCCCGATCAGCAGGAAGACGCCGAGGCTCACCGGCTGGCCGGCAAGGCTGCTCGCCGAACTTGGCGCACTACAGGTGTGTTGGAGAAGCAGGCTCACGGTCAGGTATCTTGGCTATAGGCGTCCGCCACCGTGAGACTGTCGTCGACGAGCCGCTCAACATCGGGCTGTTGGCCCCGATAGGCGCGCTCGACCATCCCGTCCGGGTTGACGAGGAAGGTGATGCTGATGTGGTTGAACTCGTAGGCGTCGCCGTTGACATCGCCGATCTTCTCGTAGGCTAATCCGAGCTTCTCCTCGACAACCTGTTTGGCGGCGTCGGCCGATTCGGGTCGCAGATAGTACCACATCGGATGCTCATAGTTGATCCCCCGCCGGTCGGCGTTCGTCCGCAACGCCTCAGGGGTGTCGCGTTCGGGATCAAACGTGATCGCCACGAGGCCGATCTCGTCGGCCCGATCCGCTTCGAGCAGCCGCGCCTGCACCTTCGCAAACGAGTTCAACAGCAGGATACACTCGGCGGGACAGAACGCATAGAAGGCGGTGCAGAGAAACGGCTGCTTGAAGTCGGCGACCGAAAACGGCTCCTCGGCGAACGGATTTGGCAGCGTAATCGCCGGAAACGACTCACCGTAGGCCGGATACGCCAGCGAACTGCTCTCGGCGAGTTGGTCGTCCGGTTCGGATAACACAACGTTTTCCGGGCCGCTATCGAAGAGGCCGCCAAGACAGCCGGCTGTCGATGCACCTGCGGCCATCGCCGCGCCTGCACGGAGATACGACCGTCGATTCATTACCAATCGCTACCGTCGCAACGCGAAAGTAGCCTCTGGTGTGGGCCTCGAAGTAGCTCCGTCGCGTCTCGTGGTGGTCGCTGCCACCACCGACATCGACCGCTGTTTGATGGCCACACCAGACGGATTTTGCTCGACCGGTCCATACCAGCCGGTATGTCACACCCGCCCGATCGATCGATCCCCGACCGCTCGCTGTCGACACCGCTGTCCCGGCGGTCGATGGTCGCTGCCGGTGGTGGGCTGGCAGCCACCGCCTTCGCCGGCTGTCTTGGTGGCTCCTCGGCTGGCGGCGAGGTGCCAGCCCCAGTCTCACTCGATGAGGGCCAGGCCTGCGATGAGTGTGGGATGATCATCCAGGACTACCCCGGCCCCACCGGCCAGGTCTACTTCGAATCGCTGCATGACGACCGCGACGGCCCGGCGTGGTTCTGCAGTGGGATCTGTGCCTACAGCTATCGCTTCGACCGTGTTGAGGCGGGTGCGACGCCGATCGGCACCTATCTCACCGATTACAGCCCGATCGAGTACGACCTCAGCGACGACAGCGAGCCCTTCATCTCGGCGGCACTCGCCGCCGACACCTTCGCGCTTGAATCCGAACTGTTCGTTGTCGCCGGCAGCGAGGTGCGGGGCGCGATGGGGCCGGACGTGATCCCGTTTTCCGTCCGCGAGGACGCCGACTCGTTTGCAGCAGCTCACGGGGGGAGCGTCCGGCAAGCGACCGACGTTGACCGCGATCTGATCGACGGTATCAAGGCATCAACCGGTCGGTAGCTCCTTAGCCGGTCGCCTGCTGTCGCGCGACGACCGCGACGAGTAGTCCGAACGTCGTCACCAACGCCACCGTTGCGATGTCGTAGCCGACGGTTGCCACCGCGGTCGTCGCCTGCGTCCCACCGATTGCGCCAATGACAGCGACCAGCAACGGGCCGGTGCAACTCACACAGGAGAACACACCGAGGGCCGCCGCTCGGATCGAGCCCCGGTGGGCGGCCACAAGGGCGTAGATGACGTAGCCTAAGGCGAGATACGCGATCAGTTTGAACGGGACGATCGACAGCCGAAGCAGGCCGCTGTCATAGAGGATGATCGGCCCCCATCCCGGCGGTGCCGCATGCACCCGCAGCGGGAAGCCGCCGGTCGTCGATCCGACCAGGCCGGTGAGCCAGGCGATCATCAGCGTGTAGCCGCCGCCGACAGCGATCCCCCGCCACCGGCGCGGGCGACCCTGCACTGTCTGCCCGATCCAGACCGCCGCCGCGAGGCTGACGCTGATCCACACAACCGGATACGCCAGCGATCGTAGCTCGGTAATCGCCGCGTTGGTGCCGTTGAGATACGCCATGATCGCCGCCACGAGCATCACCACCGCGACAACGGCGGTGCTCACCGCGGTACCGACCGGCGATCGCAGCGGCGACCAGATGGATGCTGTCTGCGACATGAGAAGGGGTCGTCGACCCTTGGTTAGGATCGACGCTCGTTGAACACCATCGCCGACACCTGAAACAGCCCGACGCTCAGGCCGAAGGCGACGAACGCAACGACGATGACCGTTCCGATGAAGTACGCCGCACCGTTGGTGTCGACGCCGGCCAGCAGGCCGAGCGCGCTGCGGATCTCCCAGAGAACCACAAACAGGACGCCGCTTCCGAGCAGGATGCCGCCGGGGGAGGCGTCTCTCATGGAACCACCCCCACGATCGCCACACTCAGACGGCTGACCGCCTCAGTGACCGCAGTAACTGGATTGAGCCCTGATGCGCTCTCGATCATCATCGGTGCCGCGGAGACACCACGGTCAATGATACCACTGTCGCCGACAATACTGGCCAGCGGGAGCATGTACGCCAAGACGACTAACACCATAGCGATCCCAAACCAGAGCTTGAGATTGTCCAGCACCTCCGGTGAATCAGCCGCCGGCGACAGCGGTTTCGGGAGCGGCTGTCCGAGCCCTGTCCGCGTCGGCGACCCGGTTGAGAGTGCGATGTTGCTCACGAACAGCACCGTTGAGATGAACAGCAGGGTCGCCCCGAGGGCAAGCTGCATTCGCAGCTCGGTAATCGAGCCGAAGGAGGCGACGAACTCAAAGCCCTCGTACTGTGGCTCGGCGGTACGCCGTGGGACGCCGAACAGCCCCATGACGTGCATCGCATTCGACATCAGTGCCATGCCGACAAACCAGACGACAGTTTGGGTCAGCGCGATCGGTCGGCTGAACAGCGGTTTGTTCGTGAGCTGTGGCCACAGCCAGTAGGTCGCTGCCATGAACGTTAGGGCAACTGCTGTCCCGACGGTGAGGTGGAAGTGGCCTGGTACCCACAGCGTGTTGTGTATGAGATAGTTGATGTTCATCCCGGCGTTGATCATCCCGCTGAACCCACCGGCAGCAAACATCAGTCCGGCAAGAGCCATCCCCGTAAAGGCCGGATTTCGCCACGGCAGTGCGCGAAGCCAGCCGAAGAGGCCAGTGCCGCCGCGCTGTCGCGCGCCGTGTTCCATGCTGGCGACGACAGTAAAGGCAGTCAACAGACTCGGCAGCAGGAGGAACATCGTGTTCGTCATTGCGATCAGCTTGAACCCTTCTGCGATGCCCGGATCAACGTACTGGTGGTGGATGCCAACCGGCGTCGACAACAGGAGGAACAACACAAAGACGACGCGGGCGAGTGGGTCGCTGAACAGCCGCCCACCCGAGACACTCGGCAGCACCGTGTACCACAGCAGGTACGCCGGCATCAGCCAGAAGTAGACCACCGGGTGGCCCCAGAACCAAAACAGCGTTCGGGTCAACAGTGGATTCACACTCTCGATGAGGCCCAGCGACCACGGCAGCAGGAAGCCGACGACGGCGATCGCAATCCCGATCGTGGCGATATACCACATCAGCATCGTCGTCAACACCATAAACGTCTGCAGCGGAATGCGTTCGTCGGGATGCTCCTGTTTCCAGGCGTACCACGACCGGAACCAATCAGCCCCGGCGAGCCAGGTGCCGATGATGAAGATGGCTAACCCGCCGTAAAACAGCGGATGGGCTTGGAGCGGTGCATAGAACGTGTACAGCACGTCGGCACTCAGCTCCGTTGAGGGGACAAACCCGCCGAGAATCGCCACAACGGCCATCAGTGTCCCAACGACCATCAGGCCATACCAGGCCCACGTGTAGCGGATATCTTCGACCGGCCGATCAAGACTGCGGACAACGGCCCAGGTGAAGATCCCAACGAGGAAAAAGATGGTAAACGAGACGACCATCAGCACACCGTGGGCTGTCAGCACGGTGTAGTAGTACTGTGAATCAAGGAACCGAAACACATCGGTTCGGTGTAACCCCTGAATGATCCCAAACACCGCGCCAAGGAACAGCGCGATAAACGAGCTTGTCAGGGCAGCTTTGACGACCGATGCCTCCTGTGGGAAGCGATCAACGAAGCTTGGTGTGCCGGTTTCGAGTGCTGACCCCATTATTCGTCACCTCCGGATTCAAATTCATCCTCGGGTTGTACCACAACGGAGCCTTCCATCGTGTGGTGGCCGCTCCCACAATACTCGTGACAGACGACGCCGTACTCCCCGGGTTCATTGAAGTTGACCGTGATCTCTGCGACCTGTCCGGGAATGACCATCGTGTTGGCGTTTGTGCCGACGATCTCGAAGCCGTGGATCACGTCCGGCGAGGTAATAAAGAACGTCACCGTGCTGTTGGCCGGCACCGTGATCGGATCAGGTTTGAAGATGTACTGCTGGGCGATGACATACGCCTCGTACTCGTTGTCACCAACCCGTTCGACCCGTGGCTCGCTAAACCGTGGATCCTCATCGAGCGCGCTTGCATTGACTGTGCCACCCTCATCGTCGACCATATCAATCCCGACGGCCGTCGCGCCGTACGTGACCGTACTGATGAAACCGACGATCAGTAGGATCGCGACCACCAGCCAGATCTTTTCGTAGCTGTGAATGTTCATTTATCCCACAACCGTTAGTTCGTTGCCGAGGAACTCGACGAAGTACATAAAGACCCACATCGCGAGTAGGATCAGGAAATACACCGTGATGAGGGCCAGTGTCCCGTTTGGATCGAACTCGTCGTGGCCGAGTTCGCGAACCGTTTGTTCCTCCTCCATATCACGCCCGTCTTGTAGAATCCAACCAATAAATGTAGCGGCCGTCGCTCACTGAGTAGGAACTGGCACAAAGAGTTAACACCGATGAGAGCCAATCCCGCTCAACATGGTTTCACCACGGGTTGGCACACTGGTCGCGCTCACCGCGCTGCCGGCGATGGGATACTATGCGGTTGTCAAAGAGCAGATTGCTGTCATCTCGCTTCTCAATGTTGCGATCATCGCCGCCGCGCTGTTTATCGCCTTTGGGCCGCTGTCCGGCGATGGACAACACGGCCACGACCACGCATAACGGCCGTTGTCCGCGGCTGACCGCCGGCGTCGGTCGTCATCGAACGGCAACCGCCACACCACCGCATGACCACCTGTTCGCTCTGTGAACTGCCGACGCCTGACCCGCCGATCACCGACGAGGCTGTCGACGGTGAGTTCTGTTGTCACGGCTGTCTGGAAGTTGCGCGCTCGGTTGGCTCTCTCGAAGCGACAAGCCCGGACGACGCACGCGAGGAGCTCCGGTCCGACACCGATCCCGACGACCTCCCGGACGAGTACGACGAGCAGTATCTCCACGTTGATGGCATGCACTGTGCGACCTGTGAGGCGTTTCTCGAATCGACCGCCGTCGAGAATGACGGCGTCGGCGCGGCGACAGCCAGCTACGCGACGGACACGCTGAAACTCCACTACGATCCTGATGCTGTCGACAGCGACCGGCTGCCGGCGTTGGTTTCGGGGTACGGCTACGACGCCACCGAACGCTCGCTTGAGGAGGATTCGGCTGTCGCCGGCGATGTCGCCGTCGCCAAGTTCCTCATCGGTGGCGGCTTCTTTGGGATGATGACGATGATGTGGTATGTGCTGTTCATCTATCCGAAATATTTCGGCTTCGAGCCGCTGATCGATCTCAGCGGGTTTGACGGCCTGTATCTGTTTACCCAGCTGTGGCTGTTGGCGTCGCTCGTGTTGTTTTACACCGGGTATCCGATCCTCCGAGGGGCGTATGTCAGTCTCAAAGCCGGCGAGCCGAATATGGATCTGCTTGTCGCGGTCGCCGCGCTGGGCTCGTATGGCTACAGCACGCTGGCGATGGGGTTGGGTCGCACCGACCTCTATTTCGATGTCACCGTCGCCATCATCCTGGTTGTCACCTTCGGCAACTACTATGAGAGCCGGATCAAACGCCGGGCGTCGGATCTGCTCTCGGAGCTGACGGCGATTCAGGTCGATGAGGCCCGCCGACCTGACGGCACAACTGTCCCTGTCGCCGAGGTGCAGCCGGGCGACGAACTGCTGGTGCGTCCAGGCGATCGGATTCCGGTCGATGGGACGGTCGCCGAGGGGGTCGCCGCCGTCGACGAGGCCCTGGTCACCGGCGAGTCGATCCCGCGCACCAAACGCCCCGGCGACTTCGTCCGCGGTGGCACTGTCGTCACCGACCAGCCGCTGACGATCGAGGCCGGTGAGGACGCTGATAGCACGCTGGATCGCCTCGTCGAGCTGTTGTGGGAGATCCAGAGCAGCTCCCCCGGCGTCCAGCGATTCGCCGACAAGCTGGCGACGATCTTCGTGCCGCTCGTGTTGACGATCGGTGCGGTTGCCACGGTCGGTCTGATCGCAACCGGCGCGTCGCCGGCGGCCGCCCTGCTCACCGGGCTGACCGTGATCATCGTCTCCTGTCCCTGTGCGTTGGGGTTGGCGACGCCGCTGGCGGTCGCTCGTGGGATTCAGACAGCCGCCAATCACGGGCTGGTTGTCGCCAGTGACACCGTCTTCGAGCGCCCGATCGATCTCGATGCGATCGCCCTCGATAAGACGGGCACGCTGACGACCGGCGAGATGGAGGTCACCGAGACGGTCGCCGACGACCCCGAGGCCGTGCTGTCGGCGGCTGCCGCCCTCGAACGCGCCGCGGCCCACCCAGTTGCTGATGCGATCGTTGCGGCAGCCGCCCCGGAGACAGCGGCAGCAAACGAACACAACGAGGCGGATCGCTCAGCGATGACTGACGGCGGCGTTGCCACCGCCGGCTGGGCCGACAGCGCGGCCTCGATGGGGACAGTCGACACCTTAGAGCGCGGCGTTCGCGGCGAGGTCGACGGTGCGGACACACTCGTTGGCCATCGATCACTGTTCGGCGAGGGGGAGTGGAACGACCCCGAGGAGTATCTCACTGCCGCCGACCGCATCGCCGCGGATGGGGCGGTCGCCGTCGTCGTCGGCTGGTCGGAGACGATCCAGGGGGTGATCGCCGTCGGCGACGAGCCGAAAGCCGACTGGGAGGGCGTCGTCAGCGAGCTTGCGGCTGACGACCGCGAGATCGTCGTTCTTTCCGGCGACAACGAGGCCGCAACGCAGGCGTTCGGCGAGCATCCCGCTGTCGATCAGGTCTTTGCAGGCGTCCCACCGGAGGCGAAGGCGGCGACCGTCCGAGAGCTTCGCTCAAAGGGGCGGGTGGCGATGATCGGCGACGGCAGCAACGACGCCCCGGCGTTGGCGACGGCGGATCTCGGGATCGCCTTGGCGACGGGAACCAAGCTGGCAACCGAGGCCGGCGACGTGATCGTCGCCGATGGGACGCTTGAGGCGGTGCCCTCGTTGCTGACGATCATCGAGAAGACCAACAGCCGGATCACCCAGAACCTCGGCTGGGCGCTCTGTTACAACGCGGTGGCGATCCCGCTTGCGGTCGCCGGCCTCCTGAATCCGCTGTTGGCCGCGGTGGCGATGGGAACCAGTAGTCTGTTGGTCGTGGTGAACTCAACGCTCCGATCGCTGGACTGATCGGCCACAGGTGGTCGGAGGAGTATGACACAGCCGTGTGCGTCGTGTCGCTCTGTTCGGCTGTGGGTTCGGTGCCGCGTTTCCCACAGTCCGAGCACTTCTCAAAACCGACAAACACGGATACGTCAACCGATCGAACCTCTCAGCGTATCCCCGACAGCAACGACAGATAACGATCTGTTCTGATGAAATTGTGGGCAAGAGACTTCGGTCAACGATTGGCGAGTATTTGTTTTCCCAGTAGCGATTACGCCCGTTAGCCACGGCTTTTCGTCTGCGACGACACTGTCGGGGTACCACCGTGTGCTTACGCTACTTGCTGCCAAGACGGATTCGCTTCGAGTTTTTGCATAGCGGATTCGAGTTCAGACTGCATCGCTCCGTAAAATCGTTCTCGACCCACAGGAGTCCGGATACAGATAATGACTGTTTCACTCGTAACCTCGAAAATCGACAACTGCCACTGGTCTGTCTGATGGATCCATCTACTACGTGTCGCCGCGTGTTCGTCCTGAACGGTGGCTTTTCCCAACTCCCAACTCTGTCGGGTTAGATGAGATAAGTCGAAGGGTACCGCATCAGGTAACGCGGCACAGCCCTGATTTCCGCCCCGGTTGTTGCGGATTGCCATAGCACAATATCTGGAATCGGTCAGCAAAAATGTGTCTATTTTCAGAGTGGGCGGTGACCGCGGTTCGGAGTTTTCAAACCGGTGTCGAACAGCACACACGCACTCATGAGTATCCCCAACACGCCCCAGCCACCCTGGTGCTGAAACCGATCGCGGTTTAATACACGATCATGACCCACGACACACCGAATCAGGACAAAACGCTTCGCTGGTGTCCTCACTGTCAACTCAATGTCGAGCCAAACGATGAGCCGAACCCAACATGTCCCTCCTGTGGCCGCGACCTCTCGTAACTCGACACTGATGGTTCTTCGGATGCTATACCACACGTGCTAAGTCCGCGAGGCGATGAGTCGGGGTATGGACTGGCGGCTCCCCCGGCGGTGGAAGATCGGGCTCACGCTGTTCGTGCTCGCCGTCGTCATTCCGGTCGCGCTGTTCGGGGTTTCCGTCGACTCTGCGGCCCCGGAGCCCGTTCCCTTCCAGGACACCCGCGCGATCGGGGTCGCCTCCGCCGAGGAGATCGCTGCCGACGACACCGCGGCGATCCCCCGCGTGCAGGTGTTTTACTCACAGTACCAGTATGTCATCGGCTACTACGGGCTCCCGACCGCGCTGGCGGCGATCAATGAGCCGGCGACCCAACAGCAGTACGGCCACCCGCTGGTGACCTACGTCACCGACTACAGCAACACGGCCCCCAGCGTCGGCGACGATGGCCGGATCGACACCGAGCGACTGCCTGATTGGACGGCCGCCAGCGACGCCGTCTTCGTCGTCGACAGTGGCGCGACAACGCCGGTTGGCGAGGCGATCGTCCCGTTTAGCGACCGCGATGACGCCACCGCATTCGCCGACGACACCGGCGGGCGGGTCGTCTCGTGGTCGACCCTCGGCGAGCAGTCCTTCGAGACCGACGACGGCGCGGTTGTTCGTGACCGCGTCGCGGAGCAGCGGGCTGACGCTGACGCATGGGTGGCTGACAGAACCGAGCTCCTCGACCGAGAGCGATCGGTCACAGTCAGGCCGGACGATGACCTCCAGGCCGCCATCGACGACGCGCCAAACGGGACAACGGTCGCCGTCGCCCCCGGCCAGTATCCGGGCCCCATCGAGATCGATCACCCGATCACGCTTCGCGGGCCGGGCGCGACGATCACCGGCGACGGTGAGGGCAGCGTCGTCAGCGTCACCGCCGACAGGGTTGCGATCCAGGGGGTGACCGTCACCGGCGTTGGCAACCAAACCCGGAACCCTGATGCCGTCGCCGGCGACAGCTGGGACGCAAATATCGAACTCGGCTACGGCCACGGCGATGCCGCGATCAAAGCGACCGGCGCGAATGACTTGCTCATCGCCGACGTGACCGTGCCACACACGCCCGCCAACGGCGTGTTGTTGCGACGCAGCCCCGGCGGGGTCGTGACGAATCTCTCGGTGGCTGGCCCCGAGGATTGGCACGACGGCTTCATGGGCGTTATCGCGATGTATTCGCCCACGGTGATACAGGACTCCACAGTCACCGATGGACGCGACGGCGTCTATCTCCACCGATCGGATGGGACGATTATCCGCAATAACACGTTTCAGGACAACCGCTACGGCGTTCATCTGATGTATAGCTCCGAGACGCTGGTCGCCGACAACCGCATGGCCGGCCAGGAGTACGGGGGGATCACGGTGATGACCGATCCAACCCGCAACGCCATCGTCGGCAACCTCGTTCGCAACACGGCGACCGGCATCTCGACCAGCGGCTCGAACTCTTATATCGCCCACAACGGCGTCACCGACAGCCGGATCGGGATCACGACGACCGCGATCAACTCGCTGTACGAACACAATGTCGTGCGACATAACAATCAAGGAATGCGAACCGGCTCCGTGGTGGCGACCAGCGAGGTGACCGCTAACGACTTCATCGACAATGATCGCCACGCCGGCGCGAGTGCCGGCCCGCTGCGGGTCTGGCGCGGCAACTACTGGGAAGGAGCGCTGACGACGCCGAGCGGTCGGACGGCCGACCGGGCGTATATGCCGACCGATCCGGTCGATGGCCAACGACACCGCTCGATGGCCCGCCGGACGGTCGCCGCCTCGCCGGTATACCAGGGGCTCCGCGAACTCACCGGTTCCTCGCCAGGACTTCGATCCGGGAGCATCCTCGATCCAGATCCAGTCGAGACCCCAGAGAATCCTGAGCTTGTTGAGACAACAGCGACCCTCCACACCGACGGGCTTGCTGGCGTCTCCGCGACAGCATCACCACCCTAACCAATGATACCACTCCACAGTAGCGATGGCACCGGCACGTGCGAAGATCGCGCGCAGCACGCACACTCTCATCTCTCATGACTGACGCTGACGAAGCCACAGCGAAGGACGCACCGGGCGACAGCGATGGAGACACATCGGTCGTCACGACCACAGGACTGACGAAAGAATACGGGGGCCGACCCATCTTCGAGGGTGTCGACCTCGATATCGCCCCCGGCGCGATGACCGCCGTGATCGGCCCCAACGGGATCGGCAAAACAACGTTGTTGAAGACGCTGTTGGGCCATGTCGATCCCACCGCCGGCACGGTGACCTACACCGGCCCAGACGTGGATCGACCGATGGGGTATCTGCCACAGGAGCCGGCGTTTCGGCCGCAGTTCACCGTCAGCGAAACCGTCGACTTCTACGCCTCGTTGGTCGACACCGCCGTTGACACGGAAGCCCTCCTGCGTGAGGTCAATCTCTATGAGGCCCGAACCCGGCGGGTGTCCGCGCTTTCCGGCGGGATGCGTCGACTGCTGGCGGTCGCACAGGCCGTTCTTGGCGATCCACCAGTCGTCTGCTGTGATGAGCCCGCCAGCGGCCTCGATCCAAGCATGGCCAGGCGGGTCTTCGAGAGTCTCGCCGGGCGGGCCGCCGACGGAATGGCGGTCGTCGTCGCCTCTCATACCCTGTCGTTGGTCGAAACGTACGCCGATCACGTCGTTATCCTCGAATCAGGCGGTGTTGCCGCGGCTGGCTCACCTCAGGAGTTGATCGAGCGGTACGACGCCGCTGATCTCTGGGCGGTGTACGATGCTGTCATCGACCCGCAAGCCGGCGACGAGCCGGCGACGACTGTGGGGGCTGCTCGTCGTGGTGATGACAGTAGTGCGGAGCGAGACGCGGCGGCGTCCGATGCACCCAGTGACTCGGGAGGGCAGCCATGAGCTCGCTATCCCTCGTTACGACGTTGATCGGCCGCGAGCTCCGCACGGCTGCCCGCACACGGAGCTACTACCTGCTTGGCCTTGCGGTCGGTGGGATTCTGCTCGGGCTAACGTTCGGCGGCGGTGGGGCCGCCACGGGCTACATCCCGACTGTTGTCGATCTGCTGTTGCCACTGGAGGTGCTCGTTCCGATTGTCGCGGTCGCCATCGGCTACCGGGCGATCCCGTCGGATCTTGACCGCGGCGAGGTGGCGATGCTGGATACCTACGCTGTGTCGCCAGCTACCTATGTTGGCGCGGTCTATCTTGGTCGGGCCGCTGTGTTGTCGGCCATTGTCGGCGTCGCCCTTCTGGTCGTTGGGCTTGTCGTCGCCCTCGTCGCTGCCCCGGATACCGGTGTGTTTGCGACACACTCGGGGGTCGACTCGCCGATCCTCTTTGGGCGGTTTCTCGTGGTGACGCTGGTGTTTGGCAACGCGCTTGTGGCTGTCGTCCTCTTGGCTTCGATTGTTGTGTCCACCGCGCGAACGGCGATTGTTGCCGCGATCGCTGCGGTGCTCGCTGTCGTTGTCGGTGGTGAGGCGGCGATTGTTCTCGGTGTGCTTGACGGCGTCTTTACCGAGACGACGTTGCAGCTGGCCCTCGGGTTCATCCCAAACAGTGCCTACCGGGGGCTTGTCTTTGAGACCGTCATCGGTGTGCTGTCGGCCGGCGAGTCCGGCTACGCGTTGCCGCTGGTCAGCGCGGTTGGCCTGCTGTTGTGGACAGGTGGCTCACTCGGGGCGGCGGCCGGACTCCTGCGGTGGCGAGTCGGCTGAAAAAACCGCGGCAGCGGCCGGTTAGACGACGAGATACTCTTCGAGTTGGTCACGCTCGGAGACCGCGTCGCCGGTGATCTCGTCGACGATGGTGCCGTGATCGATCGCGTAACACCGCTCGGCGAGCCCCTGAATGACCGACAGGTTCTGCTCGACAAAGAGGATCGTCGTGCCGAACTCGTCGTTGATCTGTTTGAGATCCTCGGTGATCGACTGGACGATCGATGGCTGGACACCCTCCGAGGGCTCGTCAACCAACAGCAGGTCGGGGTCGCCGACGAGCGCGCGAGCGATAGCGAGCATCTGCTGTTGGCCGCCGGACATCGTGCCGGCGTCCTGGTTGGCGCGCTCTTCGAGGATCGGGAAGTAGTCGTAGACCTGCTCGTAGCGCGTCTCGTCGTCGCCGCCGACTGACTCGCCGACCAGCAGGTTTTCCTTGACCGTTAGATCCGGGAACACGTCACGACCCTGTGGGACGTAGCCGATACTACGCTTTGCGCGTTCGTCAGGTGAGCTGCCGGTCAGCTCCTCGCCGTCATACCGGATGCTCCCGGTTTCCGGCTCAAGCAGCCCCATGATCGACTTGAGCAGCGTCGTCTTGCCGACGCCGTTGCGACCGACGATGCCGACGATCTCGCCGTCGTCGACGGTGAACTCCACGTCTCTGAGGATCGGTGTCTCGCCGTAGCCGGCGTTGAGATTCGAGATCTCCAGGCTCATGCGTTCTCACCCAGGTAGATGCGGCGAACCTCTTCGTCGGCCTCGATCTCCTCGATCGGGCCCTGCGTGAGAACCGATCCCTGGTTCAACACGGTGACTTGCTCGGAGATCTTGCGGACGAACTCCATGTCGTGTTCGACGACGAGGAACGTCATCCCGTCGTCGTGCAGCGAGCGGATCAGCTCGGCGATATCGTCCGTTTCGTCAACGGACATCCCGGCGACCGGTTCGTCGAGGATGATAAACGTTGGATCGAGCGTGACCGCCATCCCGATCTCAAGCCGCTGTTTCTCGCCATGGGAGAGATCGCTGGCCGGCTCATCGGCCTTCTCGGCCAGTGCGATCCGGTCGAGCGTGCGCTCCAAGACGGCCTCGATATCGCGGTCAGTTCGATTCAGCGGCACCCGGAGATTTTGTTCGACCGTGAGACTCTCGTAGATGTGTGGTGACTGGAACTTGACGCTGATCCCGGCGTCCATCCGCTCGTGTGGTTCCAGATCGCTGAGATCGATCCCGTCGAAGTACACGTCGCCATCAGTTGGCGACAGCTGTCCCGTGATCAGCTCAAGCAGCGTCGATTTGCCGGCCCCGTTCGGGCCGATCAGACACCTGATCTCACCTTCCTCGACGGTGAAGTCGACGCTGTCGACGGCGGTGAGGCCGCCGAACTTCTTGGTGAGCCCTTTCGTCGAGAGGATGGCCTCGCGGCTGGTTCCGGTGGCGGCAACCGCGGGCTGCTCTCTGACGTTTGGATCCTGTGGCGTGCTCATTCACGAACCACCTCCGAACTGGGTGGGGTCTCTGTGTCGGATTGTCCAATCCCGAGCGACTGCAACCACGCCTGGATGCGTGTTTGAATCGTTACCCGGCCGTGTTCGATCCCCTCGCGGATGCCGTGCTCGCTGAAGAACACGTAGCCATCTTTGATCCCGGGGAGAATCCCCCGCGGAACCAGTAGGACTGTTGTCATCAGGATCACGCCAACAAAGACGATCGCAAACTCCGAGGCGTTAATCGAGAACCACAGTCGGAGCCGCTCGATGATGATCGTGCCGACGATCGCGCCGAGCAGCGATTCACGGCCGCCAAGGGTGACCCAGACGATGGGGATCGTCGCAAACACGAGCGAGAACACGCTCGGATCCATGTAGTTCCCCCATGTCGCATAGAGGACGCCGCCGAAGCCAGCCAGCGCGCCCGACAGCGTAAAGACAGCGAGTTTCACTCGCTTGACGTTGTAGCCGAGCATCGCGGTTCGTTCGGCATCCTCGCGGATCGCCACCAGCGCGTAGCCGTATTTGCTGTTGACGAGCACCCTTGCACCGAGATACGCGAGCAGGAGGACGCCCAACACGAACCAGTAGAACCCCGACCCGGAGAGGGAAATCGAGGCCCCCTCGACACCGAGTGCGAAGTTTCGGATCCCGGGGATGCCGTTGAACCCGCCGAGTGCGACCGTACCGATCGACCACTCCGAGCCCGCCGTCTGTGCCATGAACGTTTCGAGGACGAGCGTCACGACGAGCGTGAGGATCGCCACGTACACGTCTTGGACGCCCCCGTAGAACATGAAGTAGCCGAGGACGAACGCCGACAGCGTTGCGGCGGCGATGGCGACGGGTAAGGCGACCGTCTGGCCGAACGCCCCGCCGAGATTGAGGCTCACGATGGCGTAGGTGTAGCCGGCGATCCCGAAGAAGGCGACTTGGCCGAAGCTCAGAATGCCGGTGTATCCCCAGATGAGCGACAGCGACAGCGCGAGCAGGCCGTAAGCGAGAAACAGCGAGAACTGGCCCGCCGCATAGGAGCCCCGGACAAGCGGGTAGGCGGCCATCACGATCATCCCGACCGCGAAGGCGGCCCAGAAGGCACGGGAGTTCCCGAGCGTGTTCGGCCCGTTCAGTTTGTTCCCGATGCGTTTGAGTCGTGGTGGCAGCGTTACGTCCATCATTGCCGTTCACCCAGTTTATCACGGATCGTGTGTGCGAGACCGGTCAACCCATCCGGCAGGAGGCGGATCACGATGATCGCCGTGAGCAGCAGCGCGATCTGCCCGATGAAGTTCCCGTAGAGGTTCGAGAAGACCGCGTCGATCGTGCCGAGCACACCGCCGGCCAGCGTCGTCCCGAGCAGGACGGTCGAGCCGCCGGTAACGACCGTGACGAACGACTCGACGAGGAACGACTGGCCCATCCCCGGCACGATCGTCGCCGAGGGCGCGTACAGCGCGCCGGTCAACCCGGCGAGCCCGGAGCCGATGGCGAAGGTGACGGTGTACATCCGGTCGGTATCAACACCCATCGAACGGGCGGTTTCGGCGTCCTGAATCGTCGCCCGCGCCTGAATCCCGAACTCGGTGCGGGTAAAGACGAGGTACGCCCCACCGAGGACGGCGATCGCGGCAAACAGCAGCAGTACGCGGTACGCCGAGTAGGTGTATCCCGGAACGTTGCCGAACGGCGTGCCGATCGACTGCAGGGAGTTGCCGAAGATGATCCGGGTGCCCTGTGTCAGGATCAGCCCGAGGCCGAACGTGACGATCATCGAATCCAGGAGTCGACCGTACAGCCGCCTCACGATGGTGCGCTCGACAATCGCTCCAAAGATGGCGGTTCCAAGCGCGCCGAGTATCATCGCGACCGGCAGCGGCAGTCCGGCCACGTTGACCGACAGCGTCGTGATGTAGGCACCCATCATGATGAACTCGCCGTGAGCGAGATTGATGACGCCCATCATCCCGAAGATGATGGTGAGGCCGATCGCCGCAAGGATGATGAACGCGATGCTGTCGGCCATCTGCAGGAGCTGTGTCACCGGAACACCGATGCTGTCGAGCCCCCCCAACACGTCGCCGATGAACAGCGGGGTGAGCAGACCGGTTGCGCCGAAGCCCGATGTCATCAGTTACTCTCCTGCGGCGTCGTAGTATTCGGTTGGCGTGAACTGTCGCTCTAGCTCGCTGTCTTCGCCTGAGAGGTCGATCCCGACCGTCTCGGAGAGGAACTGCTCGGGGATCATCCGCTCGTCTTCGACGGTGATGTTGTGGTCGGCGTCGCACTTCATGACCCGCATGTTGTGGGTCATGTGGTGAACCGGCCCCTGAAGGCTGATGTCGCCTTCCGGGGATCGGTCGCCGGTGATCTCCATGCCGCTGTTCAGTACCTCCTTGACGGCTTCCTGATCGGTCGTGCCGGCCTCCTCGACGGCATTCTTGTACATGTAGATCGAGAAGTAGTTGTTGACGGACTCCTCGTTGGCGTAGCCGGCGTCCGGCCAGCGGTCGTAGTAGCGGCTGACGTAATCCTCGTTGCGGTCGGTCGGGATCTCCTCCATGTAGTTGAACCCGCCGTAGACATCCTTCAGCGCCGGTGCTTCGAGGCGTTTATGTTGGTAGCCCTGGGCCATCACGGTTGAGGTGCCCATCGGGATATCGAGGCCTGCGGAGGTTCGCTGGTTCCAGAACGAGGAGTGGTTGTTGCCGACGAGGATCGCCATCACAAAGTCCGGATCGGCCTCCTGGATGTTGCTGATCGTCGAGCCGAAATTCTGGTTCGACAGCGGGATGAACTCCTCGTTGTTGACCGACGCGCCGTTCTCCTGGGCGATGACCTTCACCCAGTCGGCCGACAGCTGGCCGAAGTTGTAGTCGGCCGCGATGGTGTAGATGTCGGTGCCGAAGTTCTCGATCATGTAGGGGACGACACTGCCGAGCTGCTGACGGGCCGTCGGGCCCATACAGTAGACGTTCTTGTCGGCGACGCCGCCCTCGTACTGGGTCGTGTAGAAGTACAGCTGATCCTCGCGGTCGATGATCGGCCGGATCGCCTCCCGTGTCGCCGAGGAGTAGCCGGCCCACAGCGCGTCGACGTTTTCCTGCTGGATGAGCCGCTCGGTGAGCTGCTGGTAGCGCTGGTTGTCGGACTGTGGGTCAGGATCGAACAGCTCGATCTGTTGGCCCATGATCCCGCCGTTGTCGTTGATCTCCTCGATTGCGAGCTTGCTGGCCCGCCACTTTGGCGTGCCGACAAGCGAGAAGTTCCCCGATTGATCCTCAAGGACACCGATCTTGATCGTGTCGCTGCCGCCACCCCCACCGCCACTACTGCCACCACAGCCGGCTAGTGCCGCGCCGACGCCGGCCGCACCGGTGGCAAGAACTGATCGTCGAGAAACGCGATTGTCACTCATTGTACATCCTCCGTGTTTCGGTTGTCATTGTGTGCATACGCAACCTGGTCAGCCGCATTGCAGTCCGTCTGTCCGTTCATATCGTCGTCTCTGTTGAGATACGTATATTATATAAATCCTTCCAATAGAAACAGAATAGGTGGATATATACTCACAATATCCTTGTTGTAATATGGGATCCTTATATTTTGGACGTGTATCGGAGTATAATACCTGAATACGCGAGTGAAATTTAGATTCGGATTATTTTGTGTTTGGTACGATTCATTCGTCGGATTCTGTTGGGTTCGGGGGTAATCCCACCGGACGGGGGTGACAGCGCGGTAGGTCGGCGAGCGGGCGACCAGTACCGGCGAGTCACCGGCAACAACTGCGATGCGCGCGCCGATAATATTCGCCGCCGAGTAACTAAGGTCGATAAGTCATCCTAACCCGGCCAGGTCAGCGGAAAGCAGCGACATCCGGGAGAACGCTACCCGGAACAATGCCACCCAGAACAACGCCACCCGAAACAACGACATCCGGAGTAGCGACACCCCGATCAAACCGCCGATGGGCCTCACCGATCAGCTTCGACGACGGTGAGTTTGACGCCGTGAACCCCTTTCAGCGGTCGAATCCGATCGAGCAGGGTTTCGATCCGCTCGCCCGGCCCGTCGACGGCGATCGATTCCAGACAGAGGTGGTCGCTGAGATGGACGTGGTGGACGGCGATGATCGTCTCGGTGAACTCGTGTTGGAGTTCGCTCATCTCGTCGGTGACGCCGCTGTGTTCGTGTTCGTAGAGGACGACAACTGTCCCGCTCAGTGTCCCCGAGAGACCGGTCTGTTGGTTGAACTCCGTGACAAACGCGCGCAGCGCGTCGCGTGTCGCCTCCGAACGGCTGTCGTAGTCGCCGGCCGCAACGACGCCGTCGAGTTCGGCGAGGAGGGCTGGCGGGAGTGTCACGCTCATCCGGTCGAGGTCGTCGCTCATAGCTCCGTATTTTCGAGCACCCGTTTAATTCTTCGCCGATCTCCTGGCGACATGGTACTGTATCGTCCAGTATTACGATTCTCTGGGGAAGTATTATTACCGTACTACACAGTGAGCCAGTCAACATGCACATTCCCGACGGCTTTCTCGACCCCCTGATTGCGGGGCTGTTCTGGCTCGGCTCCGGTCTCGCAATCGGTATCGCAATCAGACGCGCCCGCGGCGAACTCGGTGATGAACGAACGCCGCTGCTCGGCGTCGTCGCGGCAGGGATCTTCGCCGCACAAATGTTGAACTGGCCGATCCCCGGCGGCACCAGCGCGCATTTCGTCGGCGGCGCGTTCGCCGGCATCCTATTGGGTCCGTATCTCGGCGTGCTCGCTATGACGGCCGTCGTGACGATCCAGGCACTCGTCTTCGGCGACGGCGGGATCATCGCCCTCGGCGGCAACCTCTTTGCGATGGCCGTCGTTGACGTGTTGGTCGGCTACGGCCTCTTCCGAGCCTTCAGAGGATTCCACGAGACAGGAGCCGCCTTCGTCGCGGGCTGGGGGGCGATCACGGTGTCGGCGCTCGCGGTCGGCGTTGGCGTCGGGGCCTCCTCGGCGTTCGCCTACGAGTGGAGTACGACAGTGCCGATCATGGTCGTCGGCCATGCGCTCCTCGGTCTCATCGAGGGGGCGATCACCGCCGCCGTCTACGGCTACGTTGCGAACGCGCGCCCGAACCTCGTGGTCGGTCGCGTCGCCGACGACGCGCTGGCACCGGAGGTGGGCGCATGAGCGTCGCCACCGGCGACTCGTGGCTCCGTGGTGCGATGATCGGGCTTCTCGTCCTCGTCGTGCTCACCCCGGTGTTCGGCTGGGCGGCGGGCGCGGTCGGCTACGCCGAACCGCTCGAAAACGCCGCCGAAGCGACCGGAGCCGCCGACGCCGCGACCAGCGTCGTCCCCGCCATCCTGCCGGGATACGCCATCCCGGGCGTTGGCGGATCGCTGAGCACGCTCTTCGCGGCGGTCGTCGGAACCGCACTGACACTCGCGGTCGCCATCGGCGCGGGTCGCCTGCTCGAACAGTGACCGGCGTCGTCGGCCGATCGGTCGAATCGATTACAGCCGCGTTGCGCGCCGTCTTTACCGCCGAACAGGTCGCCGCCACCGACGGGTTTCTCCAGCGGCGCGATCCGCGGGTGACGCTGGTCGCCGTCGCCGGGCTCGCCTTAGCGGTGATGATCACGCGAACGATTCCGGTGACGCTCGGTTTCGCTGGACTCACACTCGCCCTCGCGTTGTTGTCGGCCGTCCCGCTCCGGCGACTGTTCGCCCGCGCCGCGGTTGTCCCGCTGGTCTCCGCGCTGATCGTCCTCCCGCAGGCTGTGTTGCTGCCGGGCGACGTGCTCGTTTCAGTGTTCGGGCTGGCGATCACCGACGCCGGGGTCGCCTACGTCGTCCTGTTTACGCTGCGGGTCGGTGTCGGCGTCGCGTTACTGTCGCTGATCGTGTTGACGACGCCGTTTTCGGCGGTCGTCGCGGCACTGCGGCAACTCCGGGTGCCGGTCGCGCTCGTGTGGGTGATCGCCATCACCTACCGCTATCTGTTTTTGTTCTTCGATGAGCTCCAGCGACTGATCTTGGCGCGGAACAGCCGGACAAAAGGGGAGGCAACGCTCCGCGGCGGCTGGCGCGACGGCCGCCGTGTTGCGGGGACGTTCCTCCTGCGAACGCTCGACCGCGGCGAGCGCGTCGGCCGCGGGATGCGGGCCCGCGGCGGGGCGCGGCCGCCGTCGCCGTACCGTCGCTCGCGGTCGGTTGACGCCGGCGACTACGCGTTGCTCATTGTCGCCGCCGTCGCGGTCGTCGGTTCGGGAGTGATTCGATGGGGCCTGTGATCGACGCTGCTGGACTGACCCACGAGTACCCGGATGGCACGCGAGCGATCAGCGAGGTGAGTCTCACGATCAGCGAGGGCGAACGCGTCGCCGTCGTCGGCGCGAACGGCTCGGGGAAAACGACGCTCCAACTCGCCCTCGGCGGGCTCATCGAACCCACCGCGGGGTCGGTTGAATACTTCGGCGAGACGACCAACGCCGAGGCCGTCCGGGAGCGACTCGGCGTGTTGCTGCAGGATCCCGACGACTACCTCTTCAACACGACCGTCCGCGAGGACATCGAGTACGGGCCGGCGCAGTTGGGCCAATCCCGCGAGACGGCCGCCTGCCGCGTCGAGACGCTCGCCGACGATCTCGGCCTCAATGGGCTTCTTGATCGCCCGCCGTTCCGGCTGTCGGGCGGCGAAAAACAGCGCGCGGCGGTGGCGAGCGTCCTCGCCTTTGATCCTGATGTGCTCCTGCTCGATGAACCGTTCGGCGCGGTCGATGCGACCTACCGCGAGCGCATCCAGCGGCGGATCGTCGACCACGAGGGGACGGTGGTGTTGTTCACCCCGTCGCTTGATCTCGTTGCGGCGATCGCCGACCGTGTGATCCTCGTCGGGCAAAACGGGGCCATCGCTGCTGACGGTGCCGTTCGGGAGGTGGTGACCGACAGATCGCTGCTGGCCGAGCAGGGCCTGCGACCGCCGCCGACGGTGCGGCTGTTCGAGGGGATCACCACCGACGACGAGGTTCCACTGACGATCGCGGCGGCCCGACAGTCCCTGCTGAATGGTGAGTTGTAGGAAACAGTTGCCGCCCGTGATTTCGTTTTCAGCCGGCGACTCCGTTTGAACTTGGTGATTGTTGGATGCGGGCGCGATAGTTGTCGCTCTTAAATTCATATATGTGATTTTATACGCTATTTTCTCTATTCTTTTTATTTAGTGCGTCTGAGGACAGTATTACTACACTGAAAGAAACGTTTTTATCATTGTTGTCCGAATCGCAGTTTGTTATGTCTGTTTGTTCACCAGCCACACTGCACTGGCCCACACGGAGGGAGCGAATCGATGAGTGAGATGGTTCCCGGCGAACTACTGACGGCCGACGAACCGGTCGAGATCAACGCCGACCGCGAGACAGCATCGGTCACCGTCGAAAACACCGGCGACCGACCCTCGCAGGTCGGCTCACATTTCCACTTTTTCGAGGTGAATCCGGCACTCGATTTCGACCGCGAAGCCGCCTACGGGATGCGGCTCGATATCCCGGCCGGCACGGCGATCCGGTTCGAACCCGGCTGTGAGGAAGACGTTGACCTCGTCGCCTACGGCGGCAACCGGATTCTCAATGGGATGGGCGGTCTCGTTGAGGGCGACCTCGACGACGAGGAGATCAAGGAAGCGGCTCTCGAACGCGCCCGCGAGCAGGGGTATATGGAGGCCAACGAATGAGCCGCGAACTCTCCCGAAAAGCCTACACCGATCTCTTTGGGGCAACAGAGGGCGATCGGATTCGGCTCGGCGATACGAACCTTCTTGCGGAGATCGAAAAGGATCACACGACCTACGGTGACGAGGCGGTCTTCGGCGGCGGCAAGACGATGCGTGACGGGATGGGGATGCAGCCCGGCACGACGCAGGCGGAGGGTGCCCTCGACTACGTCTACACGAACGTCGTTCTCATCGATCCCGTCCTCGGCGTCCAGAAGGGTGACCTCGGCGTTCGAGATGGCGAAGTCGCCGGCTTCGGGAAAGCCGGCAACCCCGACACGATGGACGGCGTCGACGAGAACCTGATCATCGGCGCGAGCACCGACGCGGTACCGGCCGACGGGCTGATCGCCACGCCCGGTGCGTTCGACATCCACGTCCACTTCAACAGCAAGGAGCTGTTCGAACACGCCCTCGCAAGCGGGATCACGACGATGTTCGGCGGCGGCTACGGCGGCGGCGCGACGACCTGTACGCCCGGCCCCGAGAACATCAAACGCTTCCTCGAAGCCGCCGAGGAGTACCCGATGAACGTCGGCTTCTACGCGAAGGGCAACAGCAGCCAGCCAGAACCGATTCACGAGCAGATCGAAGCCGGTGCCTGTGGGCTCAAACTCCACGAGGACTGGGGGTCGACGCCCGCGGTCATCGACAGCGCGCTCGACGTGGCCGACGAGGAGGATGTGCAGGTCTGTATCCACACCGACACGCTGAACGAATCCGGCTTCGTCGAAGATACCTTCGAGGCCATCGACGGGCGGACGATCCACACCTTCCACATCGAGGGTGCCGGCGGCGGTCACGCCCCGGACGTGCTCGAACTCATCGGCCACGACCACATGCTGCCGTCGTCGACGAACCCGTCGATGCCGTACACGGTCAACACGTTCGACGAACACCTCGATATGGTGATGGTCTGTCACCACCTGAATCCGGATGTTCCAGAAGACGTGGCATTTGCCGAGTCCAGAATCCGCTCGGAGACCATCGCCGCCGAGGACGTGCTCCACGACATGGGCGCGATCAGCATGATGACCTCCGACTCCCAGGCGATGGGGCGGATGGCCGAGGTCATCTGCCGGACGTGGCAGACGGCCCACAAGATGAAAGCCCAGCGCGGCCCGCTGCCGGGCGACGAGGGCACCGACGCCGACAACAACCGGATCGAACGCTACATTGCGAAGTACACCATCAACCCCGCGAAGGTCGCGGGCATCGACGACTACATCGGCTCGCTGGAAACGGGCAAGATGGCCGACATCGCCCTCTGGGAGCCGGAGTTCTTCGGCATCAAACCCAAATATGTCATCAAGAGCGGCTTCCCCGTCCACAGCGAGATGGGCGAGGCCAACGGCTCGCTGATGACCTGCGAACCCGTGATGCAACGCTCCCGGGAAGGCGCGGTCGGCAAGGCGAAAAACGCCCTGAGCACGACGTTCGTCAGCAAAGCTGCCTACGAGAACGATATCGGCGACGAACTCGATCTCGATTCGACCGTCCGCCCTGTCGAGGGAACACGGGAGGTCGGCAAATCCGACATGCTGCACAACGATTACGCACCCGACGACATCGAGATCGACGCCCAGACCTTCGAGGTCGAGGTCGACGGCGAACACGTCACTTGTGAACCGGCCGAGGAACTCCCACTCGCACAGAGGTACACGCTATGAAACTCTCACCCAAGGACAACGAACGACTCACGATCTTCATGGCGGCAGAGCTCGCCAGAAAACGCAAGGAACGCGGCATCAAGCTCAACCATCCAGAGACGGTCGCCTACATCTCCGATTGGGTCTGTGAACGCGCCCGCGAGGGCGAAAACGTCGCGGAAATACGGGAGGAGGCGACGAGCCTGCTGAGCCGGGAGGACGTGATGGAGGGCGTTCCCGAGATGGTCGATATGGTGCAGGTTGAGCCGACGTTCCCCGATGGCACCAAACTTGTGACCGTCCATGAGCCGATCCGGGCCGACACCGAGGAGCAACTCGACTGATGGGATACAGAGACGTGGCGAAGGTCGGCCTCGGCGGCCCCGTCGGCTCGGGGAAGACTGCCCTCGTCCAGCAACTCGTCCCGCGGCTCGACGACGCCGGCTACAACGTCGGCGTCATCGCCAACGACATCATGACACAGGAGGACGCCGAGCGACTCCAGGCGTCGTTCGCCGGCCGGATCGACGAGGAGCTCGTCGCCGGCGTCGAAACCGGTGCGTGTCCGCACACGGGTATCCGCGAAGATCCCTCGATGAACCTCGATAAGATCGACGAGTTCACTGAGGCCCACCCAGAGCTTGACGTGGTGCTCATCGAGTCCGGCGGCGACAACCTTGCGGCTACGTTTAATCCCGAACTCGCCGACTACTTCATGTTCGTCATCTCGGTCGCTGAGGGCGACGACATCCCCCGGAAGCGTGGGCCAGGCGTCACACAGGCCGATCTGCTGGTGATAAATAAGACCGATCTCGCCCCGCACGTCGATGTCGACCTCAACGTGCTGGAAGAAGACGCCGAGACGGTTCGCGGCGAGGAGCCGACGATCTTCACGAACTGCAAAGCCGAGGAGGGAATCGACGAGGTCGTTGACAGCATCGAACGGAGCGTTCTGTTCGCGTGAGCACCGACAGCGACGGTACCGACGGCGACGTTAACACCCCCAGCGAGGCAACCGACAGCGACGCCGATGTTGCTGCCGGGAGTGACGACCCTGCCATCCCACCGGCGTTCCGCGAATACGGCACAGAACACCTGCCGCAGTCGCCGGCGTTCGGCCACGGAAAAAACGGCGTCGCCGACCTCGTCGTCGCCCGCGAGGGCGACAACCCGACGCGGCTGATTTCGGATCTGGTGAAGGTGCCGTACCACCTGACCGGGACGCTCGACAGCGACCCGGTCGATGGGTTGACGACGATCTGTCTACAGGATCCGACGGGTGCGGTCACCCAAGGCGACCGCCAGACGCTCTCGGTCGAGGCCCGTCCCGGCTCGCGTGCGCACGTGACGACACAAAGCGCGACGAAAATCCAGACGATGAAGGCAAGCTACGCCCATCTCGACGCGACACTCGTCGCCGAATCAGGGGCCCATCTCGAATACATCCCCGGGCCGACGATCCTCAACGAGGACGCCCGCTGTCTGCAGACGACGACCGTCGACGTAGCCCCGGATGCGACCGTCATCGTCGGCGACGTGTTCGTTCCGAACGGGCTGACCGACCACGAGCCGTTCAGCTTCGACCACTTCCATAGTCGGCTGGAGGCCCGTGTCGACGACACGCTGGTCTGTGCCGACGCAGTCGATCTGCGACCGGACGAACGCGATCCACGCGATCCGGCGACCGTCGGCGAGCACGCTGTCGTCGGCACGCTATACGTCTTTGCGCCCGACAATGACGCCGACGAACTGGCCGACCGGCTGCACGACCGCCTGACCGACCACGATGTTGCGGCCGGCGCGTCAGTCCTCAAAGACGACGCGGGCGTGACCGTCCGCGTCCTCGGCGACCGGAGCGCGGACGTGACCGCGGCCGTCGAGGCCGCGTGGGACGAAGCCCGCCACACACTGCTCGGGACGGGCGCACCCCTGGAGGGTCGCGGCCGATGAAACGCGTCGATGGCGTCGTTGGCAGCGTCAACAATGACCCCGAGCTCGCCGCCGAGATCGACGCCCACGAGCAGGCGGGTACGCTGGAGACGGTCGTGCTCGACGACACCGAACGGCAGCGATCTCGGCTCCGCGTGACGACCGATGCGGGCACCGATCTCGGCGTGCTCGTCGACCAGCCGGAACTCGTCGCTGGCGACGTGCTGCTGTGCAACGACGACCGCGCCGTCGTCGTCGCGTTTGAGGAGCGAGAGGCGTTCGTCATCGAGTTCCCGGCCGCCGAGGCGGCAGTCTCGACAGGGGTTGAACTCGGCCACCGGATCGGTAACCAACACTGGGATATCGCCGTCGACGGCGCGACGATCTACATCCCGGTCGAAGCCGACCGCGCGATCATCGAGGACGTGTTGGGTTCCTATATTCCAGAGAGGGCGACGACGCGCTACGAGATTGTCGACGCCGATCGATTTATCCAGGGTGACGACGACACCGCCGCAGCCGACAACGGCGTCGATCACGACCACGCTGGCGAGCAGGGCCACGACAATCACGACCACGAGCATGAACACAGCCACGACCATGGCCACTCACACGACGATACTCACGATCACGACCACGCCGACTCGGCGACCGCGACAGCCTCGGAGGGTGAGCCGCGATGACCTCGTCTGAGGCGTTGCTGACGGCGTTGCGGCTCTCGGATTCGATGCTGCCGGTCGGCACTTACACCGCTTCCTACGGCGTCGAACAGTACCTCAACGAGGGCGAGATCGACACCGCCGACGAGCTCGGCGACCTCATCGCCGGCTATCTCCGTGGGGTGATCGGCCCCGCCGAGATCGTCGCGCTCGGTCACGCTCACCGCTCGGCGGCAGCTGGCGATCTCGACGGCGTGCTCGCGGCCGACGAACGCCTCGCGGCGGCGACGCTGCCGGCGGAGTTCCGCGACAGCTCGACGAAAGCCGGCGGGAAACTGCTGGAACTCCTTGATGAAATTGACGACGGCCCGTTTGCTGCCGCCGAGACGACCGGGCTGCTCGGCGAGTACACGGACGCCTGCGAGGCTGGTCGCGCCGAGGGCCACTACCCGGTCGTTCTCGGCGTCGTCTGCCAGCAGGCCGGTCTCGACTGCCGGGAGGCCGCACTGGTGAGCGCCTACGGCTCGGTTACCGGGCTGCTTGGCGCGGCCCAGCGGCTCGGTCGGTTCGGCCACACCGCCATTCAAGCGCAGTTGTCGACGCTGTTTCCGGTGATCGAGGAGGTCTGTGAGCAGTATTACGACGCCGAGCTGACAGCGATGTGTTCGTTCGCGCCGCTGGCCGACGTGCGAGGGATGGCACACGAACGTGCGGATCGGCGGCTCTTCATGAGCTAACGGTCGGCAGCCTCGGTGCTGTCGCATTTTTTTTTCCGATCCGGAAGCGTGGGTTCTTACTGTCCCACAGCAAAGCCCCGATGGTGGCTATGATGACAGTTACCCCCACCGAGCCCCGTGTGACGAGGGATTATCCTGAGCCACCGTTACTACTTAGCCCACCATCGAACCGCCAGTAGTCAGCCATGTACTGCCATCACCCCCGGTGCGTGAGCCCTGTTTGAGTGAGTTTCAAATTTTGGGAATCCACGTGCCGATCTTATATGTGACACAGCTATGCATGGATATGAGCGACCACCAGTCACAAACACCGGACAGCCGCATGGATCTTCTGTTCAACGCCATCGGGATCGCGCTGGTCGGCCTTTCGGCGGTCGTCCTTGGCGCAATTCTCTACACCATCCTTGGCGGCTTGTCTGGACTCGATAGCGTCAATCCAGCCATCTTCGGGACGATCCTCTTTTCTGGACTTGTCGGTGTCGCTGCATGGCTCACCAAACGGGTCACCGACCGGTCGACAGCGCGAACAGTCTAACCGGCCTATCGCTGGCAGGTGTTGATACCTAACAGCCGGTGTAGCAGGCAGAACTGCGTGACCCCGGTTCCGAAGACAACGAGTCCGACCGCAAGCAGTGCGGCCCCGACGGCGGTGCCCACGGGAACGAACTGTAGTAGCCCCAAGATCCCAACAAGCGCGACAATAGGGCCGCCAACGAGGCGGGCCGTCCGATCGAAGCCACCGACGTTTTGTTCCATACGATAACTTTGTTCCCTGCTGGTAAAACGGTTGTGTGTTAGTCAAACAATAGTACGGGCTGGATTCTTCAACACCCGCGCCAGCAACGCAGACACGTACTGCACAGTTTGTCACTCACACTCGATGCTGCGCGCTGCACCCACTGCTGCAGTGACGCTGTCTCAGTGGCTCGTCGTCGACGCCGCCGGCCGCCACTCGGCATTTGAGCGGTGTTGGGCGGCGACGAGTTCGATCCCGCGTTGATCCAACAACCCATTCTCGGTGAGGACACCCTCGATGAGATCACCGGGTGTCAGATCGAACTGTGGATTGGCGACCGTGAGATCGGCCGCACCATCATAGATCTCCTCGGGCGGCCCTTCATCGGGGTGGAATGTATCGTCCTTCGAAACCTTATCGCGTGCCGTCACAACATAGACCGGCACATCGGCCGCCTCGGCGGCGAGTGCCAGCCCGCGTGTGCCGGCCTTGTTGACGACATCGCCGGTCGGGAGGATCGTGTCGGCTCCAATGAGGACGGCCCCGAACTCCTCGCGGGCCAGCACCGACGCTAACGCGGCATCGGTCGTCACTGTCACGTCGACACCGTCGGCAGCGAGGGCCTCAGCGAGGTCAATCCCCTCGCGGTTTGGCCGGGCCTCACCGATGGTAACCGGCGCGTCAAGTTCGAGCAGTGCGTCTTTGACTGTTCCAGACCACGACAGCGTTGCGATCGGCCCGGAGAGCCGGTCGGCGGCGGTTGCGGCCGCGGCGGCGTCGGCATCGAGGGCAGCGTCCATCTCCTCGATTGCGCGGTCGTGGACGGCCGCTGGCGACTGCTCGGCACTGTTCATCACGCGGTTGACGCGGTTGGCAAGCACCGCCATGCTCGGTTGAGCGGCTTGCAGATCGGCAGCGACATCGGCCAGCGCGTCCCAGTCGTCGACGACGGCGGCTCGGTCACGAAGCACCTCCAGGGCGCGGATCGACAGCGCGGCCGAGCCATGGGCGGTGTCGGCGGCGATCGTCTCCGGCGAGGGGGCGATCTGCTGGTAGGCTTCCCAGAGCCCGGGGACGGTCTCGCGCTCGACGATCGCGGTTGGCGTCGTCCACTCGGTGTCGGCAACGTCGGCAAGCCCCGTGAGGTCGCGGCTCGGGGCGTTGAAACAGAACGGGTAGTGGGTGCGTTCCTCGCCGTCGCGGCTGACGGTCACCGGCTCACCCGCGGAGGCCAGCGGCACCTCCGGGTTTCCGGTCGCCTCGCGGACGAGGCTGCGGGCTTCCGTTGCGGCGGCCGCCGAGCCGCCCGCCGAGGGCGCAGACAGCCCGTCCCATCGGCCGGGATCAGTGTCGGCGTCGGCTGCCCGTTGGGTCAACAGCACCGCACCACGGTGTTTGAGGAAGGTGGTGACGACGTGTGTCATCAGTCATGCTTGGGGCCCCACCATACTATGCTTTCCATCTCTCTGATTTCCGAGAGGTTGTCGCCGCCGGAACGCCTAGCCCCAGCCATCGGAACGCCCGTTCCCACCCATCACCGGTGCGTTCGACCCCTATGGCCGGCCTTTTTAGCCCACACCCCCACCGGATCGTATGGAGCTGTGTACTGTCGCCGACATCCCCGAGATCGAACCGGGCGACGACCTTGCGGCGATCATCAACGACCGGGTTGATCTCCGGCCGGATGACGTGGTCTGTGTCGCCAGCACGGTTGTCTCGAAGGCCGAAGGCCGGGTTGCCGACCTCGCTGATTTCCCGGCCGGCCCACGGGCCCGCGAGATCGCCGATCGCCTTGCCGAGCTCACCGGCGACGAGAAAGACCCCCGCTTCGCCCAGGCCGTCCTCGAAGAGAGCGTCGACCTGCTCATGGAGGCACCCTTCCTGCTGACCGAGACTCGCTTCGGCCACATCGGTGTCAACGCCGGGATCGACCGCTCGAACGTCCCAGGCGGCGATCTACTGCTGTTGCCAAAACGACCCTCCGAAAGCGCGGCTCGGATCGCCGACGGCCTGCCGACCGACCGCGTCGTCGTCACCGACACCTGCGGGCGACCGTTCCGCTACGGCCAACGCGGCGTCGCCATCGGCTGGGCCGGTCTGCCGGCGAGCCGCGACTGGCGCGGGCAACGCGACCGCGATGGCCGTGAGATGGGCGTCACAGTGCAAAATGTGATCGACGAACTCGCCGCCGCCGCCAACCTTGTCGCCGGCGAGGGTGCGGGCGGGACGCCAGCGGTCGTCGCCCGCGGCTTCGAGTTCGGTGACCTCCCGGGCAGCGACAACCACTTTCGGGAAATCGAGGGCGACTACGTCCGACAGGCGTTGCGTGGCTGGTCGTACCAGGCAGGGGGTGAGGCCTGATGTTCGGGATCGAACTCACGCCGGAACACCCGATCGATCGGATCACCGACCTTGGCGTCCAAGCTGAGGCCACCGGCTACGACACGGTGTTTGTCTCCTCACATTACAACAACCGCGACCCATTTGCCGCCCTCCACCGCATCGGCGTGGAAACCGATTCGGTTCAACTTGGCCCGGGCGTTGCCAACCCCTTCGAGATCCATCCCGTCACGCTGGCCTCGAAGGTCGCCACCGTTGACGAAGCGACGGGCGGCCGCGGCATCTTCGGTATCGGGCCGGGCGACCCCTCGACAGCCCGAAACCTCGGCTTTGCCGACGACCGCGGGCTCCGGCCCGTGCTTGAGGCGTTCAAAACCGCCCAGAAGCTGTGGGCTGGTGAGCGCGTCGACAACGACGGCACCTTCGCGGCCGACGACGCTGGCCTCAACTACGAGCCACCGAGCGGCGCGGACATCCCGGTCTACGTCGGCGGCGAAGGGCCGCACATGTGTCGGATGGCCGCCAAACACGCCGACGGGCTGCTGTTCAACGGCTCTCATGAAGCCGACCTCGCGTGGGCGCGCGACCAGGTCGACAAGGGTGAAGCTGATCGCCCCGACCACCGCGGCGAGTTCGATCTTGCGGCTTACGCCTCAGTCAGCGTCGCCGCCGAGCGCGAGGCCGCCCGCGAAGCTGCCCGCCCGCCGGTCGCCTACATCACCGCGGGTGCGGCTCCCCCTGTTCTCGATCGCCACGATATCGACGGCGACACGGCCGAGAAGATCGGCGAGCAGATCAGCGCGGGTGAGTTCTCGGCGGCCTTCGAGCTGGTGACGCCGGCGATGATCGACGCCTTCTGTATGGCCGGAACGGTCGACGATGTGGCCGAGCGGATGGCCGCCGTCCTCGATCACGCCGACAGCATCGTCGTCGGCTCGCCACTCGGCCCCGATTTGGAGGATGCTGTCGAACTCGCAGCCGACGCCTACGAGCAGGCGACGAACTAATCACCGCTGTGGCGGTACGCTTTCGAGGTCAACAAATACTGGACGATCAACAACGTCTCGGTCGGCGATCGGCTTCTCTTCGAGCGGTCGGCTACTTGCTCAGCTCTGACGGGCCGCGACCGATGTTTGGCAGTGGGACGCCAAGCGCGCCAAGAACAGCGTAGCCGAAGACACCGACCGCCCCGAGCACAAACAGACTCCCGAAGGCGATCAGAACCGCTGTGATCGGATCGCCGTTGATCACCTCCTCGACGAAGACGACCGGCATCTCGATGAGGTTCGATAGCAGCCGCAGGATGAAGCCGCCGAATGCGTTCATGCCTCCCCCTTTGTGATCCCGGTATATGTGTGTTCAGGTGTCGACCGCGATCGGATCGACCGATTCGGGGTCGCGGTGAGAACCCGAATTACCTTTCCGTACCGGCCTCCAATAGCAGTCAATGAGTACGCTGTCGTGGATTCTCGCGGGAGTTGTCATCTATACCGCGGTGGTGCTCGCGGCCGACCGCCGGGGGCTGTTTCCCGATGCCGTCTCGGTCAGCGGCCCGTTGATGACGCTTCATACCAAACGCGGCCGGCGGTTCCTCACGCGGCTCGCACGGCCAAAACGGCTCTGGCGCGCGATCGGGAACATCGGTGTCGGTGCTGCCCTCGTCATCATGGTCGGTACCTTCGTGTTGTTGCTGTATCAGAGCACCCAGATCATCGAATCGCCGCCGACACAGAGCACGCTCCAAAGTCCGCAAAACGTCCTTGTGATCCCGGGGGTCAACGATTTTCTCCCGCTGTCGGTCGCCCCGGAGATCGTCCTCGGGCTGTTGATCGGGATGGTCGTCCACGAGGGCGGCCACGGCCTGCTGTGTCGGGTTGAGGACATCGAGATCGACTCGATGGGGGTCGCACTGTTTGCGCTGATCCCGGTCGGCGCGTTCGTCGAACCCAAGGAAGACGATGTCGAGGCCGCCGCTCGCGGCCCCCGAACGCGGATGTACGCGGCGGGCATCCTTAACAACCTCATCGTGACCATCATCGCCTTCGCGCTGCTGTTCGGCCCGGTTGTCGGCGCGATCGCCGTTGCCGACGGGGCGAGCGTCGGCGGCGTCTATCCAAACAGCGCGGCCGACGACGCCGACATCACCGCCGGCGACCGGATCGTGATGATCGACGACCAGTCGGTCGACTCCAACGCCGCTCTCCAAGATGTGCTTGCGGCTGCCGGCTCGTCGACCGTCTCGGTCACCCTCGCAGACGGTACTGAAACAACGGTCGACCAACGCCCGCTTGTGACGAGTATGGTCGCCGACTCGCCGTTTGCGACCGGCGGCGACAGCGAGAGCGCCGACAACAGCGGTGACAGTGGCGATTCCGCGGGCATCACCACCGACGATACCATCCGCACGGTCGACGGCACAGCCGTCCAAACAACCGCTGAGATCCGGGCGGCGGTCGCTGCGGCCGACTCGCCGGTCGTGGAGTTCACCGCCGACCCCGGCGACAGCGGCGAGACGAAACGCGTTGCCGGCCCGGTCGGCGTCATCGGTACCGTCGCTCCTGATGGGCCACTGGCGGCGACAGACGCCGAGGCGGGCGATCGGCGTGTCATCACCCAGGTCGCTGGCGAGCGAACCGTCGTCTTCGACGATCTCGACGCCGCACTCGACGGGACGACACCCGGCGAGGAGATCGAGATTGTCACCGCCACCGACGACGGTGAAACCCAGACCACCACCGTCGAGTTGACCGCCCATCCCGACGACTCAGGCACCTACATCGGGATCACCGACGCGACAGGGTTGAGCGGGATCGGTGTCGACAGCCTTGGCGTCCAGCCGTATCCCGCGAGCACGTATCTCTCGATCCTTGGCGGCGACATCGGCGATGGGATCGCGGTTGTCCTGCTGTTTCTGTTGATTCTCCCGTTTGCGGCGGTCGTTGATCCGACACTCAACTACAACTTTGCGGGCTTTGTCGACGCAAACATGGGATTTTACGAAGCCGTCGGCCCGCTGGCCGCCCTCGGCGACGGCGGCGTGTTCCTGTTGGCGAACGTGCTGTTTTGGATCGGCTGGATCAACATCAACCTCGCACTGTTCAACTGTATCCCGGCGTTTCCGCTTGACGGCGGCCACATCCTCCGCACCTCGACGGAGGCGATCGTCTCGCGGCTGCCGACGACAGCGAAGCCCACCCTCACCCGTGCGATCACGACCGGGATCGGGATACTGATGGGGATCAGCCTGGTGTTGATGATCTTCGGGCCACAGCTGTTGAACTGAGCCCGCTGGCCTCGGCTGTGGCAGCGAACCGCTTTTATTCTCTCTCCGACAGCCCTACTCGATGGCTCCACGCTTCGACCATATCGGCGATCACGAACTCGATGCGGCGACAAAACGTGAGCTCCGGGCGGTGACAGACGGCTTCTTTGCGCGACCACTCGAAAAGGCCGAACAGTTCGACTGGGAGACGTTCAAGCGCAACGAGGCGTTCAAGGCGATCATGATGCCGTCGCCGCTGTTTTGGGTATTGGCGAATTTTGAGCGAAGCTTCACCCAAAAGCTCGGCCAGCAGATGTACGAGGCATTCGGCCGGGCGGTCGCCGACACAAACGACTCGGTCGGGGCGGCGACGACACAGTACACCTGCTCCGATCTGGTGATCAGCCACGCGGCCGAAACCACAATCGAGACCATCATCGATGAGTTGGCTGACGGTGATCGGGAGACAGACTGGCAACAGGAGCAGGCGGAGATCAGTGACGTTGCCACCGACGACACCGCACGCAAATCGATCGGGACGATCACGTGGGATCTATGGGTCGAGGACTTTGAAAACGGGCGACCGCTTGCGGCAGAGATCAAGACGCCGAAACCAAACCGCGATCAGACGATGGAGTCGAAACGCCAGATGTTGAAGACCGTCGCAGCCTACAGCGATCGCGGGGAGCCAACCCCGATCTGTCGGTACGTGTTCCCGTTCAATCCCTATGGCAGCCTCGCTGATTACGAGTGGTGGCCCCCACAGGCGTTTTTCGATGTGAAAGCAAGCGACGGGATGTTGATCGCCGAGGACTTCTGGGACGCACTTGGCGGCCCGGGTACGATGGACGGCCTATTCAACTTCCTCTTAGAAGAATCCGAGGACAATATCGAGAAGCTACAGGCGTTGGCCGGCGACAAGACGCTGTAGTCCCGGGAGGCTAAATACGGGCGTCTGTAACACCGCATACGATATGCACGCCGTCGATCTGTTCTGTGGGGCCGGAGGTTTTAGTGCTGGACTCGAAGCGGCCGGCATCGATGTCGACTACGGCGTCGATATCGCCGATGACGCGCTGGCGACCTTCGCGGCCAACCACGCGGCGACCGCAATCACCCACGACCTCAGCGACGGCCTGCCTGCCGAACTTCACGACCAGGATGTCGACATCGTCTTCGGGAGTCCACCCTGTAAGGGTTTTAGCGACGCTCGCGGCGAGCGCAGTCTCGACGACGAGCGAAACCAGCTCGTGTTCTCCTTCATTCGGGCGGTCGAACAGCTCCAGCCGCGGTATGTGCTGATGGAGAACGTCGCCGGGATGACGACGATCAGCGACGCCTTTCTCGACGCGATCAAATCCGAATACGACGACGCCGGCTACAGGGTCGCCTGGGAGACGCTGAACGCCGCCGATTTCGGGGTGCCACAGACCCGCGAGCGGGTGATCTACTGTGGCGTTCGCAACGATCTGCCAGCCGAGCCATCCCTGCCTGAGGGCCCCTACACCGAACACAGCGACGGCCAACAGACCCTCACCGGCGAGCCGGTACAAAGCTGGACAATCGTCGCCGACGCGCTTGTGGACTTACCGGAGCCAACTGAGTCGGGTGAGGTTGACTTGCCGCCGCTGTCCGAGTTCCCTGATAACGCGTATCTCCGTGAAATCCGCGATGGGGCCGACACGACATGGAATCACGTCGCCAAGGAGCCCGCCAGCGACGAGGATACCCAACACATTGTCGACGCGTTGAATCCCGGCGAGATGTACCGCTCCAGTCGGTTTGGCGATCGGTACCGCCAAGTCTGGGAACTGCTCGCCCATCGGTTCAGCGACACCGAGCAGGCTGCCCTCGAATTTATCGCCCGCCATCGCTCCCGGAAGGATTTCCGCATGAGCGGGAAGTCAGTTGGGGCGGTTCCCGACGATCTCATCGCCGACCATCTCGATGCCGACAACGCGGCGGTGCAGTCGGCACTAACCCGGCTCCACGACGATGGCTGGCTCCGCACCGACGAGGACGGCGACACCCTCGGCTACGACCTCAACACGAAATCCGGGATTCGGCCGCGGTATATGCGGCTCGATCCAACGGGACAGTCGAATACGATTCTGACGACCGATTTTGTGCCACGCGATAAGCTCCATCCGACCGCAAACCGCGGGCTGTCGCTCCGCGAAGGTGCTCGTATCCAGAGCTTTCCGGACAGCTTTGAGTTTCAGGGCTCATTTGACGATATCGCCACGCAGATCGGCAACGCTGTCCCGCCACTGTTGGCACAGCATCTCGGTGCCCATCTCCAAGGGCTCGCCGAGTCCGATAGTGAAGCGACCGTTGTCGACTGATTCTCTCTGGCCGTCGGTTGCCACCTAGTGAAAAGACACGTAAGTTCCATACCCGCGTAGCGCGAACCGCAGGCATGGTCGACGTCCCGCAAACCGACGAAGGCTGGTATATGCTGCATGACTTCCGGCAGATCGATTGGGACGCGTGGCGCAACGCGCCCGAGCAAAAACGCGAGCGGGCGGCCCGTGCCGGGCGTGAGTATCTGGCAAGCTACGAGTCGGCCGCCGACAGCCCCGACGGCGAGGGTACTTCGGCGGTGTTCTCGATCATCGGCCACAAGGCCGACCTTATGATCGTCCACCTCCGCCCGACGCTTGATCTGCTCTCGCAGGCTGAACGCCAGTTCGAACGCACCGCCCTCGCCGAGTTTACGACGCAGCCGACCTCCTACGTCTCAGTCACGGAGGTCTCGGGCTACGTCTCCGACGACTACTTCAAAGGTGACGAGATCAACGAGGGGCTCCGGCAGTATATCGAGGGGAAGCTCAAACCCGAGATCCCCGACGACGAGTACGCCTGTTTCTACCCGATGAGCAAGCGTCGCGGCGAGGAGCACAACTGGTACACCCTCCCCTTCGAGGAGCGCGCCGAGATGATGAGCGGCCACGGCGCGACCGGCAAGCAATACGCCGGCGACATCGACCAGATCATCGCCTCCTCGATCGGCTTCGACGACCACGAGTGGGGCGTCACGCTGTTCGCTGAGGATCCCGTCAAAATCAAGGATATCGTCTACGAGATGCGGTTCGACGAGGCGACCTCGAAGTACGGCGAGTTCCCCGGCTTCTACATCGGCCGGCGGTTCCCGCCTGAGGATCTATTGGCCTACCTCAACGGCGAGGCGGTGCCGACAGCCGAGCATGACGACCACGGTGGCCACCACCACGGCGAGGGTCACGGTGAGGGCCACCACCACGGCGACAGCGATGGTGGCCACCACGGCGATGCCGGCGGCCACCACGGCGACGACGGCCATCACGAGGGTGACGGGCACCACGATGGCGACGACGACGCTGACGACGAGGAGATCCGCGGCCAGCTCGCGGATATGGATATCTACGCCGGCCAACCCCACGGCGAGGACGTGTACGCGACGGTGCTGTACTCGGAGGCCGACACCGAGGAACTCTTCGAGGAGGTTGAGGGGCTCCGCGGCAACTTCGAACATTACGGCACCCACGTCAAAACCGCGGTCTACGAGGCCGACGACCGCGATCGATCGGCCGTTGTCTCGATCTGGGACACCGCCAGCGCGGCCGACACCGCCGCCGGCTTCCTCTCGGAACTGCCGGGGATCGTCGAGCGCGCCGGCGAGGAATCCGGATTTGGAACTATGGGGATGTTCTACACGGTCAAACCCGACTCGCGTGAGGATTTCGTCGACAAATTCGAGACCGTCGGCGGCGTCCTCGCCGACATGGACGGCCACCTCGAAACGGATCTGATGGTCAACGAGGAGGACGAAAACGACATGTTCATCGCCAGCCAGTGGGAGTCCCAGGAGGACGCGATGGGCTTCTTCCGCTCGGATGATTTCCAGGATACTGTCGAGTGGGGCCGCGATGTGTTGGCCGACCGTCCGCGACACGTCTTCCTCGCCTAAACGGAACTGTCGCTGATCGTCTTCGAAGCGTTTTGATGCGATGACGGCCGAGCAGTACCATGGCCGAGTTGACTCCCCACCACGTTGGTATCACCGTCAGTGATCTCGATGCCGCAACCGAATTTTATCAATCCGTCTTCGACTGCGATATCGTCGCCGAGTTCAGCGTCGACGGCGACGCCTTCGCCACCGGTGTCGACATCCCTAACGCGAGCGCAGAATTCGTCCATCTCGATCTCGGATCGGTGCGGCTCGAACTCGTCGCCTACGACCCGGTCGGTGACGACCGCTCCCCGGCAGATCTCAATGACGCTGGTGCGACACATCTCGGTGTCGAGGTCGACGACGTAGACGAGTTTTACGAGTCGCTGCCGGCGACTGTTGAGACGCTCAGCCCGCCGCAGACGACCGCGACGGGGACGAAAATCTGTTTCCTGCGTGACCCCGATGGCACGCTGATCGAAGTGCTCAATCCGAACGCCGAGTCGTCGTGATCGTTAGGCGAGGGCGTACGGCCAGGCGGTCGTGCTGATCGCCAGCAGCGCGAGGGCCGCGCCGGTCATGGCGACGTTTTTCAGGAAGTTGATCATCTCACCCTGTTTTTGCTCTTCGGGTGCCGCCCAGAAGTCGTGCATCACTGGCGTTGTGACGAGGAGGAAGACGACCAGCGCGCCGGCCGCCAGCGTCGGGAGAACCCCCGCAGCGATCCCGAGGCCGCCAAACAGCAGGAGGCCGCCGCTAATAGGCACCATCAGCCCCGGTGCGGGCACGCCTTTCGCGCCGGCGTACCCCGCCATCGACTCGGCATCAAGGAAGTGGTTCAGCCCGTTGAACGCGAGGACGCCGCCAAACAGGAGTCGGCCAAGCAGAAACAGTTCGCCGGCCAGCGGCCCATCGCCGCCGAGTTGCAGTGGTGTGAGTCCGATCGCCAGTTCCGCAGCTTCAGTTACTAACATTATGCAACCAGTTGTACGGCTACAACCTATATATCGATTCCCGGACACAAACGCAACCGGGTAACAACTGTGATACCGGCACACGCCTCGTTGCCTCCAGACAGCCACGGCGGTGCGACCGGCGGAACGGTTTTGCTGATCCGGTGCCAGCACACACCTAATGGCAACGCACTCGACAGTCGAGGCGACCGACCCCTGTCCGGTCGTCGAATCGATCGAACAGATCGGCTCGCCGTGGCGGCTCGTGATCCTTCATGATCTCCAAGCGGGTGAAAAACGGTTCAACGAGCTGAAACGCTCGACAGACGCCAACTCCCGAACCCTCTCGCGGGTGCTTGATGACCTCCAGGAAACCGGCTTTGTCGACCGCCGGCTAGAGGAGGACGCCCCAGTGGCGACCTACTACAGTCTGACGGCCAAAGGGCAGTCGCTGTGTCCGGTGTTCGACGAAATCGAGTCGTGGGCCGACGACTGGCTGGCCGAGGAGGCGACTGAGGCTGCAACCAGCGACTAGGCGTCGTCGACACCGAGTGTGCCGGCGATGTTGATGCCGACCTACTCTGATTCCTGCTCGGCTGTCGCCACCTGATCTGTGGCCTCGGCGGCAACAGTCGTTGCCACGTCGCTTGGCTCGTGGGTGAGCGACACGGGATGGGTGGTGTGACGGGCATGTGTTTCGGCCCATCGCCGTGCCGGCCCCTCGTCGAGATACTGTTCGGCGGCGGGACACCGGTCGCAGTCGGCGATCCACGGGGTTACGTCATCGGGGAAATGGCCCGTGTGTCGCTTGTGATCGAGCGCGAACTGCTCGAAGGCCTGGTTGCCGGCATACAACGAGTCAAGTTCGTAGTCGAGCGCCCACGTCCGGTCGCACTGACTACACGTGACTGTCGGCGTGTTGTCGGCGGGATCGGCCTTCTCGTCGACCACCGTTTCGGGCCGATCAGAGTCGCGTGGCGGGTTCGACACGTCCCTGCTGATGTGGGCTGCCCATTTGTATCTACCGAGCCACATCGGTCGTGGGCTGCCGCCACCGACAACGGCTGTCGTCCGCTCGGCAACGAAAACCACAACGACAAAACACGACGACGAACACTGTCGCCTCATGCCGGATCTGCTGACCCACGCGCTGATCACCTACACGCTTGCGGTGGGGCTCTCCGTCCGGTATCGGTGGCTCACACCACCGTATGTGACTGTCGCTATGATGGGCGCGTTCATCCCGGATCTCACCAAGATCCGGCTCCTGGTTCCATCCTGGCAGATCGAAGCCTGGCTCGGCATCCCGTTCGACTGGGGCGCGCTTCATACCGTTGGTGGCACGCTGGTATCGGTACTGATCGGTGTTGCCCTCGTCCGCCGCACCGACCGCCGGCGCGTGTTCGGACTGCTCGCACTTGGGGCGGGTTCACATCTCGTTCTCGACTCGCTGTTGGCGTTTCCGGCCGGCCGCATGAAGTTCGTGCTGTGGCCGCTGACGACCTATCGACCCGTCTTCGATGGGCTGTTTCTGTCGACCGATCGCTGGCCCGTGGTTGTTGCCGCAGGGCTTGCGGCCTCGGCGTGGTATCTGCGATATCACCGCGGGGATTCTGCGGCGTAGAAATTAGTCGACCGGCTCGAAGCGAGCTTCCGCGGCCAGCTGCTCGCCGACGATCCGACGACCCTTCTCGACGTTCAGATCCCGGCCGCGGAGATGCCAGTAGGCCGTGAGCGCCGAGTACGCCGCCCGCTCGTGGTGGGCGGTCACGAGATAGCCATCGCCGTCGTCGCGCTCGAAGACTGTCACGTGGGTCTGCCACGTTCGCAACTGGAGTTCGAGCACGCCGAGCAGCCCCGAGCAGATCGGACCGCCGACATCGACCCAGCTGCTGACCTCTCGCCGCCCATCGGGCAGCTGCTTGTGGGACGCCAACAACCCGAAGTGGTAGCCCTCCTCGCGGAGCGTCGCCTCAAGCTCATCCAGCGAGCCATGCCAGACCCCGACGGCCTCGGCCTCGGGGCGGATCGTGTAGGTGGTGTAGAAGCCGCGGTCGTTGGCGACGCCTTCGGCGTGCGGTAACAGGCTTCGAACCCAGCGAAAACAGTAGCTGTCGACGAGCTCCTCGCCCGGTTTGAAGACGGCACCGACCGCACCCAGCACGGCGACGACGGGTGCAAGGATCGTCACCGGCTCCTCGGGGTCGACGGTATCGAGTGCGGTCGTCGTCACCACGATGTTGCGGGCTGAGGCGACCGCGGTGGCGACCGCCCGGAGGCTGACGGTCACGAGCGCGCCAAAGATCATCCCCCGATCACCAGCCGGCGGCGCGGTTGGGCCGGCTCGCCCTCGGCGAGCACTACAGCGCGGGCGACCATGCGCATATCCTCATTCGTTTCGGGACGTACATTAAGTGTTGTTCACTGTGTCGCCGCGCGGTCAGACCGACGGCGAGACCCGCTGGCGATCCTCGACGGCGGCTGGCTCGCCGCGATAGATCGCCTCCAGATCGTCGATCGTCCGATCGACCGCGAATCGTTCGACGGCGGTTCGCGTCCGGCGGTCGGTGGTGAGACAGTCCGCGATCGCTGCCGCCATCTCGTCGAGATCGCCATACTCGAAGCGCGCGCCGTTGTCCGGGCCGATCGTCTCCCGGAACGGCTGGACGTTGGCGGCGGCAACGGGCGTCCCACAGGCGTTGGCCTCCAGCGTCGACAGCCCAAGGGTGTCACAGGTCGAGGCCGTCACGAAGACATCAAGCGAACTGTAGAAGGTCGGGAGTTGCTCCCGCGGGAGGAAATCACGGAACTCGACGTTGTCGGGGGCCTGCTGTTCGAGCTTCGGCCGTGCCGGACCTTCGCCGACCAACACGTAGCGGTAATCGGGCGTTTCGTCGGCGACCCGAAGGATCTCACCGATATTTTTCTTTTCTGTCATCCGGCCGCTGTAGCCGACGATCGGCCGGGCATCGGTAAACAGCGACTCGGATTGCGGCCGAAAGGTCTCCAACTCGATGCCGACCGGCAGCTTCTGGTGGTCGACATCGCGTCTGATCTTCGAGGTTGAGGCGGTGACACAGTCAAACGACCGGAGAAATCTGGTCTCGTAGGCGACGTAGCCTTGGCCGACGACCTGTGCAAGCCCGTCGAACTTGAGCGCGCGGATCAGATACTCCTCGATCGGTGTGTGGTGGGTGTACACCGAGCGAAGGTCGTGTTTTGCCGCATACCGCCGGCCCAACAGCCCGGTCGTCGCCGGGCCGTGACAGTGGACGACATCAAGATCGGGCAGCGTCGACAGTCGCCGGAAAACTGGCAGTCGGTAGGGGGCATAGAAGGGGTTCGGCAGCGACGGCACCGGATACTCGTGTGGCCCCGGCTCGTGGCTGCTGTCGGGGTAGATGATCGAGACCTCGTGGCCGCGGGCCTCCAGCCGCTCGCGCCAGGTCTTGATCGTGTAGGTGACGCCATCGATCCCCGGAAAATAGCTGTCGGTAAAAAAGCCGATATGCATAGCGCGTTGTCGGCGTTTTGTTGTCATCCGGTTTCAATCTGCCGGCATCCCGCGGTATCCCCGCTGATCGACCGTGATAGACGGCGACCTGAGTTGGTGGTGCCCGGAGAAAATCCGGCTCACGGTGGGTCATCACCGCCGGCCACCACCGTGTCGACAAACGCGGGCGCGCCGTTGTCGTAGTCGGGTGCGACATCGCTGCCGACGTACTCCTCAACGCGGTCGATCACGCGGTCGACGGTTGTTGCCATCGAGATACCGGGCAGATGTTTGGCCTCGGCGCGTTCGGCCAGCGCGCGCTGGAACGGCAGGAACGGAAAGATCACACACGGCGTGCCGGCAACGACCGTATCCGCGATCGAGGAAAAGCCGGTACAGACGACGACATCGGCGGCGGCGGTGTACGGCGTCATCGTCGGTTTGGTCTCCCAGTCGTCGTCGCCGACGGTGCGCACGTCGTAGCCTTTCGCTTCCAGTCGCTCTCGGAGCACCCCAAAGTGGTCGCCGTGGCTACCGGGATTGAGGAGTACGTCGTACGGTTCGACCGCCTCCTCGGGATCGCCCTCCTGGGCCAGCGGCCCGACGCGGGTCGTCCCCTCGGGTGCGGGATCATCCGGCCACAGCGAGGTGACGATGATGCCCTCGGCGAACTGGAGGGAGACCTGATTGTAAAACGCCAGCGGTGGCCCCCAGACCGCCCCAAAGAGATCGGTCGTCAGATGGTCGATCCGGTAGAAGTCGATCCCGAGGCGAGCGGCGGCGAGGCCGGCAAACACGTCGTCGGTGATCAACACGTCTGGATCTTCCTCGCGGAGCCACCCGGTGACCTCACGCAGTCGTCGCACCGAGGAAGGAACCAGATCAAACAGCGTGTGTTCGAGAAACGCTTTCGGCGTGTTGCCCTCGACAGTGACAGTCGTGAGATCCGGCTGGTCGAAGCCGTTGAGATCGACGAACCGCTCGCCGGGGCCGCCGCCGCCGATCGCCACCTCGATCCCACGGGCACGAAACTCCTTGGCGACCGGGATGCTCCGGGCCGCATGGCCCGCGCCGTCACACCAGTAGACGATTGCGACCTTCTCGATCATTCGCTGGCTGTGTCAATCCGCTCCGCCCATATAAGCCGCCCGTGAGAGTCCACGCCATCCGTCGTCGGCGACACCAGCCGTGGCGACACCGACTGGGATCAGAGTTACTAATTACCCGCTGGGCGTAACCGAGGGTATGACCGAGATCACGGGGCCGAAGAACGTCGTCTTCCTCGTGTTGGATTCCCTGCGAAAGGATCGGCTCTCCGTCTACAACGACGAGATCGACTTCACCGACAATCTCCAGGCCCTCGCCGACGACGCTGTTGTCTTCGACGACGCCGTCACCCAAGCCCCATGGACACTCCCCTCCCACGCCTCGATGTTCACCGGGCTGTACCCGTGGGAACACGGGACGACCCACGCCCGGAGCTACTTCGATGGGAGCCATGAGACATTCATCTCGCAGTTCGTCGACGCCGGCTACGACACCGCCGCGATCACCTCGAACATCTGGATCACCCCACACAAGGGGATGACTGACGACTTCGATTACGTCGAGAATTTCCTCGGCACCGCTGACAACACTATCAGCCAACGCCTCTCGAAGCTCTCGACGAAGCTTTACGATTCTCTTGGGACGCTCCCAAAGCGCGTGATCGGCCGACAACTTGATCGTGCCTTCCGGCTGTTCGGCGTCGACGACTCCTGTAAATCCGCGGAGACGGTCGCGGCGGTCGAATCCTATCTCGACGCCCACCCCACCGATGAGCCGTTTTTCTGCTACGTCAACCTGATGGAGCCCCACGAGCCATACCACCCACCGGCCGACTACCTCGACACCCACGCTGTCGGCGACACCAGCCGCATCCCCCAGCGTCAGAAGGACATGTTCACCATGGACGACCCCGACTTCGACGCGCTCCGGCGGATCTACGACGCTTCCGTCGACTACACCGACGATCTCGTGGGGCGGATCACCGACAGCCTCGCTGCCAACGGCGTCGCCGACGACACCGTCGTCGTCGTGCTGTCGGATCACGGCCAAGCCCTCGGCGAGGATGACGGCTTGTTCGGCCACCAGTTCACCACGATCGATCCCGTCATCGAGACGGTTCTCTTTGTCGCCCATCCCGATCTCGACGGTGACCGCCGATCCGACCCGTTCGAACTCCGGCGGCTCCACGATCTTGTGCCGTACTACGCCGGCCTTGAACCGAAACCCGAGGACATCGTTGCCGACACGGTTCGCGGCGGCTGCCAGTTCCCCGAAAACTTCACGGGCTACATCCCGAGTGAGGGGTGGGACGACTACTACCGCAAACGCCGGTATCTCATCCGCGACGGGACGACCGTGCGAAAATCCATCGCCGAAGACGGCACGGCGCGCTACCGGGCGGTCGACCGCGAGACGGGCGAAGCTATACCCCTCACTGACGAGTTGCGTGCGGCGATCGACGACATCGACGCCGGCACCACCGCTGTCGACACCGGCGCGGACGACGACCAGCCGACCGGCGCGACCGATGACGACGCCGACGCGGAGATCCAACAGCGACTCGAAGCCCTTGGCTACCGGTGATCGTCCGTCTGATCTAAGTAGCTCGCCTGTGTTGCCCAACCCAGCAGATGAGTGTTGTTGCCCTCCACCCCACCCCACCCGCCATCGGTTCGAGCGGAGGCGATCGCTGAAACATGTCGATCCCCGGACGCACAGACTGGTCGTGGCAGGAGCTCGGCTGGTATGCCGTTGCGATCCTGCTGTTTGCCGGCCTGCTGTATTTCGCCGACATCCGTGAGTTTCTGCAGGCTCTCGGCCGCGTCGACCGCTCGACGTTTGCGGTCGCCATCGCCGTCGGGCTCTCCTCGCTGTTCGTCTGGGCGTGGGTCTGGCACCGGTTTTTCGGCCAACTGGGGATCACCGCCACCGCCGCGAAAACGGTGCGGCTGTTTTTCAGCGGCCACTTCCTGAACTCGGTGACGCCGCTCGGCCAGTTCGGCGGCGAGCCGGTGATGGCCTACATCATCGCGGATACCACCGACACGGAGTACGAGGGCGCGCTGGCGGCGGTCGTCTCCTCGGATATGGTGAACGCGGTGCCGTTTTTCACCTTCACGATCGGCGGGGTCGGCTACCTCTATCTGTTTGGCTCCTTGCAGGGGTTTCTGTTCGATATCGGCTGGATCGCCCTCCTCATCCTACTTGTCGGCGGCGGGATCGCCTACCTGCTGTGGTCGCCTGATGGGACGCTTGGGCGGGCGGCGGTCGGCCTGCTTAGGCGGATCGAACGCCGGGTGAGTTGGGGTGAGGGCGTTCTGCAGTCGCTGCAGGATCGGGTGCGCCGAACCGAGGCCCTCTTCGAGCGGGCCGGCCGGGATCGGCGGTTCCTGCTGACGACCATCCTCGGCTCCCATCTGGCGATCATCGCCCAGATCGTTTCGCTGTACGTGGTCTTTGTCGCCATGGGGCTTGAGCCAACCTTCGTCCCGCTGTATTTCATCGTCAATCTCTCGACGATCGCTACGCTGTCGCCGACCCCTGGCGGCAGCGGCACCTACGAGGCCGCCTTCTCGTGGCTGATGACGCTGTTTTACTCGGTCGATCTGGCGACGGCGTTGACCGCGGCGGTGTTGTTCCGGCTGACGACCTACTGGCCGGGGCTGCTCGTCGGCTTTCTCACACTCGTGACGCTCGATCGGCAGGGTGACACCGAGCCGCCACAGAACGCCGAACTGTAACCGGGGGTCGTCTTTCACTGCGCAACCGGCTGTGTTGCGTGGTCTGACGCATCGCAACACCTCAGCCACGACTTCAGACTCTGCAAATCGGCTCGTTCTCTTATCACCTGTGTGGCGTATGAGCCAAACGGAATGTCACAAGCACGACTGACACTCGGTGCACTTCTGGTTGCGGTGCTGGCCGTCACGGCCGGCTGTGCGTCCGCGATCAGCGGTGACCCGAACCCCGATCGTATCGCCGAACAGATGCAGCAGCGACTTGACGATATTGACACGGTGGAAGGCGTGAAAGTCATGGAAACAACCCGGGACGGTGAAACGAACACCACTGTCACCGAGTACGTCCGTCAGCCGCCGAACAACGTTCGATCCACGGTGATCGAAGGCGGACAGTACCGTGACGAGGGTGACTACCGCGTCAACACCGGTGAGAAAACCTACCGATACGACGCAAGCGAGAACACCTACACGAAGTACGACTTCGACTACAACCGTTCTGAGGGCTACTTCGATGCTGACACGATCGAGCGCGTCCTCAACGATAGCGAGGTCTCGTACAAGCGGACCGATACCGTCGCTGGTCGGGATGTCCACGTTATCGAACTCACGGATACTGAGCGAGATAGCACGGTTACGATCAAAGCGGATCAGGAACACTGGTACCCGCTGGCCTACGAGACGAGCTACAGTTACGATGGAACCACGACAACGACCTCGTGGACGCACCGAAACGTCAGCTTCAACGAGCCGGTCGACGACGAGACGTTCACCTTCGAGCCACCGGAAGGCGCGGAGCTCAAAGAGACCACCAGCCCGGACGTGACCGAGTTCGACTCGGTGAGCGCGGCCAACGAGGCAACGGCCTACGAGGTTGTCGAACCGGACATGCCGGACGGCTACACCGTTGAGTCGATCAATGAGATGGTGATCGACGGCACATCGACAACGACTCTGAGCTACAGAAACGGTGACAAGGGTGCATACTACTCGGTCTCCAACGAGTCTGTCGGTAGCGAGTCAGCCGCCGGGGCTGACGGGGAATCGGTCACTATTGGAAATACGACAGGAACGGCAAGCAGCTACGGTGAGACAACCTCGGTTAGCTGGAGCTGTGACGGTGTTCACTACTCACTTGGCGGCCAACTTACCCAGTCGACGCTGGTTGAGGCAGCCAGTGCAGTTGGTTGTGCCTGACGACGGGGAGCCGACACCGCGGAACCCCTGTCCCCTCGCGGCGTTCACACTGCCTGTGTTCCGAGTCCCATCCGAGCATGAACTGGGGTGTCGCCGCGAGCAGCTGACCATGGGACTGTTCGAACCCCCATTTCCTCTACGCATCTCGTTGCCTAACGCAACGGTGGTTGCCGGCCGTGTGGAGGCTGTCAGAGTGCTGTGTACCGGTTCGAGAACCCAGTCACAAACAGCGGCACAACGGCGTGATATGACCGCTGGCACCGATGCGTCGGCGGCAGGGGTCTCCCGTCGGATATGGGCAGCGGGGGTCGCCGACACGCCGATCTGGTAGCATGGTTCCCGCTCCGTGGGGCGTGTGCACATTGTCTCCACGGTCACCCAGCGGGGGGCACCCGAAGCGTGATCGTGGTTCCATCATCACCGGTGTCGTAGGTGATTGTGCCGTCGATCTCCTCGACAACCATCGTTACGATCCAGAGGCCGAGCCCACTGCCGTGAGCAAGAGCCTCTTCTCGACCCCGCTCAAGCACTGTCAACTCATTCGGTGGGATGCCGGGGCCGTTGTCGATGATCGTGACCACCACAGCGTCGGCCGCTCGTTCGAGTGTTACCCGAACTTCGGCGTCGGCTGCGGGATTGTGCTCGGCGGCGTTCTCGATGAGGTTTCGAACCGCGGGTTTGATATCGGGGGATGTTTCGACTGCACACGCCGGCGGACAGTCGACAACAAACGTTGTGTCAGGATAGGCCTGCTCGTACTCGGCGACCGTCTGGGTCACCAGCTCACAGAAGGCCACGGAGGTTGTGCGCCCGCGGTTTTCGGCGACATCCTTCATCACCCGCGCTTTTGTGCTGATCGAGAGCAGGTCATCGGCGGCCTCAAACGTCGCCTGAGCGTGGGCTTGCTCCGTGCCATCAAGCTGGTCGATCAGCTCTTGACTGTTTGCCTGGACGATATCAACTTTGTTGCGGATGTTGTGTCTGAGCGCGCGGGTGAGAATCTGTTTGAGGAGCGCTAGCTTCTCCTGTTGGCGACGCTGGGTGGTGATATCACGAAGCGTGATAGCGACACCTTGGCTATCCCCAAAGGAATCGAGCGGCGCGGTATACAGGCGGTGCACCCGCTTGTCGCCGTCGCGGGTGAGTGTCACCTCTGTTTCGTTCGCTGCCGGCGTCTCGACGGCGACAGCATCGATGACCGCCGCCGGCAACACCGTCTCTCCTCGGCGTCCGGTCGACAACGACTCAAACATCGCCCCCGCCGGGGCGTTGAAATCCACAACCCGCTGTTCGGGGTTCAGCACGATCACCGGGGCGGTGATCCCATCGATCACGTCGGACATGTCGACCGGCGTGTAGCCGAACAGATCGTATCGATACAGGCCAACGACATACGAGACGCCGACGCCTGTCACCGCCAATGCGGGATAGTCAACGCCGGACACAGCATACGGGATCGCCCCCTCGAACACCTCGACCAGAACCGTCCCGGTGGTCGCAAGAAAGACGACCGCGATCTGCCACACCTGCACGTAGTTCGCGGTCAGCAGCTTATAGAGGATCAACCCGGAGCCGACAGCAAACGCGGCCAACGCCAACACCTCAACGACCCCAGCGAGGGCGGTATCTTCCCACGTGACGAAGGTGAACGGAGCCGCGATTGTTGTCGGGTTCGTGTTTGTGATCGCCGCGAGTGGTGGAAACGACTCCACGGCAAGCATGCCAACGGCTACAACCGCCAGCGGGACGGCGACCGACCGTCGGGTGAGCACCGACCGGTAGCCGGCATAGACCGCAGCAAAATAAAACCAGACGAGCGTCATCAACACCTGAAAGAACTGCTCAACGAGGTGTAGCTCCCAGGCGAGTGAGAGCGGACCGACGACTCTGAGCAACACAGTTGCATTCCACGCAACGGTCACCGCGAGGAACACAAAAAACGCCTGCGCAGCGTACCGATCTCGGCGACGGTATGTCCAGACGGCACTCCCACAGCCGAGGACGCACGCGAAACTGAAAGCGAGTACGTGCCACAAAAGCACGCTGCCGGAGTCGGGGAGCATGAGACGGGATGGAGGGCGTGGCGAGTTGCCTGCGGGTATTTTCTGGAGTTTCTTAAGACCAGTCTTTTGTTGTGGTACTACTCTTTTACTCGCCGGCTCTCAATCTGATAACCGTTGGTGAGTACCCTGCGGGACGACTGCGTGATGGCCTCGCTGTGGAGATCGACACCAATCGTCCTGAGGAGTCTGTCATCGATGCTCGTGGTGATCCAACGGGCAAGCACCTGTTCGTGGGGAACTGTGGATATTCAGGACGGGCAGCCAACGATTGTCGGCACCAACGATGCTCCGTTGCTGGTCTCTGATACAGGGCCGAAAGGATTCAGCAACCAGTTGGTTCGGCGGGTCGTGAAACAGACGGTGCTGCTTGGTGTGGTACGTGTCGTCGGTGTCCTGTTTCTCGTCTACGAGCGCGTTCGTGATCGATACAGCGAACGGAGCGACCCGCCGGTGACAAAGATCCCAACGACGATCAGTACGCCGCCTACCGGTGTCGACTCCCCAAGCATTGTCACCCCGAATGCTGTGATGGCGATCCCAACCACCACCAAAAGGATCTTCCACACGCTGTTCGGCAGCAGATCAAGGAGCAATTCGATCCCGAACTCGAATACGTCATCAATCATGCCCAGGGAGTACGTCTCAATCGGACATTTTGCCGGATAAAACGCAGGGGACTGTTTCTGGGCGGGAAACCGAATCCGGTGCTACTGCCACCTGCTGAATTCGGGGCTCCCAACCGCCTGAGATCGCTGCCAGAGATAATACACACCGCCAACGGTGATAGCTGGTGTTGCAATAACGGGGATGATGAAATTGCTGAGTGCGGCAAGCGGAACAAGCAGGTACCATCGAGACGGGCTGTACGCTGTGAGGTCGGTCTTGGAGACGTACCACCAATCAAGACCAAACGAAACGACGTAGAGGGCTGTCATCGCAGAGAGCACCACCCCTGCCGCAGCTGTCGCCGCAAGTGAGAGTACTTTGATGAGTAACTCGCCATCAGAACTCGCTGGCTGAGATGGCCCAAGGATCATGAAGACAACCGCAAACCCATACAACAGGACGCCAACGAAACTGGTTGCCGCAATCCCATACCACCATCTGCTGACTGCAGGTGTCCCCATTGAATCGGGACTCAGTTTGTCGGTTATTCAATCTGCTGGCTGATTTCAAGCCCTGAAACGTGATCTGCTCCCACGCTGCAGTGCGTTTCAGCGAGTGAAACCGCTCGGATCGATTTATCCGCCATCGCCGACTGGACATTGATACCACCCTGGAGCGATTCCCCCAGCCAAAACTCACGACGAGCGGTGACGTGACCCTCCAACGAATCGTGGCCTACCTTGTCGATAGTATCCTGATCGGTGTTGTTGGGATTCCGTTCGCGCTTGTTGCATCAGTTCTCGGGAACACCGCCGGGATACTACTCACACTCGCCGGACTGGCGGTCATCCTCGTCTACGTCTTTCTGCTTGAAGGATTGATCGGATACACGCCCGGAAAATATCTGCTCGGGTTGGTCGTGGTCAAGTCGGACGGATCCCGGTGTACGGTCGGTGCGGCACTCATTCGGAATCTGGCCTGGGTTATCGATATGCTTCCGGGCGTGAATCTTGTTGCACTCGCGTCGATCTATCTGACCGACAACCACCAACGGGTCGGCGATCTGTTGGCAGATACACTGGTCGTCAAGCAGCGGTAACCACGGTTTGAACCTTCGTCAGCATTTTAGTAGACGATCGGTTCTTCATCAGTATGTCCGATTCAGCCCTCCAAGACGAGCCACGATCACGGTCGGGTGTCACCGCTGAAATAGATCTTGAATGGTTGTCACTCGAAGACAACGAAACAATTCGGTGGGCCAGTACACCGCACAAATACAGTGTTGTCCCGGGGCTCATCATCGGCATCCCACTGTCGCTCGTGTTAATCGGCATCCCGATCATCGTCGCTAGCTATCTGCAGTATACGAATACGAACTACGTTGTCACCAACAAGGGCCTCTACAGCAAGCGTGGCATTCTCTCCCGGGATGTCCAGCAGGTCGGATTCGACAAGGTGCAAAACATCTCGTACTCACAGTCTGCGATCGGGTCATCGCTCGGCTACGGGTCGGTCGATGTTAGTACAGCCGGTGGCTCCGGTGTTGAACTACAGTTCCGCAATATACCCGATCCGGCAGGCGTTCAGGAGCTAATCGGAAAAGAGATCGATTCGCGCCAGCAGGGTGAGACCGGCACGGCATCCGATACTGACGACGTGTTGGATGAGATTCTCGTTGAACTTCGCGCGATCCGCTCGGCTGTGGGTGATGAAGCCACTCTCGATACCGCTCCGGCGACTGACGCCGATACCGAGGCCAACCCAACCACGGAGTCCTCAGGAGCGTCACACCACGAAGAGCCATGAGCGAACAATGGTGGTTTCAGCGCGATGGCGAAAGCATTGTGTGGGAGGGATGCCCGCGGCTATCGGCAGCCCTCGCCGGGGTTGCGTTGGGGGTGGTGGTCGTCGCAGGCGCGCTTGTGGCCGCGATGATGGTCGATAGACGGCTAGGGGTGGTAGCACCCCTCGGAATCGGGCTTGCCGCGTGGCGACTCCTCCGGGTATGGCAGACCCGTTATCTCATCACGAGCCGCGCCCTCTGGTCGAAACGCGGTGTGATAGGGCACACAGTTCGGCGTGTTGGGTTGTCCCAAGTGCAGAATACGGCATATCGTCAGTCCCTGACCGGCTCGATCTTCGGGTACGGAACAGTGACGGTCGAAGTTGCCGGTGGTCGTGATCTAACATTCCACCGGATTGATGATCCGGAACGCGTCAGACGAATGCTCACCGACCGGCTCGGCGACACTGACTCCGAGATTCCGGGAACCACTGATCAGTGGCGGGCAGTACTGTCAGTGGTGCGAGATATACACGAAGCGGTGAGCTGAAATCGATCCCACGGATACCACATTCGGTATTGGGATCGGGATCTCGGTGAGCGCGAATCATATGCGCTCTCGAAGCGGTTGCTCACGCTGGTTCACATAATACAACCAGAGATCGATCACAAATTTGCAGGCGATAACGAGGAAAACGAGCGGCCCACGGGCCGCACTCTCAACACTGACTGTCCGGCCTTCCGCAAACCCGAATGCGATCAACAGAACCACCAATCCAGCACCAACCAGCGCGAATCCCTGCCAAAAAATCCCTTTGACAGCCATCCAGACGGTGGTTTCACGGTAGTGACCCTGATAAAAATACTCCACGATCGTTTGGCCACCGTCACTCAAAAAGACGATGCCAGCACCGGGGAGTATCCATGTTGGGGTGTCAGCTGTGTTCGTTGCGGCGACAACTGGGCCAGCAACGACGCCACCAAACCCGAACCAAATCACTGCAAGCATGGGAAGTATGAAAACGAGGGCAGGGATCGTTCCGAGATAGATGCCGACATCGGTTCGTGGAATCAAAACTCGAGTACTCAGCCATTTTTCGACCCTCGATGTCGCGTCCTCAGTCTCACTCCCAACCAAGCTGCTCGACGATACGATACGCACAATCGCCCCAGGTGTACCGGTTAAATCTTCAAGCTTATCCTCACGGTGAGGACGCTTCCCAGCAAACACGGCACGGATACTCGCCCAGAGCATAACCACACCGAGTTCAAGCCAATAAAAGAGTAACAGTGCTTTCGCGGACGTGTCAAACATCACCAATCCGATAACAGGGATCCCGTTGGCGAAGAGGATTGATACGACTTTCACGTCGGAAAAATAATATTTTAGTGATTGCTGCATTGAACGATGTTTTTAGGCTGCAGTCTCGGGTAACTTGCTCACTATCCGGCTGTTCTGTGGCCGCTTCGTGGTGGCGAATGGCGTGTCTATCATTGTCGGGCAAATCAAAGCGAAACCGGATCAACGGGATCGATGCGTTTCAGTCATTCTTTTTGAACAGCTGATTGAGTGGTGCAACATCGGTCTATTCGACAGTCACCGTAATATACGATGTGCAGTGTTTCAGATTGTGTAACAGCGGTCGATACGTAATGGGTCTCCATGCTGTACTCCTCGTATGAATTCTCTCACCCGACGCAAACTGCTGGGTGGCTGTGCAGTTGGGTTGGTAGCCGGGCTCGCTGGCTGCAGTGCTGACGCCGCCATGTTCGTCACACCCGTTGATACGCCGCAAGCAGTTGGCCAGCAGGCAACAGCATCGCCATCAACAGACCGGCCTGACAGTGATACGGCGGAGTTGGTCGCTGCTGCTGTCGCCAACGGAACAAACCGAACAGACAGTACCACCGCGCCGTATCAACCGGATCGGCCGGTTGTCTACAACGATACAGTCTACACACTCACGTGGTCGGAGGCAGCACGCGACACGTCACGCACCGAGTACAAGATCACGATGCGTACCGCTGATGACGATCGTGCGCCCGATACCGATTTTGAGGAGCTGTCTGCCGTTGATCGGAACCGTCTGGAACGATTTCCGGAGCTCATCCACAATTACGCCGAAAATCCTGAATCTGAGGTGCCAGAAGAACTGAGTTATAACATCTACTACCCCCCGGCCGAGCGTGAGCAGTCCGCCATCGTCCCCGACCCGCAGTACGACACGCTCAGTGTCGCCGGCCAACCGGTTGAGCTATCTGTTGACCCGATCACGGTATCGCTCGATGTGTATCAGTACACGGCGACCGAACGCGCGCCATCCGTCTCAGTGTTTGGCCGAGAGCTTCGTCGTGACCACCGATTCGAACTATCCGGGCTGTCAGAACCTGAACGGAAGCTCTTTGAGCGCGTCCGGTCGGACGGATCGTTCTACAAGGGCGCGTTTGACGATGTGCCGGATGGAGCATTCACACAACTCGCCGACCACTTTGTCTCCCATCCAGCGCTCATTGTCGAGAATACAACTGGCGAGTGGCTCACCCGGTATGCGGGAACAGATTACTGGGTCACGATCGATTTTGCTCTGCACGAGGAGTACGCGGAGCGACTCGAACGCGTCGAATCGCTGTGATCTCTTCTATCTGCTGTCGGATTACGATGCGTGAGCACCCGTAGACTCGGTGACAGTGTTTGCTACCCAGCCACCGATCCGACCACAGATCATGCCGAACACCGGCGAGACACTCAGAAGCATCACGACGGCAATGAGGAAGAACACGGCTAGGTTGAGAGACCACGATACAGTTGTCCCATCCGTTACAAGAAACACAGCTACTGCACTCACCCCGCCCAGAAATCCACCACGGAATCCAGCGGCACCCGGCGCTACCGAGCGAGTAACGGCGACGGCTCCGGCGAGTAGTGATCCAACCAGCATCACCCCACCACCAAGAGTCGCCTCGGAGTTTGGAAGCCAGTTTATGATGACAGTGGCGGGTAGTGCAGCAATCGTCCCGAGTATCGCAACGCGCCAGACCTGCGGAATCGAGTCGGTACGGCTGGTCGATGGCATATCTGATCGTACATGCGACAACGTATAGTACGACCCCTGATTTTCTGATCCTGAAACGGCCTGTAGAGCACCACTAAGGACGGATGAGACTGGTGGCGTGGTGTTTCAGTCGCAGAAATCTGTTGGAAGGATTAACTCTGATGCCGATTGAGCGGGACTATGCGATGGACTCGTCGTGGAGTGCTCGCGTCCATGGCCGGTGTTTGTGGCCTCTCTGGGTGTCTCGCCTCGCCCGACCGAGCCCTTCCGACGGCACCGACCGGGAGATGGAACCAGTCACGACGCGATGCACAGAACACGGCTGCTTCCGACGTTCGCGTCCCTGAACGCGGAACTCTCGCGTGGGATGGCGGCAGTGGTCGGATGCTATCGGTGGTGGCTGATCAAACCGTCTATACGGTCGACGATGCTGATGGCCTGACCGCACTCGATGCCCAAACCGGCGAGCGTCGGTGGCAAACCGCTCTCGATATCGACCCTGCGGAGCCGGTCAACGTATCAGGGGCTATTATCGATACTCAGTTGGTGGTGGCTACCACCGATACGCTTCATTCGTTCAACACTGCTGACGGCAACGAGCGGTGGAGCCGAGAGTTGCGAGGACAGGCATCGTCGATATCGACAACGGGTATCCCTGGCCAACAGCTTGGACTGATCGATTTTACGTACCGTCAGAACTACTATATCGTCGCATTCGGGGCTGAGTCGGGCGATATCAAATGGCGGGATTCTGCACTGCGGATGGGCGGACGTGGACTAGCGGTGTTTGGCGATCATGTATATGCGACCGGGCTCTCCGAGACAGCGAGAGAAGTCATACGGTGTCTTCGATTAGATACCGGTGAATTGCTCTGGCAGCGCGACATCGGAAATCAAGACCAATATTCCACACCTGTTTGTTCACCGGCAGGGGTGCTACTCGGCGAGGGAACAGATATTATCGTGTACGATCATACCGACGGAACACAGCGAGCAGCGGTTGAGTTGCCGCACGGACGGATTGGCAGTATTGCTGTTGCCGATGGTATCGCTTACGTGCTTTCGGCATCTGGTCTCTCAGCGGTATCGGTGCCGGATGGCAGCGAACAGTGGTCGCTGCGACGAGATCCAGGCCGACAGTTTGTCCGCGGCCCACTTGCAGTTGGACGTGCGGCCGTTGTCGCCCCAGTGTATATGGAATCTCTTGGCTGTCCATCAGTGGTTGCGTTCGAGACGACCGATGGAACCCAACGGTGGCAGTTTACCCTCGGTGACGACTTCTGTGGCACGATCTGGTCGCAGCCGGTTTTGGCTGACGGAGCCGTGTTTATCGATACTAATCTCCATACTGTGGCTGCTCTTGGTGATCTTTCTCCCCAAGAATGAGGGCGTGTGTTACTCTGAACCAACGGTGACCGTTGTGCTACAGCGCATCTCTACGTCGTAGAGCCCCCTTCCCAGCCTGTGACCACTGTTTCGCTGTCTTTTCTCAGTGCCGAAGCCGAACCCGTTCGGGTCGATCACAGCCAGTCGACAAAGGCGTCATCCTTGCGGCTCCGCTGGATGTACTCGCGTTGCATCCCCTCGATCGCGGCTGTGAGGTCGTCGCCGTCGGCGAGCCGCTGCCGAACCTGCTGTTTCTTCCACCCACTCGGCGTCGCCCCCGCCGACACGCGGGCGTCGATCGGGTCGAGATAGTCATCGATGGCGTCGCTTGATACCCCGCTGATACTGAGGCCGTGACGGGCGTACTCGAACAGTTCCCCGAAGATGGCGTCGCTGTCGGTCGTTCGCTCGCCGTCGGCGGTCACCCAGTGCAACTCGGCGTCGATGCCGTCGGCCGTCGCCGCATAGAAACTCGCCTCGGCGTCTTCCCACGGCAGCGACTGAATCGGGTGATCGGCGTCGACGAGCCCGCGGATCGCGCCGACGACGAGAGCTTGCAGACCGACGATGTCGGTCACGGTCGGCTGGGTCGGGATCGGACGATACTCGATCCGCAGCGAGTGGGTGTCGTTGTCGGCGTCGATGTGGTCGCCGCCGACCACACAGCGCAGCCACCGCCAGTAGGTGCCGCGTTTGTGGTCGAACTCCCAGAGCCGGTCGGCCAGCGTTTCGCGGTCGCCGTCGGCGACCCACTCTCTGAGGAACGGTGCATACGGGTCGTCGTCGAGCACGCGGTCGACGACATCGGTCGCCGTTTCGATGTCGCCGGGCACCCGGACTTTGGCGTGGTCGGTCTGGTTGACCGACTGCTCGAAGACCTCGATCCGAAGCTCGTGTGGCGTTTCGTCGACGACCGCCGCCGGATCGGCCGTATCGTAGAATCCAGCGGGCAGGAACGGCGAGTTTGTCGACAGCGCGAGCACCGGGCCGAGCGTTCGGATCGCGGTGTTGTAGTAGGCCGGAAAGTCCGCTGCCGACGGGATCTGGAGGTGCGGCTGGATCGAAGTCGCCAGCGACTCGAAGAGGATCGAGGGGAACGTGGCCTCGACACCGGGCACGGAAAACGGGATCTCGCCGCCAGCATGGCGGATGGCGTCGTTGTCGATGGCGACATAGCGGGGGTACTGCCGCATGTTGTCGGCGAAAACGACGCCGTCGCGGTCGGTTGTCGCCGAGAGGTAGTCGACTGCGCCCTCCCTCGGCGGGAGCGTCCACATCGCGTCAAGGACGATCTCGCGGTCGTGGGCGGTTGCGGCCGCCCGTGTCGCCGCGGTTCGCTCGCGGATCTCGTCGGCTTGGGCGGCGAGGCCGGCCTCGCCCAGCAGTGTCGGCTCGGTGTTGATCTCAACGTTGTGGAGGCCGAGTTCCTTGTTGGCCGCCGGCTCCTCGAAAACGGCCTCCGGCAAGCGGGCGAGTCGGGGGTCGGTCGTATCGCCATCAGCGATGGCGTAGGCTTCCAGTTCGAGCCCAACCGCGAAGTCAGCGTTGTCCATCCGGCCGTCCTCGATAGCACTCCGGAGCCAGTCGGCTTGCGCTTCGAGTCGGTCGCGGAACGTCGCCGCCGTCTCGGGGCTGAGCGACTGCCGTACCAACTCGGCAGTGCGGGCCTGCTCGTCGGTCATCACGCTGTACTCCAACCTGTGGGCGACTCAACCCGGACGGCCGGCCGTCGCTGCAGTGCTCGCGTCATTGGATATCGCAAGCGAACGGCAGGTCATGGGATAATTCTTGCTGCATCGGCGATCGGGTTCAGGTTGCCGACACGCTGGGCTGTGCGACGAGTACCGCCGCCGAACACCTCCGGAAAGCCGAGCGCAACCTCATGACCGAGTTCGTTGGGCTTGCCGACCATGACCGGTAGTGTGCCGGCGGAACAGCCGTGAGATCGATGACAGGGATCTTATATACAATCGACAATAGCTCCCTGACATGAACGAGAAACGCGCTGTCGTCGCCGCCTTCGGGATCGGCGTCGCCGCGATCGTCGGCTATCTCGTTGCCCGATTTATCGCCGCGTTCACCATCGCCATCTTTCTGTACTACTCCTCGCGCGGGTTCTACCACCGGCTCAGCCGGGTGCGGATCGGCGATCGGATCGGGCTGCCGCCACAGCTTCGCGCGCTGACAACGATCTCGCTGTTGGTTGTGCCGTTCGTGTTACTGCTCAGCTACACTGTCGTCTTGCTCGTCGTGGAGATCGGTGCCTTTGTCCAAACCTACCCCGTCTTAGAGTCGGTTCCCGACAGTGTGGCGTGGTTTGAGGGCCTCGATGAGCTTCCCTCGCTGACGCTCGATGGGATCATCGCCGCCTATCAGGCCGGCCAACTGGATGCGATTATCGCCTTCGCTGTCGACAACGCTGCCTTTGCGACGAGCCTCGTCAGCGGGCTGCTGTTGAACGTGTTTATCATCGCCGTCGTCACCTACTACCTGCTCATCGAGGGGTCGACGTTCCGGGCGTGGCTGCTGCGGTTCGATGACGACGATATCGTCCGGGAGTTTTTCGAAGCCGCCGACGCGGAGTTGGAGGCCGTGCTGTTCGGCAACCTGCTAAACGTGATCGTCATCTCGCTGATCGGTGCCATCGTGTTCATGGGGTACAACGCCGTCGCCCCCGCGGCCGTCGCGGTGCCGTATCCGGTGTTGTCCGGCGCGCTGACGGGGGTTGCGAGTCTGATCCCGGTCATCGGGATGAAGGTCGTCTACGTCCCGCTAACGATCGCGGCGGCGGTGCCGGTCATCCTCGACGGCCAGCCCGCGCTGTTGGTGTATCTGGCCGGCTTCCTCCTGTTGGCGATCGTCGTCGTCGACACGATCCCGGATATCGTCCTGCGGCCGTATCTCAGCGGTGACACGACACACGTCGGGTTGCTCATGTTGGCGTACATCTTCGGTCCGGTCGTGTTGGGCTTTTACGGCCTGTTTTTCGCGCCGATGGTGTTGGTGATCGCCCTCACCTTTGCTGACACCGCGCTGCCGCGGCTGCTCGGTGCCGACCCGGTCTGACCGCGTGGCTGGGAGGGGCCGCGTCGCAGCCCCTCACCGACGCGAGGTTTTTGTGTTGTTCGCCCCTCCGTGTGGTGTGGCATCGTTCGACGCGGCTCTCTTCGATCTTGACGGGACACTGTGCCAGCACACACAGGACACCCACGCGATGTACGAGCAGGCGTTCGAAGCGATCGGCGAACCCCCGTTCGGCGAGCCGGCGGCTCTGTGGGCGGCGTTGACCGGCCCGCCGGATCACGACGATCCGGTCGGCTACTTCGCGGCCGGCTTCGCCCGCGTGGCCGCCCAACACGGCCGCAGCGACGCTGATCCGCTCGCTCTCGCTCGCGCGTTGCGGTCGGCCATCGACGACAGCGCGGTCGGCTTCTGCCCGGGAGCCGAGGCGGCACTCGACGCGGCGGCCGCGGTCGGCCCGGTCGGCGTCGTCACGAACGGCCCCGAACGCCGCCAGCGGGCGAAACTCGACGCCTTGGGCATCGCCGACCGCTTCCGGACGGTCGTCTACGCGGCGGAACTCCCGCGCTCGAAACCGCATGCCGTGCCGTTCGAGCGAGCCGTTGGGAATCTCGGCGTCGACCGCGAGCGAACGCTGTACGTCGGTGATTCGCTGGCCTACGACGTGGCTGGCGCACAGAACGCCGGGCTGCCGGTCGCGTGGCTCCGTGGCGACGAGGAGCCCGGCGACTACGAACCGGAGTACGTACTCGACGCGCTGGACGAGCTGCCGGCGATCCTGCGGGGTGAGTCGTGAGCGACGCGCTGCTGGCGGGGCCGTTCGGCGACGAGCGCGCGCGAGCGGCGGCTGCGGTTGCCCTCGACGCGGTCACGGAGGAACCGATCGATATCGAGGCTATCACCCGCGGCAACCGCAAGCAGACGGCGATCGCGCGGTTCCCCACCCGCGGGCCGGTGGTCGTCCAAGTCGCCACCGAAGCCGCGTGGCTCCGCACCGAGGCGACACTGCTTCGGGCGATCAGAGAGCGGACGTTCGTCCCGGTGCCGCCCGTGTTGACGGCGGGCACCCACGAGGGGGTCGCCTATATGCTCACCGCCTACGTCGCCGGCGGTGACCTCCACGCGGCGTTTGCCGCCGTCGACAGCGAAACACGGCGCGATCTCGCCCGGTGGTTCGGGCGCGCGCTCGCGCGACTGCACGACGCCTTCGCGTTCGACACCTTCGGCCGGCTCGAACTCGGCGAGTCGGGGTTTACCGCGAGCCAGCCGGACTGGGAGGCGTGGTTCGAAGCGTACGGCAGCCGCGCCATCGACCGCCTGCCGGCCGCCTTCGACGATATCGCCGACGAGCTTCGGGATCTGCTCGCGGAGCCACCGGACAGCGAACCCACACCGCGGCTGTTCCCGTGGGATTTCCGCCCCGGCAACGCCCTCGTTGTTGACGGCTCGGTGACGGCTGTGTTGGACTGGGAAGCCCCGCTTGCGGCCCCGCCCGCGCTGTCGATCGCCAAAGCCGAATACCTCGTCGCCGACTGGTACGTTGACGATCCCGCACCGCTACGGGCGGGGTTTCGGGCGGGCTACGAGTCGGTGAGAGCGATGCCGGCGGTCGCCCCTGCCCACCGCGCCGTCGCCATCGCCGCCAGCGCGGTCGACTCCGCCGGCCGGGTGACCAACCCGCGGTATCCGCCGGTCGACCGCGAGGCGGCTGTCGCGTTCCACCGCGAGGCGCTGGCGTCGGTGTTGGCGACCGATTGAGGCGATGTGAGTGGATATCAGAGTGGCGATCCTCTGCCGGTGAGTGCTGCCCACGCGAACAGGCCGAACAGTAGCAATCCGATGGCGAGCAATCCGAGGAGGAACGCACGGCTCACCTCGCCGTCGTCGGCGGTGTCGTCGCCTCCGGTACCGTCACGCGTTGGCTCGCTTTCGGTGGCCGCGTCGGTGTCGTTCCGTGCGCTGTCGTCGCTGGGTTCGGTCGGTGACTCCGCGCTCATAGTGGTGGGAGGTGAGCCGGACGGATAGCCGCTTTGTCAGCCGGACGCCGCGACCCTGATCTCGCTGTCGCTGTGGCTACTCCAATGTGATCGAAAACCCCTACGTCGCTGCGCCGTCGCTCTCGGCGTTGTCGCCGGTGAGCGAGATCGTTGTTTCGAAGCGGTAGTCGCCGACCGGGAGACAGCCGTCGGCCTCGGTCGTCGCATACAGGTCGACCGGTCGGCTGCTCGACTCGCCGGCCGCGATCTCGAAGGTGCGATACTCCTCGGTCGTGGCGATCCGGTCGCTGAGCCGCCAGCAGTCGGATTCGGCGGGGTAGTTGTCGCTGGCGGGCGGCAGGAGGATTAGCGTCCCCGAGTCGGCGGTGACGTACTCGAAGTGGACAGCGCGGCCTTCGCCGACGCTGACCGCCTCCTCGCTCGTGTTGGTGAGCGTTGTCCGGAGCCGCGGGGGATGCTCGGTCGTGGCGGCCTCCCGAACCACCTCGACGGCTGGCTGGATCGGGAGCTCGGGGTCGTCGTCGGTCGCGGCGATGGTGACCCCCGGCCCGCCCGTGCCCGTGGGGCGGGTTTCGTTGCCGCCGTCGGTCGCGTTGTCTGTCTCGTTGTCGATCGGGGTGTCGGTCTCGTTGTCGGTTTCGTTGGTTTCGGGGACGGTGCCGATACAGCCGGCGAGCCCGGCGGGGAGGGCGGCCCCGCCAGCGTATTGGAGGTAGCGTCGTCGTGTTGCATCCATAGGCTGGAGGACAGCCGCGAGACATGTAACTGTATCTGCTGTCTGCGGGTGTTGACGGCGTGCGGCGAAACCGTTTAGCGCGTGTGACGGCATGTACAATCATGAACAACGTTCCGGGGGACGCGCCCGCGCGATGCCCGGCCTGTGGCCGCCCGTATGCATCCGTGAGCGCTCACAGTGGCAGTTTGATGGTGAATCTCCTCGACAACGAGCGATATCAGCGGGTCTGTTTCGAGCCCGAATCACAGGACGGCGACCCCTGTGTCTACTTCTATCATCATACCCACGAGCAAGCGGCGATCTCAAAGGGGAGCGATACGGCCACGACGGGGTGAGTGCAAAAATTCGGCTTTGTTGAGAATCACCGTGATGTTGACTAACGTTGCAAACTGATGCTGAAGATGTGAAGTGTCAACTCCGTGGTGGCCACCACGAATGACGACTCCAACCTTCGTAGTGACTATCACGCCATTTGAGTTCTTGCGGATCTCGATTGCATTTCAAGACGAGAAAATCTAAGAGTTTCCCGAACTGATCATGATCGATCCGCACTCGATCATTCGAAACGATAATAAACGGATGGTCTGTCCGAAGTTCATCTATTGCATCCTTGGCATCACCCTCATGTTCAACAGCCGATCGACTCACTAGTTCTTCTCTATCAATCGGTGTTCCCCACGTATGCTGATTGAATAACGCAGACAGAACGGCACAAATCGCATCACAATCAGCCATTGACAGTTGTTAGTCAGTATGGGTGTTAAATCACCTGTTATTACGGTAACGTCTAAAATCAATTTGTGACGAATACCAAAGCATTTTGTGACAAGAGAATAGATCAAGTAATATGGCTGGGACAGCGGACTCGGATTCGGAGCAATTGAGCGACGAGGCCGCCGAAATGAGTGAGGTTAGGCACACTAGCCCAAGTGTATGGATGGCACTCACAGGTAACGAGACGATCCCGTTAGTGGTTGATGCACTGCTTGATGCCCCACCAGGAAAAGAATTTAATAAAACAGAGTTAGCTGAGTATGCGGGAACCACACACCAATCGATCCAAAACCACATCGACAACTTGGTTGGTTTTCAAATAATTGAAGCAGTCCCTGACACACAACCGACTCGCTATCGACTCGATACCGATAGTCCCGTTGTGAAACAGCTTTTCAAATTGACTACCAATCTGGATGAAGTAGCAAGAACTAATGAGAAACTCGAAGCAAAACGAGAGGACACCCCGTCAACCCCGGCGGACTTGAATCCAAATTACCCTGGACGTAAGCGAGCTAACGAGTTCGATGTATGACTACAGACGAACGCCATGAATACCATTCCGAGACGGAATTGGCTGATCTGAATGCGGAGATTGCCAGTGATTTAGAAAAGCTTGGATTAAAACAGACCGATGTCGAATCAACAATCAAAAATGATGATAATGAGGATTCGAAATATCATATTATTACTTTCGAGTCCAGAGCTGGCCACAGATATCAATTATATACTGTCCCAGAAATTTATCCGTCAATCCTATCATTTGAATATAACCTAGCTAGACAGGTTGGTCGTGGTCTAGATGAAGCGACCATTGCTGATCTCCTAACAGACCTACCCGAGGAGTTTCCTCTTGATGTGGATGAAAAGAAAACAGAATCAGCTGGGCTTATTGCACTCTCTAACATGAGTGATGCGGAATTAGAGGAACTGAACTACCGAATCATAGATGAGGTAAACACGGATCGAGTGGATTTTGAAACACGAATGTATGAGGAGGTTATTCACTCAGTCAGGATTATGGGGGCGTTGTTCCCGAAAGAGGACAGCCATACAATCCAACATACAGAGGAAATCCAGATAGCGATCCAATCAACAGGTATCCGATTGAATCAATTTATCATGTATGCATTCTCGGGCTTGGATGGGAAAGATACTGAAGATATAACTTCTGAGGGGCCGTTATTCTGATTCCTAAGCAAACATTGTTGCTTCTCGTGTCTCCGTGATCCAGTCTTGTGTATAAAAAGTATATATGCGTAAATGGAATAACCGCAGGGGCAACCTTCTCATTGAGAGAAATTCTCAATCGTTTCTTGCACCTGTTCCCAGTGACTCCCCTTCCAGAAGAACTGCCCACAGTCACGACACTGCCAGACAGTCACCCCATCGGGTGCGTGCTCCGGTCGCTCACCCGACTCGATCGCGTCGACACGGCCGTTACAGACGCTACACCGTTCGGGCTCGTTCGGGAGGTCGATGTCGACCCCGTGGGCCTGTAGCTCGGCGAGTTGGCCCTCGATCTCGCGGTCGGTCAGCAGGATCGCGCCGTCGGTGCTGGCGGCGAGATCACGGTCGCGGGTGACCAGCGTGCGGCCGCTGGCGTGGGCACGCTCGCGGATCGCCGCGTCGGCTTCGAGATTCTCTTCTCCAGCGTAGACGGTATCGTAGCCACACATCCGCAGATAGGTGGAAAGTTTGCCAACCATCACATCCAGCAACAACTGCCGCGACATCTCACGTCGTGATCGTCGACGGTGTGCCCGCCACGGTCAACACTCGGATTCGGTGTGTGACCACTGTGGCTCCTGTGGCAGCCCCAACACAGCCTGTCGAACCGTTGTCTCGTCGAGCGCGCCGCGCAGGCGATCGCGGGCGTCAAACCCAACGGCTGGATGATGTCGGTCAGCGGGCGATTCAGTGGTCGTCTCATGGTCGGTCTCGGGGTCGTCACCCGAGCGTCGGTGGCGAACGGCGTTCATCAACAGAGTATACGACCTCTCAGAAGATAAGCGGTAGCCATGCGGAGTGAAAGTGAAAATCCTGGCAGGCTGGCGAGTTGGTGCGCACGACCGGTGTGGTAATCGTCGCTGCCCGGAGTGGGTGATCGACGCGTGCGTGAGCGATCAGTCGGTGGGTGGTTTCAAGTTCGCTCGGGAAAACAGACGACCGATGGCCCTCCACGAGCAGTACGACATCAGCGGTATCGCGTTGGACGACGACAGCTATACCGTTATTCAGGGTGTCTTCCGGAACAAGTACAAAGCCCTTGACAGCGCGGGGGAGACGGTGCTGCGGGGCAAACAGGAGTTGTTCAAGCTCAAAGAGAAGTTTCCGTTTGTCGACGCCGACGGCGAGGAGGTGTTCAGAGTCACCGCCAGCAGCATCATCGACATCGCCGGCGACTACGTCCTGTCGGACGCTGCCACCGATGAACCGGTCGTGATCCTCGACAACGACTTCTCGCTGCTGCAGGATACGTGGACGATCCGCGATCCCCAGACACGGGAGGCGTTGGCCGAGATCGACTCCCGCGGCGCAGCGGTGACGCTGGCCCGGAATCTGCTCCCGTTCGGCGAGCTGATCCCGCACAAATACGAGATCACCGATCCCGAGGGCGGTCACGTCGGCTCGATCGACGGCCAGTTCACGCTGCTCAAGGATACCTACGAGGTAACCATCGACGATGCCAGCCGCGTACCGAAAGAGCCGATCCTCGCGGCGGCGATGGTGATCGACGCGATTCAGGGCAACTGACCACGATCACAGCACGACCGTCTCGATATCGTCGATACCATCGATACCGCCAAAATCCGGATCCCCGGAATAGAGGGCGTCACAGTCGTCGTGAACGATCGCGGTGGCGAGATGGATCGCATCCGCGTACGACAGCTCCCGCTCGCCGGGGTCGTAATACTCCGCCCGGAGCTCGGCGGCGTACTCGGCGATCTCGTCGACCAATGGCAGACTCTCGATATACTCGAAATCCTGGATCGCGTTGACGGTTTCGGCCGCGGTTGCGTTGTCCTCGACACGCCGAACACGATATGAGACCTCTGCGATGACCGTTGGGGCGATGAGCCCGCCGGTATCAGCCGTGTTCGCCCGTTGGATGACGGCTTCCGCCGCCTCGGTTTTCTCGCCACTGAAGACGTATTCGAGCCAGACCCACGAATCCAGAAAGATCACGACTCCTCCTCGGTGAGCTGTGACTCCCAGGCCTGTTTCGATTCCCGGCGCAGCTGCTCGATGTCGATCTCGTGGGTCGACAGCTGGTCTTGAATCGCCCGCAGCCGCTCCATCGGCGGCTCCTTCGGTCGGACGCGGAGTGACCCGTCGTCATCGAGGATGAACTCGACTTCCGTCCCCGCTTCAAGCCCGAGTTTTTCTCGAATCCGCTTTGGGATCGTCACCTGTCCTTTGCTCGTGAGCGTGGCGTTCTCTGAAACACTCATCCTTACGCTAAATATATTCCTTACACACATAAATCTACATTACTCTCGGATGGAGGTACCCCGATTCTCGTTGGCTCTCGATGATTTCGGCAACGATGAATCGCAGACGGCGACGACCCGCGTTTGGACACCGGTTGAACTCATCCACACGAAGCGCACGCAGAGATGTGTATAACAGTCGATATCGACGGCTTCAGAGCCTCACACAAACGTTTCTACTCGGCTTACAATCGCGTGGAAAACGAATGGGCCGACACGGATTTGAACCGCGGACCTCCCGGTTATCAGCCGAGCGCTCAACCTGACTGAGCTATCGGCCCCAACGCAACTGCTCGTAGCGGGGGACTCTGTTTAACAGTTTCCTTTCGCCACCGGGGCTCCGTCAGTCGGTTTCGGAGAACACAGTTCGCGTCTCGGTGCGGGTCGGCTACGACTCGCGGCTGCTGTCGTCGTCGTTGACCTCAAAGTCGACATCGACGTACTCCTCGTCGTCTGTCGTCGACCCGCTGGCACCCAGTGGATCGTCGCTACCGGTGTCACCTGCACCGCCGGGGCCGGAGCCACCAACGTCGAACCCGCCGGAGCCGAACGGGTCGCTGTCACCATCGCCGTCCGGAAAGCCGAACGTCCAGACGTTGCCGGTGGCGAAGCCGTCGGTTTTGTTGTCGATGTAGGGGACGACCACCCACCGCTTGAGCGCGATCCGGATCGGGTATCGCGTCGGCGGCAACACCAGCAGAAACCCGATCAGGTCGGTCACGAGCCCCGGCGTGAGCAGAAACGCCCCCGCCGCGATCAACAGCCCGCCGTCGAGCAGCTCGTCGGTCGGTGCCGACCCGGTGGCGGCCTTCTGCTGGAACCGCACCAGCGTGTTGCGGCCCTCCGCGCGGACGAGGATCATCCCGATGAGCCCGGTCAGGACGACCAACGCGACCGTCTGGAGGGGTGTCAACACCCCCGAGCCGACGATGGCGACGAGGACGAAGGCGTCGACAAGCGGGATCAACAGCAACAGCGCGAGCAGGGAGCGCGTGCGCATACCCCCAGTTGCGGGCCATCGGTGATAACGTCTTTCGTCGCGGACGAAGGCCTTAGGCGGCGGCCCACCCGAGGGCGTGTATGAACGATTCGACGGCAGCCGCGGCGGCGACGGCGTCCACACGGGTCGAGTGGCGGTCGTGGGGCCCCGACGCCTTCAGCGAGGCGGCCGACACCGACACGCCGATCCTGCTCTCGCTGTCGGCGACGTGGTGTGGGGCCTGCCACGAGATGGACGCCCGTACCTACAGCGAGCCGCGTGTCGCCGCCAACATCAACGACAGCTTCGTGCCGATCCGCGTCGATGTCGACCGCAACCCCCGCGTGCGGGAACGCTACGCGATGGGTGGCTTTCCGACGACGGCGTTTCTCACACCGAGCGGCGAGCTGCTGACCGGCGCGGGTTATCTCGCCCCCGACGGGATGCGGGATATCGTCGACCGCATTCGGGAGCTATGGGACGAGAAGGGAGCCGACGCCGGCCGCGTCCCCCGCGCGCTGGCCGACGAGCCGACACCCGACGGCGATCTCGACGACCGGATCGAGGAACACATCGCCGGCCAACTCACCGAGCAGTTCGACCCCGCCCACGGCGGCTGGGGAACGGACGCCAAATTCCCGCTGCCCCAAACGATCGAGTTCGCCCTCAAACGCGAACCGCAGCAGGCCCGCCAGACACTCGATGCCATCGCCCAACACCTCTATGACACCGTTGACGGCGGCTTCTTCCGGGTTGCGACCGAGCGCGACTGGTCGGGTGTCCGCCACGAGAAGGTGCTGGAAACCAACGCCGCGCTCGTCCGCGCCTTTGCCAACGGCTATCTGTACACCGGCGAGGACGCCTACCGCGAGCCGGCCCGCCACACCATCGACTATCTCACCGACACGCTGTGGACGGGTGTCGCCGTCGGCGGCAGCCAAGGGCCCGGACAGGGCGCGAGCTACTACAGCGGCGACGCCGACGAACGGGCTGACCAGCCGACCCCCCGAACCGACCTGACCGTCTTTGCTGGCGGCAACGCACTTACCGCCGACGCCCTCCTGACCTACCACGCCTACACCGACGACGACCACGCCCGTGAGTACGCCGAGCGTATCCTCGCGGCCGTTGAATCTGACCTTATCGGCACCGACAGCGGCGTCGTCACCCACTACCGCACCGATGATGCGGTCGGCGAGACCGACCTGCTTGAGGATGCTGCTCGCGTTGTCGGGGCGTGGAGCACTGCCCGGCAGGTGCTCGGTGACGACGACTACACCGCGGTCGCAACGGCTGTCGCCGACAACGCCCTCGAAACACTGGGCGACGGCGCGGCGTTCCGCGACGGCCCCGCCAGTGGCAACGGGCTCTGTGACCGCCCGCTGCGACCCATCGACACGGGCACGGAGTTCGCCGATTCCCTGCTGGATCTCGCGGCCATTACGGGCAACGAGCGGTACCGCGAGGCCGCGACCGACGCCATTGAGGCCTTTGCCGGCGCGTGGGATCGGATCGGTGTGCAGGTCGCGGGCTACGGCAGCGTTGCCGCCCGCCTCACCGGCGGCGATCTCGTTGTCGACGTTGGCGACCCGGCGGGCTCGGATCTTCACCGCGCAGCCCTCAGGATCGCCGACCATGAGGCGGTTGTCGTGCCCAACGCTGATCGCGTTGAGACCGGAACCGCACATGTCCGCGGCAGCGACGCGTCAGCAACGACACCTGAGGAGTTGTTGGAGCAGGTCGGCAAGGCGGCTACCGAGATGAAATAAACGTCCGGTGCGTTTTTGTTACCACGCCCCGACGCCGATATATGGCGAGTCTCCGCGATCTCGGGCTGTCGGAGTATGAAGCCCGGGCGTACCGCGCGCTCCTCCGGAGCGGCCCGACAACCGCAAAGGAGTTGTCACGAACAAGCGAGGTGCCGATGGGACGGATCTACGACGTGCTCAACGGGCTTGAACAGCACCGACTCGTCCGGAGTCAGGCCGCCAGCCGGCCGAAAAAATACGTTGCCGTCGAGCCCGACGTTGGGTTGGATCGCCTACTGGAGGCCAAACAGCGCGAACTCGACGAACAGGCCGAGCAGTACGCCGAGACCGTCGAGACGTTGACGAACGATCTGGAGGCGACCGCCCCGGTCAACGGCCAGTTTTGGACGGCTGCGGTCGGCCCCGAGGAGACACTGGAACTCTTGGTTGAGCGGATCGATGCCGCTGACGATTCGTTACACATTGTCGGCGGCACCCCGGCAGCCGGCCTTGACCTCCAAAACGCAAGCGGCCGCATCGTCGACGGCTTGGAAGCCGCCTTAGCGCGCGGTGTCGACGTGAAGTTGCTGGTGACACCGGCTGTCGTCGCCAACCTCCCGGAGGAGACGATCGAGACATACGACGCACGATTGAGCGACCACGACAACTACGCGGTTCGGACACGCGACACGATCGAGGGGACGTTTACCCTGATCGACGGCGTTGAGGTCTGTTTGGAGGTGCCGAACCCGCTGGATCCACAGCAGGCGTTTGCGATGATCGATCTCAAGGATCGGAGCTTCGCGGCCGACATCGGAGAGGTCTTTCAGCCGCGGTGGGAGAATGCTGATCCGCTACACGTACCACCACAGCACTGACCGGCTTCAGGCGGTACCGTTCAGTTCGGCGCGGAGTTGCCCGATCGTGACCTCGCGTTCGGCGTGGGCGTTGTGTTGGTGGATCGATTCGTCGTTGGATTGGCGGATGTAGACGACGGCCTCGTCAGAGAGGTGATCGAACTGCTCGACGGCACCCTCCGCTAAGGAGCGAACACAGTCCTCGACGAACTTGGCGTCGGAGTGGGCGGCGAAGGTCATATGATCCTCGTCGGGGCGTTTCGCCATGTTGTAGATCCGCGCGCTCATCGCATCGCGGGCGATGTCGATGATGTCGCCGAGATCCACGTCGGGGCTCCCCTCGCTGGTGATCGTCAGCGTCGCGTGGCCGCGCTGTGAGTGGCCGGGCTGGGGAACGGTATCAAGAAACTCGTCGATGATCTCGCGTTCCACATCGAGCTCCTGGAGCTTTTCGCGGGCGCGTGATTCGGACATCCCCTGCGAGCAGGGACAGACCGTCATCCCGGTGACCTCCGCGCCGATCTCCTCGTGGGTGCCGTCGTCGGTGGCGGTCGCGCTGGCGATGATCGTCGCGGTGTTTTGGGTCGGCTTCCCGCTGGCCGGCGTTTCCTCTTTTGTCACGAGATCGGCGGTCATCTCGACGGTCGCCGTCGACGTATAGTCGTGTTTCGACAGCAGGCGTTCGGCGGCCTCCCCACAGACATCCTCGACGCGGTAGGCTTCGGCTTCTGTCGTCTCCTCTAAGATCTCGTCGATGACCTCCATGTTGCGGCTCATATCGATCCCTTTGCGGCCGCCGGGGAGATCGACAAAGACCTCGAACTCGGCCATGAGGACGATCGGCCGTTTGTCCTCGCGTGCAAGTTTGACCAGTTTTTCGACACCCGTTACGCCAACCTGACTCAGCCCGACGGCCACATCCGGCTGGGTGGCCTGGACATCGGGCAGTTGGTGACTCATCAACCTTGATAGGCGTGTCGCCTGATTATGACTTTCGGTGCCCTGAGCAGGTCGGACACAACCGTCAGCGACGACCATAGTGTGCTGCCCACCACCTACGTCGCCGCAACGAGATTGATGACGCCGATGGTCTCCGCCAGCACCCACACGACAAAGAGCCCATAGGCGACAAGCAGCGCGTACGCCTCCGGCGTTGTCAACGAGAGATCGGTGCGGAGGAACCCAAACAACAGCACCGTCGCCAGCGTGAGCACGCCAAACATCGGGACGGCGACGGCGAAGTTGATCGAAACGGTGCCGATGAGCAACACCCCGATCGGGATCGCCACCAGCAGATCAAACGTATTCGAGCCCAACACGTTGCCGAGGCTGGTCAGCCCTCTCCCCTCCCGGGCAGCCCGCACGCTGACCAGTGTATCCGGCAGGCTCGTCACTGCTGCAATGATCGTCACGCCGGCGAGAAAATCCGGAATCCCGAAGGTGTGTGTGAGGATCTCGACAGCACTCACCAACTGTTCGACGCCGACAAGGATCAACAGCAGCCCGCCGGCCAGCGTCGCCCACTGCCGACCGATCGCATCGCTGAGCTCGATCGCACCGGTGTACTCGCTGACATCCTGCCACTGAATGAAGAGATACAGCCCATACAGCAACAGCGGCAGCATCGCCAGCGGGCGGGTGACCTGTCCGGACAGGGCTGGTGCGTCAGGGGTTGGTATGTAGATCACGCCGAGGGCAAAGGTGATCAACAGCGTGGCGACGGCGACCATGTAGAACTGCGCTTCCTTGTAGACGAGTTCGCGGTTTGTTTCGAGGTTTCCGGTCGCCGCCAGCCCGGCCAACGCCGGGATGACGAGAATGTTGAAGATGGCCGAGCCGACGATCCCGCCGACGCCCATATCGAAGACGCCGGCAAGCGCGGTGAAGACAACGCTGGCAAGCTCCGGAAAGCTTGAGCCGACGGCGACGACGATCGACCCCTGGACGACCGGCGGGAGCCCGTAGTGTGCCGACAGCTGTTCGGCGGAGGATTCCAGCCAGCCGCTGCCGACCCAGATGACCGCGGTTGTGAGGACGATCATCCCGACGGCGACAGCCGGCGACGCGGGCAACAGGCCACCGAGCATTACTCTCGGCTTCCGTGTCAGGGGGGTTAATACTGTTTACTCGGTGGCTGTCACGCGTGTTTGTCTCCCCTTACAACCCGGTTGGGCGTGTCCCAAGTTCGACCTGCACCGTTTGTTCGCGTCCATCCCGCAGCACCGTTAGGTCGACTGTCTCGCCGGGGCTGGTCTCCAAGGCGAGATAGCTTCCTAACCCCTCGCTCGTCTCGATCGGTCTGTCGTCGACCGCGCGGATCACGTCGCCGCCGACGGGGACACGCTCACCGTCGACGACCGTGATCTCGCTGCTCGCTTCGAGTCGGCCGTCGCTGGGGCCGCCGGGGGCGACGCCAACGACGAGTAGCCCACGAGAGGCTGGCAGGTCGTTGACGCGGGCGACCGTCGGCGTCACGTCATCGAAGGAGACGCCCATGTAGGCGTGGTCGTAGTCGCCGGTGGCGAGCAATTCGGGGACGACCCGCTGGGTGAGCGCGGCCGAGATGCCGAACCCGATGTTGTCGCCGCCACCGGAGTTGATGACGGCGACGACATCGCCGTCGAGATCGACCAGCGGCCCACCGCTGTTGCCGGGGTTGACCGGGGCGTCGGTCTGGATCGCATCCGGGATGTCGAAGCCCGCCGGCGAGGGGATTGAGCGGTCGACACCGCTGATAATCCCACTTGTCATCGTCCCGTTGAGGTTGTATGGGTTACCGATCGCCAGCACCCGTTGGCCCACCTCTGGGTCATCGTCCGTAAACGACAGCGGGCTCGCTGCCTCGGGCACATCGTCGACAGCAAGAACCGCGAGATCGCTGTGAGGGTCGCTGCCAACGACTGTGGCGGTGCTCCACCGGCCTTCGGTGAATCTGACCGCCGCCGACTGTGCGGTGCCGACGACGTGGGCGTTGGTGATGACGTGGTGGTCGTCGTACATGAACCCGGTACCCTGGCCGTCGGTCTCGACGAGGACAACCGAATCGATCGTCGCCTCGTAGATCTCGGTGTAGTCATCCGGCGTGGCGTCCGGTTGTCTCTCATCGCTTTCGTCCGTCCCCGGTTCCGGTGACGACGTTGACAGCGGCGAGCTACAGCCAGCGAGCCCGGCGAGTGCTGCGGCCCCGCCCGTGCAAATGATCTCTCTCCGCGTTGGCTGTGCACTCATATCGGATCAATATCGGCCGTTGCTATGTGAATATCTTCTGGTCGTGTCGATCTCGTTGCTGTCGCCCGTTAGGGCCAGTCGTCGCGCGTCTCGCCCTCGAACAGTTCCTCGTCGTCGGACTCCGCGGCCAGTTCCCACTCGGCGGCCTCGGCGGCCTCCGCCAAGGGAAGATACTCCCAGCCGGCCGCCTCGGCGATCGCTTCGTCGTCCTCGGTGGTGCCGACAAAGACGTGCCGTTCGGTGTCGAACTGCTCGGCGACGTTTTCAAGACTCTCTCCAACGCCGCGGGGCCCCGAAAAGAAGTCCTGTCGCACCCGGTGTTTCCGGGTGAAGTTGGTCACGACGTAGGTCGGCTTCTCGCTGACAACGCCGACGTACTCCGTCCACTGTCGGGCATCAGTCACCACAACCCCTGGATCAGCCAGCGATTGCAGGGCCGCAAGCTCAAATGCGAGGGTCATCTCGCCGCTGCCTCCGTCCATACCTGGGGTAACCTACGGGTGCCGAAAACCGCTTCGCTTCACCGACTGTCGCCGCTGGCCGGGACTCGCCGGCGTGATCGCTACTGCTGTTGTTCCTGCACCGGTGCGATGTCGTCGGCCTCAAACTCCTCGTTGAGCAGCGTCTCGGTCTGGTCGCCGACCGGGATCTCCTCGCGCATGAGCTCCTTGTAGCCGCTCTGGGGGGCGAGATCGCCGATCAACACGCCGCCGACAACCTTGCCGTCCTTGATGGCGACGCGCCGCCACTCGTTGTCGCCGTAGGCCTGCGACACATATTCGTCGCCGATCGTTGGATGGCCAAACGAGAGGAAGGGGAAATCGAAGTGGGTGATCGAATACGACGACACCCAGCGAAAGCCGTCGCTTTCGGGCTCGATCATGTTTTTCGCGGCGATGGTGCCCTGCTCTTTGGCCGACCCCCACGACCCGTTCTGTGCGTACTCGCCGAGAATCGTATCGTAGTACCGTGTCAGATCGCCGGCGGCGAAGATGTCGTCGAGGCTGGTGCGCATATACTCGTCGACGACGACGCCGTCGTCCTGTTCGATATCGAGATCCTGCAGCAGCTCGATGTTGAAGTTGAGGCCGATAGCGATGCCGACGAAATCCGAGTCGAACTGTTCGCCGTTGGGGTCGATCGTTGCCTCAACGTGGCCCTCGTCGTCGGTCTCGAAGTGATCGACACCGCTCTGGAAGACGGGTGTGACGCCGCGTTCCCGCATCGCGTCGTGCATGATCTCCGCGCCCTCCTCGGTGAGCGCGTACCGCCACCAGCAGTCTCCGCGCATGAGGTAGTTGGCTTCGACTTCCTGTTCGCCACAGATCGCCGCGAGGTCGATGCCGAGCAGCCCCGCGCCGACGATGGTTGCCGAGTCGGCTCCTTCGATGTGGTCGCGGATGTTCCGGGCGTCCTGGAACGTCCAGAAGTGATGAACCCCGTCGGCGTCGCTGTTGTCGACCGGGAGCTGTGTCGGGGTGCCGCCGGTCGCAACGAGGAGCTTGTCGTAGCCGATCGTTTCGTCCTCGTGGGTCGAAACGGTGTGATCGTCGGGATCGATGTTTGTGACGACGGTGTTGAGCCGGAGATCGATATCACGGTCGACATACCAGCTCTCGTCGTGGATCGAAATCGGGGCCTCGGGGAGCTTGCCCTTGGCGTACTCCTTGATGAGGATCCGGTTGTAGAGGGCCTCGCCCTCCTCGGTGATGACGGTGATCTCGGCGTCCGGGGCCTCCTCCCGGAGCGTCTCCGCGGCGGAGCTGCCCGCGATCCCGTCACCGATAACGACGTACGATGCTGTCATATCCCCGCGTTCGTGATCCGGGGTAAAGGAGGTTGCTATCGACGCGGAACCGTTGACAACCGTCCATACCGTGTTGGTTCGACCGGACAAACTTGGTTCTGCCAGCCGCTGTCCGGCCGATTTCCGCCCGTTTTCATCTCGTCGCCCTCGCTTCCGACCGTTCGCTCCTGTCGACGCTGCTGTTCTCCCACGTCGTGGGCTTCAAGAGTGTTCAACCCCTACCGGTGGTACGATGAAGATCCGCCAAAATATCCGCCACTGGGCGGCGAAAAACGCGCTGACCGCGCCCGTCCTCGGCGATATTGCCAACGACAAGCTCGTCGATATGCACACCGACATCTTCCTCGGGAAAGCCGACGAGGACGCCCGCGAGGCCCGCCGCGACCACCTCGATGGCTTCTTCGATGCGACGATGGACACCTACGTCGCCGCGCTTGAAGCCGGGCTCACAGAGGCAAAAGCCCGCGAGATCACCCACATTCAGGCCAACTTCGATTTCTTCAACCACGGCTGGACGGAGATGATGGAGATCCCCGCCGAGGAGTTTGAGGAGCACTTCCGTCGCTACGAGGACTTTTTCAAACGATATGGGATCACCGTTGACGATCCGCTCGGCGAGTTCCGGCCGGTCGATGGGATCCCCGAGGCGCCCGAAACGCCCGACAAACGCGACCAGCCAGCCTACGAGAACGCGATCGCCGGCTTCGCCGACGACGTGTACGTTGAGGACGGCGACGGCGAGCTCCACGTCGGCTCCGGGGCCGCCGAACCCGCCGACGCCGATCCGCGCAACGCTCCCGGCATGAGCGACGCCGTCGACAACGCCGACACCGAGCGGGCCGATAGCTAAGTGCGATCGATCCGATAACACGGGATTTAATCTCTCCTCACCCGAAACCCATCTATGGCTACCCCACGTGTCCCGGGCGACCCCGGCGAGCAACTCGACCTCCCGTGCGGCGAGTCGGTCGCCGTCACTGATCTCGATCTCGGGATGCGCGAGTACGACTGTGACTGTGGCGCAACCCACGCTGTCGTGATGGACGTTCATCCGCCGGATCGGTTCCTCCCGGAGTTTCTGGTTGGCGTGCTCCAGGAGGCCATCCAGACCACCAGCGAGGAGATGCCGGAGTTCGGAACGCCACACCTGCTCGGCATCGTCCTTGAGGAGTTCCCCGAACAGGTCGTCTCCTACGATGCGACCGAGGAGCCGGATGTCGGCTTTGCCTTGCTTTGGCTCACTGACTTCGATTCCCGAACCCTCCATGAACGTATCGTCGAACTCGTCATCGAGCTGATGGAACATGCGGTCAGCCATGCCGACGACAGCAGCGCGCTCACCGAGTTTGAGGCGAAGATGCACGAGTTCGATGTGGCGGCGTTCGTCGAGCAGTACCGCGAGGAGCGCGACCTCGAAGCAGAGCAATTTACCCCGTAGTTGCCCGGTGGCAGCCGACAGAGTCAGACACGTTTTCGGTTGTTGACACAATTGAATATCGACGAAACCGCTGTATCACCGCCGGAGCCGGCTATGTAAGCGGTTGTCTGACAGCTGTCACACACAGATTGAAACCGTTTGCGCTGCTAGTGTGGGTATGCAGACCACACCGAGTGATTTTGACCGCGTCGAAGGTGTGCTTGCGTCCGCCGACGAGCCGTTGACCGCCCGTGAGATTCTTGCTGCTCTGGAGGATGCCGACGCCGAGACGACGTTTGACAGCCCACACCAGCTTGCGACGGTACTCGGCCGCCGGGCGAAAACCGGCGAGATCACCGTGATCGCCCAACAGCCCTACCGGTACACGCTCAGCGAGAGCTAACGTTACACCGACGCTCAGTTCCGCGGAACGCTGATGTTTTGAACCGCTCCTCCACAGGCTGGACACCGCCGTCCGCCGTCAGTCTCTTCGAGCCGCGCGCCACAGCCTGTACACTCAAACCGGGTGTCGGTGTCGACCGCCGCGTGTAAGGTTGGAAAGTGTAATGCCATACCGTCCCAAAGACGTTTGTGTATATAATCTTCACGCCCGACTTGAGCGCATATACAGAAGAATAAAAGGAATATAAATTTATTTCTTACAGTATTTCTTGGTATTGTGTTTGATTGTAATCTATCGTCTTCGGCACTGTCCGCTACCGGGGGCCGAAGCCGTCCGCTTTTGGGGTGGTTGATCGCTGTTGTGGGATTAGCCCTCGGGGGCTGCTGTGGTGCCGCAGACTGAGAAAGGGTTAACTCGATGCGGGGTTCCCGTTCAGGTATGTCGATCAGTCTCCGCCACCCCACGAAGCGCGTCTGTGAGCGGTGTGGGCGGACAGAACGCTGGGACGGAACCACCGAATCGTGGCAGGTCGACGACGACGCTGTCGGGAGCATCTACTGCATCCACGAGTGGGATATCAACGGCTCGTTTGTCCCCTTCGAGGGGCATCTGTAGGATGCCGACCGTCTACGTGACCGCCCCCGACGACGCGGCCGAGGAGATCGCCGCAACGCTCGTCGAGGAGCGGCTTGCGGCCTGTGTCAACGCGGTCGACTGCCACTCGACGTATCGCTGGGACGGGGGCGTCGAAACCGACGCCGAGACGATCCTGCTGGTCAAAACGACCGATGCGGGCTACGACCGCCTCAAAGCCCGGATCGAGGCGCTCCATCCCTACGATGTGCCCTGTATCGAGCGGTTCGACGCGACCGACACCCTCGACCGCTTTGGCTCGTGGATTGACGACACCGTCGACTGAGCACACGGGGCCCCAGCTACGCTGACGCCGACTTCACCGATTCAAGCACCGAGCGCGTTCCCTCGAAATACGACTCCGCAACCACGGTGTCGGCGGCGGCTTTCGCCCGGTCGTCGGCGTTGGCGACGGCGTACGACGCCCCTGCCGTCTCGAACAGCGACACGTCGTTTTCGCTGTCGCCGATCGCCACAAACGAGCCGGCCTCAACGCCGAGGATATCGGCGACTGCGGCCAACCCATCGCCCTTCTCGACGCCCGGTGTCTTCAGGTGGTAGGCGTAGCCGGTGTCGACGACTTCGAGATCGAACTCCGCAGCCACTTCCCGGAGCAACGCCTCGTCGGCGTCGATGCGGGCGGCGAGTTCGGTCTCCCGCCAGCGGTTCGTTGTATCGGCGGCATCCCACCCGAGATCACCGCCCCGAGCCCGAAACGTCTCGGCGGCCTGTTCGGCCCGACCGCGGTCGCCCTGGAAGCTGACCTGCCCGTCGGCACAGACGACGCCGCCGTTTTCGGCGACGACCCGCTCCGGGATCCCCAGAAAATGACAGAGTGCGACCGGGTACGGAAACGATTTGCCGGTCGCCACCACGATCGGCGCGTCCCAGGCCGGCAGTAGCTCAAAGATCCGTGGATCGATCCGGTCGTCGCGTGTTGTCAGTGTGCCATCGATATCCAGCGCAAGCGGCGGTACCATATCGCCTCTCGGCGACCCGGACAAAAAACCGCTCCGGCGTCGGTGTGTCTGCGGTCAACTCGGAGGGTGGGTTACGCTGGTGTGTCGCCGGCGACATCCGACTCCCCGGCCGGCGTCGAGATGACGTTTGCGAGTGCTTCAAGCGCGGGTTCGGCCTCCGGCCCTTCGGCGGTCAGCCGCACCTCGTCGCCACGCCGGACGCCGAGGCCGGTGACCCCGAGAATGCTGTCGGCGGCAACGGGTGGTCGACTCCCATCGACGGCCTCGACGGTGATCGTGGCATCGAAGTTGCCGGCGGCTTCGACGAAGGTGGTCGCTGGCCGCGCGTGCAGTCCATCCTCCGGGACGACGGTGACTGTTCGTTCCATGAGCGCTGTTGGGGTAGTGTCCTGTTAGTAGTCGGGGGTTATCGCCGTCGGCCGCGTTAGCGGCCCTGCTCGACGGCGTAGTTGTCGAGCTGTTGTTCGACCATCTCGCTGAGGTTGGCGAGCTCCTCCTCGGTGTCGCCGGTTTTGATATCCTCGTAGGCCTCGGCGACGAGCGTCCGTACCGTATCGAACGGCCCGATCCGCGCGCCGTTGGTCGCCGGCGTGTCGGGGCTGCCGAGCAGCTCCTGGATCCCGACCTCGTGGCCGGGGTTCTCGCGGAACCAGCCGTCGTTGCGCAGTTTCTCGACGCCCTGTTCGTGCACCGGCAGGTAGCCGGTTTCTTGGTGCCAGCGGGCCTGCTGTTCCGGCGCGGTCATCCACGCGAGGAACTCGCCGGCGGCCTCCTGTTGGTCGCGGGTTGCATCCTCCGAGACCCACAGTGATGCGCCGCCGACGATCAGGCCGACACGGTCGCCCGCGGCGGGCATCCCGCTGACCTTTGTGTCGAACTCCGCGCCCTCGATGATCGAGCCACACGAGGAGGATGAGCCGACCAACATCGCGGCTTTGCCGTCGTGGAAGGCTTCCTTGGCCTTTCCGCGGGCCTCAATCCCGGGGTTGTGATACAGCCCGCGGTTGTCCAGCCCTGTCCACCAGTCGTAGAGTTCGACGCCGGCCTCGCTGTCGTAGAACGCCTCGTCGGGCGTCCCCGCCCGGCCGTTCTGTTTGTTGACGATCTCCTGGCCCGCGCTGGCGAACCACTGCTCGACGAACCAGCCGTAGTTGGCAAAGGTGATCCCGGTGTCGGTGACGCCGGCGTTGACAAGCTCCTCGGCGGCGGCGGTGACCTTAGAGAATGTTTCCGGTGGGTTGTTCGGATCAAGTCCGGCGGCCTCGAAGGCCTCCTGGTTGATGGCTAGGATCGGCACCGAGGAGTTAAACGGCATCGAGTACAGCGTGCCGTTGGTTCGGTAGTAGCTCAAGACGGGATCGAGATAGTTGCGAAGCTGCGTTCGGCTCGGCAACACGTTTTCGACCGGTTCGAAGGCCCCGCTGTCGAGTGCCTTCGCGGTACCGATCTCGTAGATCTGCGACAGTGTCGGTGTGTCGCCGCGCTCGGCGGCATTCAGCGTCGACTCCAGGTTGCCACGGTAGCTGCCCTTGTTGGTCGCCTCGATCCGGATGCCGTCGGCCTGCTCCTCGAACTCTCGGATCAGGTTCTCCAACAGCAGGCCCTTGTCGCCACCCATCGCGTGCCAGAACTCGAAGGTGGTCACGTCGCTGTCGGCGTCTATCTGGGCGGTGACACCGCCGAACTCGTAGTTGGTTGCCAGCTCGTTGAGCGAGCTGCTGCGCTCGTCGAGCGTTGTCGCGCCGGTTGAGACCTCGGCCAGCGCCGTTGTCTGCTGTTGGACGGCGGCGGCCGCGTTTTCGGTTCGATCCGCGGTCTCGTCGGCGATCGCACTCACGTCGTCGACCATCGCCGCGGCCTCCTGCAGTGAGTTGGCCTGCTGGTCGGTCGCCTCGCTGATCTCCTGGACGCCGACGTTCGTCTCCTCGACATCGTCGGCGATCTGCTGGAAGTTCTCGACCGCGCCTTCGATCGTATCGACGCCCGAATCGATCCGATCGCGGGTCTCGTGCATCTCCTCGACGGTGGTGTCGGCCTGATCGCGGATCGTGTTCACCGACTCCTCGATGTCGCCGGCGGCTTCCTCGGCGTCCTCGGCGAGGCTTTTGACCTCGTCGGCGACGACCGCAAAGCCTTCGCCGGCCTCGCCGGCGCGCGCGGCCTCGATCGAGGCGTTGAGCGCGAGGATGTTGGTCTGGCTGGCCACGTCGCCGATGAACTCCGCGATCTCCTCGATCTCGTCGATCCGGCTGTCGAGCTCTTGGGTGGCCTCCAACATCCGGTTGGTGCGGGTGTCGATATCGTCGAGTTCGGCAAGGGCGTCGGTCGCCAGCTCACGGCCCTTCTCGCCGCGTTCGGCGGCCTGTTCGGAGGCTTCGGCGACCTCGCTGGCCGAGGAAGCGACCTCCTGGGTTGCGGCCGACAGCGAGCGGATCTCATCGGAGAGCTCCTCAAGCTGTGAGTTCTGTTTGTTTGCGTCCTCGGCGATCGCGTTGACCTCGCTGCTCATATCCTTGCTGGCGGATTTGACCTCCTCGACCCGCCCCGTCACGCGGTTTGTCGCGCCGGTCACCTGATCGCTGAAGTCATCGACCGTCTGGACGGTGTCGCTAAACTCCTCGATCAGCTCGTTGAACGTTTCGGCGGCTTCTGTCGCCTCTTCCGGCGCGTCCGATGGATCCATCCGCACCGTGAGGTCGCCGTCGGCACCCTCGGCCATCGCGTCGCTCAACTCCGCACAGAACGCTTCCAGCTCGTCGGCCCGCTCGTCGTCTTGGTTTGGTACAACCTCGCCGCCGTCGGTGGTTGCGGCGGTTGGCTGTTCGGTGATCGTGACACCATCGGTTGACTGGGTGGTGGCTGTGGCCCCCGCGCTGTCGGTGGCTGCGGACGCCGTTTCGGCGGTTGTTTCCTCACCTGTGGCTGTCGCCTCGTCGGTCGCTGTTGGGTCGGCTGTGTCCGTTTCGGCCGGTTCCTCGTCGTCGCGTTCCCACGGCAGCGAGATGAGGCCGAACAGTCCGGCCGTTGTGACTGTCGGGTCGCGCGCGAGCCACGCGAGCCCGAGGACGGCCGCAAAAAGACCGATTCGGACGCTGTTCCCGGCCAGTTTGCCGGTGCCGACCCCACACCACGGGCGAGCGGTGATCCACCGTAGACTCATACTTACGATCATTACAGTATGGTGTACATAAATGTGTGTATCGGATTATCGTGTGCAACCGCCGGTGGCCGTCCGTCGCCGTCTCAGGCCGTGTCGGTCAACGCCGTGAACACGAGCGTGGGAAACCGCGGCTCCAGCCGGGATGGGGGGCGGCCGGTCTCCGATGGCTGGTCGGCTTTCACGCGCCGAACGATCCCGCTTTCGGCCAGCTCATAGAGGATGCGCTCGATCGTCGCCCGCGAGAGATCGATCCCGTCGCTGCTGATCGCCTCGGCGGCCGCCTTAACCGACTCCCGGGCCGTCTCCGGCAGCTCGATCAGCCGCCGGACGATCCGTTTTCGACTCGTCGGCAGCGACATGACACGGCCGAGGGCGACACAGGGTTGCGGCACCGCCGCCATCCCGGTCGCCAACGCGGTCGCATCGATCGGGGTGTCGGCATCCGCGCCGACGCTCACCGCCGCGCCGAACAACGCCGCCAGCGCGTCGTGGGCGTCGCCGTCGGCCCACGCTGCGACATCGGTGAGCCCGTCGGTCGTCGTCGCCGATCGCAGCCGGCCGTTGGCGACCCGGCTGGTCAGGATCTCGATCAGCGTGTGTTGTGTGTAGGGGTCGACGTGAACCCGTTTGATCGTCTGCCGGTCGCTGATCGCGGTGTCGGCGGGCTTGCTGCGACCGACCGCCAGACAGCTGATCGATGATCGAAACGGTGCGAACTGCTCGAAAACGGTCGCGCTGTCGAGGGTTTCGGGTTCACCAACGTGGTCGACGGCGACAACGATCTGTCGATCCCGCGTTGCCAGCTGCGTCTCAAGCCGGTCGCACATCGCCTCGCTGCTGACCCCTTGTTTTGGGACAGCCGACGACGACAACGCCGCTACAACGGTATGGAGCAGCCCGAACGCCGACTGGGCGCGCCGGCTGTCGACGTAGAGAAACCGCACCTCGGTTGTCGGCTCGGCCCGCGTTGCGGTGTAGATCTGTGTTGTCTGATCGCCGTGCTGGCGGCTACACTCGGCAAACAGCGCGCGGACAACGGCTGATTTGCCCGAACCCTTCGGCCCCCAGACGTAGCTGTCGGCCGGCCGGTCGGCGTCGAAGATCGGTGCCAGCACGTCCAGTAGCTGCTCGATGACGGTACCGCGGCCGACCGGCTCGCTTGGATGTACCAGCGGGCTGATCGCGTCATACGTCGGCCGGGCGTCGTCGGCGTGCTGTCGACGGGCGATTCGATCCTGTAAGTCCATGATGTGCTCCCGGTGGTGAGGTCAGTGCTCGTGTTGTTCGTGGGTGGTGTCGGTGTTCGTGGTTAGTGCCGCGATGCGTCCCTGCTCCGTGCTGTGGGTATGAATGAAAAAGCGAAAACCGCATCACCAGACGACCGCCGTTGAGCGACGGTGTGATCGACTCCGGCTCACCAACGGGGTGAGCAAGGAGTGGTTGGTGGGTGTCGGTTTAGAGGCCGAGGCCGCCGAGACCGCCCCAGAAGGTGTCTCCGAGGACGCCCGCGGCGGTCAGGACAGCCGACAGCAGACCGGACATGAAGATGCCGAATGCCGGCGGGTCAACGTGGGTTTTGCCGTGCATGTAGAAGACACGGTTACAGATCTCACCCATCAGTGCACCGAAGGCACCGAAGAGCGCGCCGACGATCAGCACGACCGCCGGACTGTAGCCAGCAGCACTGGCACCCAGAGCACCGACAGCACCGGGAAGGGTGATGTGGTGGGTGACCGGGATGTTGTCGACACCGGCCTGCAGGAACACGAGGCTGGCTGCACTGATACCGAAGCCGATGAGCGGGCTACCGGTACCTTGGTAGGCGGCTGCACCGAGGATACCACCGATAATTCCGATGAAGGTAACGCCGCTCCATTTGTACTGCCACGGCAGCCAGATGCCGGGTGCTTCGTCCTCGTCGCGCTCCCACGGGCCGACATCGAAGAGGCCGTCACCGGTGACCTCGCCGATGATGCTGTAGCCGAAGGCAACACGGTGGATCAGCGCGGAAACGAAGACCATCAGCGCGATGTTGTCAGTCGGGATGCCGACCGTTCGACCGAGGCCGGTGCCGACCATCCCGAGGATGCCGAAGATACCACCGACGAGCAGTACGTCGGTTTTCTGGGTACCAGCGGCCCACAGGATGTTCTTCCCGTCATCGATGTAGCCTTGCTTGGCTGCGTATGCGGCTGCGGCCGCACCAGCGGCGAAGCTGATGTGCGGGCCGAAGACCGGACCGAAGCCGAGGTAGCCGGTGAACCCACTGGCCGTCAGTGAGGCACCTTCGCCTGCACCGTCAAGACCGATTGCACCTGCAGCCTCACCAGCAATGACCATGAAGCCGGTGAAGATGAAGGCCGGTAGTGCGCCGATAGCAGCACCGAAGGCACCGCCGGCGAAGGCGGCGATATACCACGTCGGATCAACAAGCGTTGGATTCAGTACCATCGTTAGTCACCACCCTCGTCTCGGGCCCAGTCTTCGGATCGCTCGACGGCGTCTTTCCAGCGGTCGTAGTTGACTTCGATGTCGGCGTCTTCGTCGACGGGGAAGCGTCGGTCGACCTGCCAGTTGTCGCGGAGTTCGTCAACCGTGTCCCAGTAGCCGACGGCGAGGCCGGCGGCGTAGGCGGCACCGAGGGCGGTCGTCTCGTCGACGACCGGCCGAACGATCTCCGTGCCGATGATGTTCGACTGGAGCTGACAGAGGAAGTTGTTCTTGACCGCTCCGCCGTCGACACGCAGACTGGAGAGGTCGATGTCGGCGTCGGAGACCATCGCTTCAGCCACGTCTTTGGTCTGGTAGGCGATGGATTCGAGCGTGGCGCGAACGATGTGTTCGCGTCGGGTACCACGCGTCATGCCGACGATCGTTCCGCGTGCGCGCTGATCCCAGTGCGGGGCACCGAGGCCAGTGAACGCAGGCACAACATAGACGCCGTCAGTCGAGTCGATGCTGCGTGCGAGTTCTTCGGACTCCGCAGCGTCCTCGATGAGCGTCATGTCTTCGAGCCACTCGATCGCGGCACCGGTGATAAAGATCGACCCCTCAAGGGCGTACTGCACGTCGCCACCGGATTTCTGGAAGCCGATCGTGGTCAGCAGGCCGTGATCGGAGCTGACGGCCTCGTTGCCGGTGTTCATGAGCATGAACGAGCCGGTACCGTAGGTGTTCTTGGCGTCGCCAGCGTCGAAGCAGGTCTGGCCGAACAGCGCGGCCTGCTGGTCGCCGAGCGCGCCTGCAACAGGCACTTCGGCACCGAGGAAGCCGTCGGCGTCCGTGCTGCCGTAGGTTTCGTCGTCAGAGGACGGACGCACTTCGGGCAGAATCTCCCGCGGAACGTTGAACTCGTCGAGGAGTTCGTCGTCCCATTCGAGCTCGTTGATGTCGTAGAGCATCGTGCGGGATGCGTTGGACACGTCGGTGATGTGATTTCCAGTAAGGTTGTAGATAACCCACGTGTCCGGGGTACCCATCATGAGCTCGCCGTCTTCGGCGCGGTCGCGGACATCCTCGGGCCGCGATCGCTGGAGCTTGATCGGGTCGGCGTTGTCGAGGATCCACTCTGTCTTCGTCGCCGAGAAGTACGCATCACATTCGAGACCCGTTTTCTCACGGATCTCCTCGACGGTCAGCGTGTCGGTGCTTTCGTCTTGGATCTCTTCGACGCGGTCGGTGGTACGTCGATCCTGCCAGACGAGGGCGTTGTGTACTGGTTTGCCGGTTTCGGCGTCCCAGATAATTGTGGTCTCGCGCTGGTTGGTGATCCCGATCGATTCGAGCTGCTCGGCATCAAGATCCTCTTTATCGAGAGCCTCGTTGATGACGAGCTTCGTGTTCTCCCAGATTTCCATCGGGTCGTGTTCGACCCAGCCGGGCTCCGGATAGATCTGCTCGTGTTTTTCGTAGGCTTGCGATACGACGTTTCCGTCATGGTCAAAGACCATGAAACGAGTTCCAGTCGTCCCTTGGTCAATTGAACCAACGTATGTTTCTGACATGTGTATTCACCACACTCCTTGTGGGGGCCGTTCCCCCGTCGGCGGCGAACCGTTCTTTACGACCGGTTCCACCACCACGGGTAAACACTATGGAAGAACGTGATAAATGTTACTCCCGTCCCCAAACTTGACTGTAGTTCCCGGCTGCTTCGGGTAGTTTGCGAGACACTCACACACATGAATAGAACGTCAGACACGCGCCGGTCATGATGGCTCAGTGACGGGTATCCTCGTTAGGGGGTAAACTAAAGTCATTATAGTTCAAACGGGAATTGAACGGATGAGTAGCCAACCACACGTTCTCGTGATCGGCGGCGGTTCGACCGGGTGCGGCATCGCGCGCGACCTCGCGATGCGCGGACTCGACGTGACGCTCGTCGAACAGGGGAACCTCACCCACGGAACGACAGGACGGATGCACGGCCTCCTCCACAGCGGTGGCCGGTATGCGGTTGCCGACCAGGCCAGCGCGAAGGAGTGTATGATCGAAAACCGGATCCTGCGGGATATCGCCAGCCACTGTGTCGAAGAGACCGGCGGGTTCTTCGTCAAACGCCCGGAGGACTCCGAGGAGTACTTCCAGAAGAAACTGGAGGGCTGCAAGGAGTGTGACATCCCGGTTGAGGTACTGTCGGGCGAGGAAGCCCGAAAAGAAGAGCCATATCTCGCCAAGGACATCGAAAAGGCGATCCGCGTCCCTGACGGGGCGGTCGATCCCTTCCGGCTCTGTGTGGCCAACGCCGCCAGTGCGGAGGAACACGGCGCGCGCATCGAGACACACGCGCCCGTGGTCGACGTACTCAAAGAGGGCGACGAGGTCGTCGGCGTCGAGGTCGAACACGAATCGGGCCCGGGCAAACGCGTCCACCGCGAACCCGGCACCCGCGAGGAGATCCGCGCCGACTACGTCGTCAACGCGACCGGCGCATGGGCCGGGCAGATCGGCGAGATGGCCGGCCTCGAACAGGAGATCGAGGTTCGCCCCGGCAAAGGTGTCATGACGATCATGAACACCCGCCAGGTCGACACCGTCATCAACCGCTGTAAACCAAAGGGTGACGCGGATATCGTCGTCCCCCACGAGACGACAGCGATCCTCGGCACCACAGACGTTGAGGTTGATGATCCCGAGGACTACCCCGAAGAGCAGTGGGAGGTCGATCTGATGATCGACACGCTCAAAGAACTGGTGCCGATCCTCGAAGAGGCCCGGACGATCCGCTCGTTCTGGGGTGTCCGCCCGCTCTACGAGCCGCCGGGAACGGGAACAAGCGACTCGACGGACATCACCCGGGACTTCTTCCTGCTCGATCACGCCGAGCGCGACGGCGTCGAAAACTTCACCTCCATCGTCGGCGGGAAGTTCACGACCTACCGGATGATGGGTGAGGATATCTCCGATCACGTCTGTGACAAACTCGGCATCGACGCCGAGTGTCGCACCGACGAGGTGCCGCTGCCCGGCAGTGAGGACTTCTCGGTGCTGGACGATTACATGGAGCAGTACGGCATCCGCTCGCCGATCGGTCGGCGAAGCACCCAGCGACTTGGCTCCCGCACCGACGAGGTGCTCGATGTCGACGGGCCGAATCCGGTTGTCTGTGAGTGTGAAGCTGTCACCCGTGCTGAGGTACAGGACGGCATTGAGGGCTCAGGATCCGATCTCAACGCCGTGCGCCTTCGCACGCGCGCGTCAATGGGTAACTGTCAGGGTGCGTTCTGTACGCATCGCATGGCCGCCGAGCTCTACGACGAGTACGACGAGGAAACCGCCTACACCGCCTGGGATGAGCTCTACCAGGAACGCTGGAAGGGTGAACGCCACGCGATGTGGGGCCGCCAGCTCTCACAGGCCGCGCTCAAATACTCCTTACACGGCACCACGATGAACCGGGATAAGGACGCCGCGACGACCGACACCGTCATCAGCGACTTCACCGCCTTCGACACCGGTGTCGGGGCATCACCGAGCGACGGGACGGCCGGGACGGCGGCAACTGACGGCGGGCGGCGGGGAGGCGACTGATGGCAATCCGCGAGGATGTGATCGTCATCGGCGGCGGCCTCGCCGGTTCGATGGCCGCTCTTGAGGCGGCCGACGGCGACGCCTCAGTCCGACTTATCACCCACAAAAAGAGCACACTGCGCCACGCCAGCGGGCTGATCGACGTGCTCGGCTATCTCGACGAGGAAGAGCCGGTTGCTGATCCCTTTGCGGCAATCAGCGAACTGCCGGATGATCACCCCTACTCGATCGCCGGCGCGGCCGCGGTTCGCGATGGGCTCGCCCGCTTCGATGAGGCGGTCGGCGACACCTATCAGGGCGACCACACCGACAGCAACGCCCTCCTGCCGACGTTCGGCGGCGCGATCAAACCGACCGCCCGGTATCCCGACGCCGCCGCGGCCGGCCTCGCCAGCGACAGCCGCGACATGTTGGTCGTCGGCTTCGAGGAGCTCACCGAGTACAACGCCGGGATGTTGGCCGACCACCTCGACGCTGCCGACGTGCCGTTCGACGTTGACGGCGTTGAGCTCAACTTCCCCGGCGAGTACGCCAACGACTCCCGGGTGACGCGGTTCGCCAAACGCCTGGATGCCAACGAGGATGTCGACCACGACGGCCGGACGATGGGTGCTCGCCAGGCGCTCGCAGCGTCGGTCGAACCCCACCTCGGCGACGCCGAACGTGTCGGCTTCCCGGCCTTCCTCGGCGACGACCACGCGGCCGACGTGCGGGCCGATCTCGAACGCGAACTCGGCGTCGACGTGTTCGAGATCCCGATGGGGCCGCCGAGCTTCCCCGGGATGCGGCTGGCCGACCGGCTGAAAGCCGCCGTCGACGACGCCGGGATTCATATCTCCGCCGGCAATCCGGTCATCGACTACGAGGCTGACGGCGACGAAATCGAGGCCGTCATCGTCGACAGCAAGGGTCGGGAGGTGCCACACCACGCCGAGGAGTTCATCCTTGCGACCGGCGGACTTGTCGGCAAGGGGATCGACTCCGACCGTGACGGCACCGTCAAGGAGCCGGTCTTTGACTGCCACATTCCACACTCAGACGACCGGTATGACTGGTTCGACGAGGAGGCCTTTGGCAACCAGCCGTTCGCCCACTTTGGCGTCCGGATCGATGAGGGGATGCGCCCGTTGGACGCCGACGGCTCCCCGGAGTTCAGCAATCTCCGGGCGGCCGGCGGCGTCGTCGGCGGGACGGATCCGGTCGCCGAGAAATCCCAAAGCGGGATATCGCTGACGACCGCCGCGGTCGCGGGGCAACGGGCGCGTGAACGAGCTGCGAAACGAGAGGTGAGCCAATGAGCGACGCACAACAACCAACTGATTTCGATGCCACGACGACAGTAGATGAGTACGAGCCGGTCGATGTCTTCCCGTCCAGTGAGGATATGGATCTCCGGCCGGGTGCCGACAACTGTTACAAATGCACGAGTTGTGACACGTCCTGTCCGGTCGCGGAGGTCGAAGAGGACTTCCCCGGACCGAAGTTCCAAGGGCCCGAGCAGTGGCGGCTCAAACGCCACGAGGATGTCGACATCGACGACTCGATCCTCGAGTGTTCGAACTGTATGCGGTGTGACGACGCCTGTCCGTCGAGCGTCCCGCTGAGCCAGATGCACAACACCGCCCGCGGGGAGTACGTCGAAGAGCATATGGACAAGCTCTCCAGAAACTACATCCGCAACCGGATCCTCTCGAACTACCGGACGATGGCCTCGATCGGCAGCAAGGTGCCACGGCTCGCCAACTTCGTGATGGGACTGGGCATCACGAGCTACCTCGGCGAGAAGATCATGGGCATCCCCAGCGAGCGGGATGTTCCGGAGTTCGCCACCGAGACTTTCCGGAGCTGGTTCAAGAAGCGCGGCGGCTCGAAGGTCAGCAACCCGGACAAGCAGGTCGCCTATTTCCACGGCTGTTACTCCAACTACAACACCGTCGAGGTCGGCAAGGCGATGGTGCGTGTCTTCGAGGAGTTCGGCTACGAGGTGCTGGTGCCGAAACAGCAGTGTTCCGGCACGCCGATGTTTGCTAACGGGATGCTGAAAGACGCCCGCCGCGAGGCGGAGGTCAACGTCCGCGAGCTCGGCGAGGCCATCGACAACGGCGCGGAGGTCATCGCCTCATGTACGTCCTGTTCGATGGCACTCCGCCAGGAGTACCCTGAGCTGTTCGATATCGACGGCGTCGAGGAGCTCTCCGAGCACACCTGGGAGGCCCTTGAGTTCCTCCGTGTTAACGAGGATCTTGGCCAAGCGATCCAGGAAAGCGAGGTTGACCCGCAGGCATTCGCCTACCACGCGCCGTGTCACGCCCGCAATCAGGGCCTCGACCGACAGGCCGTTGAGCTCTTCCGTGATCTCGACGGCGTCACCATCGAGGATGTCGGTGACTCCTGTTCGGGGATCTCGGGAACCTACGGCTGGAAGTCCAACCACTACGAGACCTCGATGAAGATCGGCGCGGAGATGTTCGAGCATATGGAACACGCGGAGGGCGACGTGGGGATGACCGAGTGTCCGACCTGTGCGATGCAGATGAACCACGGGACGGGCTACGAGATCCGCCACCCCCTGGAGCTGCTCGAAAAAGCCCTCGTATAACCGCTGTTTCTCCCCGCTTGCTGTTGCTGTCGATCACGTCACTCCCAACATCGCAGGCGTCGATCGCTGATGCTGGGGTTTTTGACTGTGGGAACCATACACATGTTGCTCCCGGTTCGCGCACGCGATACTAAAACATGCCGGAAGCTGAATCCATGGCTCACACAACCGTACTCGTAATCGGCGGCGGCGGCACCGGTGTTGGAACAGCACGTGATCTCGCCCTTCGCGGCGTCGACGTGACGCTGGTCGAACGCGGTGGCCTCGCCAGCGGCACCTCGGGCAGCTCACACGGGCTGTTACACAGCGGCGCGCGGTACGCCGAATCGGATCCAGAGGGGGCCGCCGAGTGTATCGATGAAAACGAGACGCTTCGGGAGATCGCTGGCCACTGTATCAACGACACCGGTGGCCTGTTCGTCCAGCTGGAACAGGATGATCCCGACTACTTCGAGGCAAAACTCGAGGCCTGCCACGAACACGGGATCGACGCCGAGGTCATCGATGGCGACGAGGCACGCAACCGTGTTCCCGACCTCAGCGACGGGGTTGAACGGGCGATGGTCGTCCCCGACGCGGCGATCTATCCCTCCCGACTTACCGCGGCCAACGCCGAAAGCGCGGCCAACCACGGCGCGACGATCCACACCAACGCGCCGGTGACCGATATCACCGTGGCCGACGGCCGCATCGAGCGTGTCGAGGTCGGCGGCGAGGCAAACACGACCATCGAGCCGGCGTACGTTGTCAACGCGACCGGCGCGTGGGCCGACAAGATCGGCGCGATGGCCGGCGTTGACTTCGAGATGAAGCCAACCAAGGGTGTCATGCTCAGCGTCGAATACGAGGGCCTTGAGCCGGTGCTCAACCGCTGCCGGGAGCCATCCGACGGCGATATCATCATCCCACACGAGGGTGAGGCTGTCCTCGGCACGACAAGCATCGAGGTTGACGATCCGGATGACTACCCCAAAGAAGAGTGGGAGGTCGAGCGGATGTTCGAGGAGTGCGGTGCGATGGTTCCCGGCATCGAAACCCATGAGATCCGTCGCAAATGGTGGGCGTGTCGCCCGCTGTACGCACCCGACGAAAGCGGCCGGGCGGACTCCGGAACGGGCGACGAACGCGGCATCTCGCGGGATTTCACGCTGCTGGATCACGCCGACGATGGGGTCGAAAACTTCGCCAGTGTTGTCGGTGGTAAGCTGACCACCTACCGGATGATGGCTGAGGCAACCGCCGATCACGTCGCCGCGGAGTTGGGCGTTGCTGCGTCCTCGACGACAGCCACGGAGCAACTCCCCGGGGCGTCTGACCCTGCTGAACTCGATCGCTTGGTCGCCAAATACAGCGAACCACAGCCGACCGACGCCGGTGTCGTCGCCGATCTGTCCGAGTCGACCGCTGCCGGCGACTGAGGCGGCTGGTGTGACCGCCGGTAGCTGCTCGGGGACGGATCCACCGACCGGCTGTCCGGTAGTTTATCGGGTTCCGTTCTTTACGGCAGCTATGCCCTCCGATTCCGACGCCGATGCGGTGCGGGATCGGTTAGTTGAGCAGCCAGCAGACGGTGGTGAGAGTCCGCTTACCGACGCCCCGGCCGGGGTGCGACACCCGGCCCGTCGTGGCGGCCGTGTCACCGACGTGCCCGTCGTCGCCGCGCGGCTGACGCTGACCGACGAGACGCTGCTGTTTCGGGCGGCCGACGGCGACCTCGCTGACTTCGATATCCGGCTCGCCGATATCATCTATCTCAGAGACGGCCAACAGGAGGTCAACGGAGAGCCCGTCGAGAGCCTTGTTCTCCGCCATATCGACCCACCTGCCGATGCCGTGACGACGAAGGTGAGCCTCTGGGATGCCGACGCCCACGACCGACTCACCACGGTTGTCACCGACTACTACCGACAGCACCGGGAGGCTGTCGCCGAACTGGAGCTGTCGACCCAACAGCTGGAGGTTCTCGTCACCGCCTACTCAGCCGGTCGTGAGTTCGATCCTGCGAGTATGCTTCCGAAGGCGGCCGACGACATCGCCGCCATCTTCGACCCGCTTCGCCGCGCCGACCTCCTCCGAGAGGGCGACACCGGCGTCTTCCTCACCGGGCGCGGTCACATGGTTGTCAACGAAACCCTCGATGACGAAACCATGTAACCCCCGGTCGTTGCAGTATCGGCACCGCGCTGGCAGTAGTGGTTGCGCCACCGATGCCGCCGATCCGAGTGTTCTTATTCTCCGGTCGACTCGGTCACGCTATGTTCCGGGATCGGTCGGCCGCGATCGCCGACAATCAGCCGCGAATCGGTGCCGGCGCGGCGGTCACCACCGGTTCCGACGGACCGCTTATTCTGATCACGGGTGTCGGCTGCCCAAACCAACTCCGCTCGTGGGTCGACGGCCGCCTGCAGGATCGCGCCTGCGGGATCATCGCCGACGCAAACCGGGAGGCTGTTGGCGTCGCGGCGGCGGATCTCGATGCCGACGGGACGGAAGAACTCTACGTTCACAACGCTGACACCGACGGCGGCTCCTGTGGGACAACCGATCTCTTGCTCAACCGCATCGATCACAACGGGCGGCAAGTCTGGTGTGATGCGTTCGCCCACGCGGTCAACGCCGACCGTGGCAACCTCACCGCCGGCCGGTCGGTCGCCGCCCTCGACCGGTTTGGCACCGGCCGCTACGGGATGGTTGTCGCCAGCTCCGCGGCGACGACCCGCTGTTATGAGCTCGGCGACGACGGCGAGATCACCGATATGGCCGATGTGGTTGGGTTGGATATCAGCTGTGAGGCGCGCTCGCTGCTCGCCGCTCCGCTTGTCACCGATCGCATGGATCTGTTCGTCGGCGTCGACGGCGGCTCCAACCGCTTGTTCCGCAACGATGGGGGCCACTTCGTCGATGTCGCCGCCGAGCAGGGCGTGGCTGCCCCGGCGGCTGACGCCCGCGGCGCGACGCTCATCGACACCGGTGACGGAGCCTTCGCCATCGCGGTCGCGGGTTGGGAGGCTGACTCCCATCTTTTTGTGCCGAGCAATGGGGGGTTCACCGACCGCTCGCCGTCGGCGTTCACCGCACCGACACAGGCGCGTACGCTGCTGGCGGCGGATTTCGACAACGACGGCCGCCAGGAGCTGTTTGTCAACGTCTGTGGTGGCCCCAACCGCCTCCTTGCGCCTGTCGTCGACATCGACCCTGGTGGCGGAGCAGGCGACCAAACGGCCACAGATCGCCAGCCAGCCGCGTGGGAGTCCCGCTCGCTTGGCGCGGCGGCCGAACCCGAGATGCGTGGCACCGGCGCGGTCGTCGCCGACCTCGACGCCGATGGCCGGCTGGAACTGTTGGTCGTTCACGGCGACGGCGACGCCCAGCCGCTATCGCTGTATGACGCTCCAACCGACAACGACTGGCTCCGCGTCCGGCCAACGACCCAGTACGGCGCGGCAGCCCGCGGCGCGGTCGTCACCCTCGATACCGACTGCGGCCGCCATCGACGCGTGATCGACGCCGGCAGCGGCTATCTTTGCCAGTCGGAGCCGGTTGCCCACTTCGGTCTCGGCGGTGCGACCACGCCCAAACAGACGCCTCGCCGGCTCACGGTTCGCTGGCTCGATGGCCGGGAGCGAACGATCGACGACCCCACCCCGAAGACGACCCACGAGATCGCCCACCCCGCCAGCGAGTAGCGGGTGCGGTGGTCGATCGCCCCGAGCTTTTTGCGTCCGTCCCACCCAGTAGTATGACAGTGATCCGGAACCGCGACCACCTGCCAGATTCCCCTGCTCACGAGGTTGCCCTCGACTGTCTCACCGCCGGGATCGAGGCCGCCGATCCCGCGCGACTGACCCGTGAGGCGGTGTCACTGGCGGACGGGACGCTGACCGTCGGCGACGCGAGCTACGACCTCGCAGACTACGACGAGGTGATCGTCCTCGGCGGCGGGAAGGCCGCGGCCGTCGTCGCCACGGAGCTGGCGGCGATCCTCGGCGACCACCTCGATTGTGGCCTCGTTGTCACCGATTCGCCGGATGCCTCGCCCGTCTCGACGCAGCGTATCGAGGTGCTTGCCGGCGATCATCCGATCCCCAGCGAACGCGGCATCGAGAGTACCCGCCGGCTGTTGGACGCCGCCGCGGCCGCCGACGCGTCGACGCTGATCCTCGGTGTCATCACCGGTGGCGGCAGCGCGCTCATGGCCGCTCCTGCGGCAGGGTTCTCGCTGGCCGATCTGGGGGCGACGACCGACGCGCTGGTGGCCTCGGGGGCGACGATCGACGAGATCAACGCCGTCCGCAAACACTGTTCGGCGATCAAAGGCGGCCGGCTCGCGGCGGCGACTCAGCCCGCCGATGTCTGTTCGCTCGTTGTCAGCGATGTCGTCGGCAACGATCTTGCGACCATTGCCAGCGGCCCCTTTGTGGGGGATCCGACGACATACGCCGACGCCGGTGAGGTGATCGATCGCTACGATTGCGATGTGCCAGCAGCCGTTGTCGACCACCTAGATCGCGGCATAGCCGGCGAGATCGAGGAGACGCCGACGCCCGGCGATCAGATTTTTGAATCGGTGACGACGACGATCATCGGCGACGGGCTGACCGCGGTTCGGGCCGCCGCCGACCGCGCAAGCGAGGCCGGGTTTGAATCAGTTGTCCTCTTCTCACGGATCCGCGGTGAAGCCCGCGAGGCGGCGAAAACACAGGTGGCGATCGCCGAGGAGAGCCACGCCAGCGGCCAGCCGATCGCCCCGCCAGCGGTTGTCGTTTCCGGCGGCGAGACAACCGTTACCGTCGAGGGTGACGGGGATGGCGGCCCGAACCAAGAGTTCGCGCTGTCGGCCGCGGTCGAACTCGCCGCAGCCGCGGCCGACGACAGCAACGACGGCGACGGCGTTGGCGACGGCAACGCGGCTGGCGACACCGTCGTTGCCGCCGTCGACACCGACGGGATCGACGGCCCGACCGACGCTGCCGGCGGGATCGTCGACAGCGAGACGGTGACGGCTGCCGCGGGCCGTCGTGCGCTCGCTGCCAATGACGCCACACCACTGCTTGCCGAGGCCGACGCGCGCATCGAGACCGGCCCGACCGGGACGAACGTCAACGATCTGCGGGTCGTTGTGGTCGGTGATTCGTGACGAAGCGGCAACATCCGTCACGACGAGTAGACAGCTTAACATACCGAGGCCCACCTGTTCCGATATGGTCGATCCGACATCCGATATCGGGGAGGACGTCGACGAGGCTGACGCCCCCGACTGTGCGGTCTGCGGCGAACGTATCATCGAACTGCCGACCCATCGCGTCATCGCCACTGTCGAGGACGGACAGATCGAACACACCCACTTTTGCTCCGACGACTGCCGGGCGAGCTACCTGGAGTAAGCCAGCCGCGGGGAGCGTTTTTATGATCCGCGGTGTAACGCTCTGGTATGATCTCCCTTGAGGATGCAGTCACCGCGCGGCTGGAATCCCACGGCGCGCGCTTTGAGGTACTGATCGATCCCGACGCCGCCCTCGAAATCAAACGCGATGAGTTCGACGGCGAGCTTGAGGATGTGATCGCCGCCGAGGACGTCTTTGAGGACGCCTCCCGTGGCGACCGGCCCGCCGAAACCGACCTCGAAGATGTCTTTGGCACCACCGAGCCACTGGAGATCATCCCCGAGGTGATCACACGCGGTGAGATTCAGATCACCGCCGAGCAGCGACGCGAGATGCAGGAACAGAAGCGCAAACAGCTTATCAATACCATCGCGCGCAACGCCGTTAACCCGCAGATGGACGACGCCCCGCACCCGCCGGAGCGGATTGAGCGCGCCCTGGAAGAAGCCGGCTTCCGGATCGATCCGATGGAGCCCGTCTCCGAGCAGGTCGATGACGCCCTCGAAGATCTTCGCCCGGTGATCCCGATCCGGTTCGACGAGGTGACGATCGCGGTACAGCTTCCGGCTGACTACGCCGGCAGCGGCCAGGCCGAGGTGCGGCAGTACGGCGAGCTAGAGCGCGAGGAGTGGCAAAGCGACGGCTCGTGGGTCGGCGTCATCACCTTCCCCGCCGGCCTCCAGAACGACTTCTACGACATGGTCAACGAGCTCACCAGTGGCGAGGCCGAAACACGGGTGATCAAAGACGAAGACGACATCAAAACCCGGTGACCCGCCGAGAGGTTCTTCATGCTTCCGGCCCATCGTTCGGTATGGACGTGGTTCGCACTGGCCGTCAGTAACGACCGCTTTGATCGGCCGGCTACCTCCCAGTTCGACCGGTTGACATCCGACCAGCGTGGAGGCCACCGATGAACGCCGTGCTCGCCAAGCGCGTCGACAGCGGCACGGCTGATCTGTCGGAGCTCCGTGATCTCGCGGCGGCGGCCGGCTACGAGGTCGTCGGCGAGCTCACCCAGACCAGGAAGGAGGATTCGGCCCACCACTTCGGTGAGGGGAAGGTGACCGAACTTGCCGAGCTGGTCGCCCGCACCGACGCCGAGACCGTCATCATCGACAACGAGGTCGGTCCCTATCAGATGTTTAACATCGGGCGCATTCTCCCCGAGGAGACCGAGGTACTCGACCGGTTTACACTCATCCTCACGATCTTCGGGCAGCGCGCCCAGACCCGGAAGGCCCAGCTCCAGGTCGAACTCGCTGAGCTTCGCTACGAGCTGCCGCGGGCGTCGGTGAAAGCGAGCCTTGCCAAACGCGACGAGCGGCCGGGGTTCATGGGGCTCGGGGAGTACGACGAGAGCCGCGAACAGGATATCAAAGCCCAGATCGCCTCGATCAAAGACGAGCTGGATTCGATCGCCGAGAAGGAAGCCCAGCGACGCGCCGAGCGTCGTGATTCGGGCTTCGATCTGGTCGCCCTCGCGGGGTACACCAACGCCGGTAAGTCGACGCTGCTCCGCCGGCTGGCCGCCGAGCTCGATGTCGACGAAAACGCCGAGAAACACCCCGATCTCGACGAGGTCGCCGAATCCCAGGATATGTTATTTACTACTCTTGGGACGACAACCCGGCGGGCCGAACTGGAGCGACGAGAGGTGTTGTTGACCGACACTGTCGGTTTCATCTCCGATCTCCCCCACTGGCTTGTCGAATCCTTCGAGTCGACGCTGGATTCGGTCTACCGGGCGGATCTGGTGTTGCTCGTCGCCGACGCCAGCGAGCCGGTCGCCGAGATGCGCGAGAAGCTGGTTACCTCTCACGATACCCTCCATGAGCGCAACGAGGCTCCGATCCTCACCGTCTTCAACAAGACCGACCTGCTCTCGGCGGACGAGCTGGCCGACAAACAGGCCGCGCTCTCGGCGCTTGCGCCGAACCCGATCGCCGTCTCGGGGAAGACCGGCGACAACATCGACACACTCCGGGCGCGCGTCGAAGCCGAACTCCCCGACTGGGAACACGAACGCCTGCTGGTGCCGATGGCCGACGACACGATGAGCTTTGTCTCGTGGCTCTACGATCATGCCCACGTCGAGACCGAATCCTACGAGGGCGACCAGGTGCTGTTGGAGTTTGATGCCCGACCGGCGATCGTCGAGCAGGCCCGATCGAAGGCCGCCGCGCTCACCCCCGTTGAATCAGCTTGATCGCCGTTGGGCCATCTGCTAGCGGTGTCGCAGCGATCGCCCTTACAGCGGGAGAAACGATCGCCCGATCGTATACGACGCGACGATATCGAGGCCGAACAGCACGAAGATCCCGGCGGCCACCCGGTGAAACCACGTTTGGTCGAGCCGGTGGGCTGTTTTGCTGAAAAACAGCGCGGTCGCCAGGCTCACCGGGATGATCGCCAGCATCTCGCCGATCCAGATCGCCGGTGTCGCCCCGTACTGGACGGCCAACCCAATCGTGACCAACTGTGTTTTGTCGCCGAACTCGCCGAAGACCATGAACCAAAACGAGGGGAGAAACCCATGGAGTCGCTCCGGGAGTCGTGCTTGGATCGCCGCCAGCCGGCTGCCTTCCGGGGCGACTTCCGGCGTCGCAACGCTGTCGACGGTCGTATACAACAGCCAGCCCCCGAAGATGAAAAACAGGCCTGCGGTGATGGCGTCGAGATACAGTTCCGGGAGCGCGCCCTTCAGCGCGTTGCCCAGCAGGATCTCGAGGATCGTCCAGCCGCCGAACGCCGTCGACGCGCCGGCAACGACCATGTAGGGGTTGTACCGCGTCGCCAACCCGGCGATCACAAGCTGGCCCTTCTCGCCCGGTAAGGCAGTGAGCTGTAGAATAAACGCGGTGCCGACGATGCCGATGAACGACTCCATTCAGTGCGAGAAAATTAGATATGTCTAAGTATTACTTTTATGGATTCGAACTATTGCTCGTCGCGCCGGTATCGTTCGGGGACGTACTCGACGACCGGATCGGGGACGGTGTCGGCGACGACCGGTGCCAGCGATGCGAGCCGCCGCCGAAGCAGCCCGTAGCCGACGGCGACGATGAGCGTGGTGGCGACAAGCCACCGGAACGTTGGCGGCATCACGGCGACAAGCGGGAGTCCGACCAGCAGCGACAGCCCTACATCCTCGGGCGCGCCGTCGTAGCGCACCCACCGCTTGGGTGCGCGCCACTCGCCGGCGACGTGATCGTAGACCGCCCGCTCGGAGGTGTTCTCCCATGGCCGGAGTTCGAGGCCGCCGCCGTAGCGATCCATCTGACAGTGGCCGGCGGCGGCGACGACGGCGGCAGCGAGGCCGACTGCAGGCGGCGACCCAACAACGGCCGCGACGATCACCGCCGGGATCGCCGCCAGCGAGTAGCCCGTCGGGTAGTGGAGGGTTCGCCGATGGCCGACGTACAGATCCAGATCCGGCCAGATCCCCCCGAGGAGGCCACCGATCAGCGCGGCGGTCGCGGATTCGGGAGCCAGCCACAGCAGCGGCGCGCCGACCGCAAGCCCGACCAGCGCGTGGGTTGGCAACATCATAGCCTCCCGGAGGTGGTGGGGTGGAATAAACACGTCGCCCGGTGGGGTGCCGTGTCGCTGGCTTTATCGCCGTCTCAGTGCTTTGGTCTGCCATGACGCCCCAACGGCCCTCCGAGCCGCCGCTTCCCGATGCCGTCCCTGACGCGTTGGAACGGCTGTTTCGTGATGGCCGCGGCAATGCGGTCGTGGCGTGGCTGCTTGTTGCTGTGCTCCTCGGCGTGTTTGTCGAGAGCCTGCTGAGTGTCGACTACCGGTGGATCCTGTTTGTGGCTGCCGTCGGCGGCGTGGTCTGTCTTCCGCCGCTTGCCTACCGGGAGTGGCGGGTAATGCTCCCCTGGGAGTTGCTTGTGTTGGCGTTGCTTCCGATCCTTGTTCGCGGCCTTGTCGGCGGCACCCTTGGCACTGTGGCGACCTACATCTCCTTGGCGGCTCTCGCCTTGCTCGTCGTTGTCGAACTCCACATGTTCACGTCGCTGACAGTGACCCACTGGTTTGCGGTCGCCCTTGTCGTGTTGACAACGCTTGCGGTCGTCGGGGTGTGGACGATCTTCCGGTGGAGTGCCGATCAGTATCTTGGCACCACCTTCCTCGTTGACAACGAGACGCTGATGATCGAGTGGCTCTATGTGACCCTCGCCGGCATCGTCGCCGGGATCCTGTTTGACAGCTACTTCAGCCGGCGGGATCGCCAGCTGTGGCGCGTGCTTCGGCGGGTGATCGGCCGATGATGTTGCCCCGGCCATCGCCATCGACACAGCGGCGACTCACGCTTGTGATGCAGCTCTTGCTGTTTGCTATCGTTGTATACGGTTTATACGCTGGTCAGCCGAAGGCGATCACCAACGGCGGCATCGGGTTGGCGGTGACGCTGTTGCCGGCTGTTTTTCGTCGAAACTACCAGTTTTCACTCGATCCCTGGCTCGGGTTGTGGATCACGACGGCAGTCTTTCTCCATACTCTGGGGTCGGCTGGGCTCTACGCACAGTTTGGGTGGTGGGATAGTGTGACACACGCGCTGTCGGCCTCGCTTGTCGCCGGTGTCGGCTACACGGCCGCGCGTGTGATCGACCTCCACAGCGAGGCAATTCATGTCCCCAAACAGTTCGTCTTCGTCTATCTGTTTATCGTGGTGTTGGCCTTTGGGGTCATCTGGGAGCTGTTTGAGTTTGCGCTCGATCTGCTCAGCACCGAAACCGGGATCACGATGCCGCTGGCCCAACACGGGCTGGATGATACGGTCGTCGATATGCTCTACAACTCGCTTGGCGCGCTGTTGGTCGCGCTGTTTGGCCAAGTCCATCTCACCGGGGTTGCCGAATCGCTGCGTGATCGGCTGTTGGTCTCTGGATCGTAATCGACAGCGGTGCCGCCGGTGTGGTTAGTGGGTGTGGATTGACTCACCCTGGGCGTCGGCTGCGGCCTCCATGACCGCCTCTGAGAGCGTCGGGTGGGGGTGGATGGTTTGGGTGATCGCCGAGAGATCCAAGCCCGCGTTGATGGCGACGGTGAGCTCGCCGATCATCTCAGACGCATCCGGAGTGACCATCTGTGCGCCAAGCAGCCGGCCGGTCGGCTCGTCGGCGACAATCCGGACGAAGCCGTCGGTTGCCGACATTGTCCGCGCTCGCCCGTTGGCAGCCAGCGGAATCTTCCCGACGACCGGTGTGTAGCCGGCGTCCTCAGCGTCTGCTTCGGTCTGTCCAACGGTCGCGATCTCGGGATCGGTGAAGACCGCCGCTGGCACCGCGGTGGTGTCGATGGCCGCCGGGTCGCCCGCGATCGCCGCGGCGGCGATCGCTCCCTCGTACATGGCTGTGTGGGCTAACATCGGCTCGCTGGCCACATCGCCGACCGCGAAGATGTGGTCGTGGGGTGTCCGACCCTGGGCATCGGTCGGAATGAAGCCGTCGTCGGTGGGCTCGATGTTGATCGCTGCAAGATTGACGGTGTCGGGGGCTGGCTGCCGGCCGGCGACGACCAATACCGCGTCGGCCGCATACTCACTTGTCTCTCCGTCCTCCGTTTCGGTGGTGACCACGATGCCGTCGTCGACCTGCTCCCACTCGGTCGCCGCCTCGCCGAACTGGAAGTCAACCCCGAGCTCGGTGGCCTGCTCGCGGACGACCGCGGAGATCTCATCGTCGTACATCGGGAGCACGTCGTCGAACATCTCGACGACCGTCACGTCGGTGCCGAGTTTGGTGAGCGCCGTCGAAAGCTCCATGCCGATGTAGCCGGCCCCGACGACGAGCAGTTCGTCGGGCATCGACGACAGCGAGAGGATGTCGGTCGAACTCAGGACGTGTTCGCCGTCGGGCGCAAAGCCTGGGAGTTCGATCGGCTGGCTCCCGGTGGCGACGATCGCGTACTCGAACTCGACGGTGTGATCACCATCGTCGGTGGTAACACTCGCGTGGTGGTCGTCGACGAACTCCGCGATGCCGTCGACGATGGTGACGCCGTTGGCCTGACAGATCTGCTCGATGCCGCCGGTCAACTGGCCGACGACGCCGTCTTTCCAGTCGATGAGCCCTTCCATATCGACGTCGACCGTCGCCGATATGCCGAGCTCCTCGGCGGTGGTCGCCTCATGGGCGATATCCGCGCCGTGGATCACCGCCTTCGAGGGGATACACCCCGTGTTGAGGCAGGTGCCACCGAGGGCATCTCGCTCGACGAGCGTGACATCGAGCCCGCGTTGGGCAGCCTTGATCGCCGCGACGTAGCCGCCGGCACCGCCGCCAAGTATCAGTACCTCCGTCGTGTCGGGAACGTCGCCAGTGGAGTCAGCAGCTGTTGTCCCATCCGCACCGGCCTCGGTGTCGGTTGCATCAGTTGTCATCCTCTCACGATACACACCCACCATTAATATTGCTTGTGATGCACAATACAAAAAATTGAGATCGCAACATGTTTGTCGCAGGATCACGTTATCCGTGTAGATCCGGAGCAGAAGGCGATATTAGCTCTTTACCGGTAGCTACGTTGAATAGTATTGCCTTAGAAAAACACTATAATGTCTGTGAAATGAACGCTCCACCCCGCCGATCACACCGGAATAAACTATTCAGTGCTATACCGAATCTTTTCCTTGCTGCTGACTCCCACCCCGTCGATCCGTGTGTCAGGATATTGGCCGTCAGCATCCTTTTCGGCCGCCTTACACATATCCCAGACGACGTTTAATCCGGTCGTCACCCCCTCTAAGGCCTCCATCTCGCAGCCGGTTTTGCCCGTTGTTTCGACGGCGACCGTCAGCCGAATCCGGTCGTCGGCGACCGAAAACTCGGTGTCGACGTTTGTGATCGGGATCTGGTGGCACAGCGGGATCGACTCCCAGGTGTGTTTGACCGCCTGAATCGCGCCGATCCGGGCGGTGGCGAGCACATCGCCCTTCCCGATGTCGTTGGCTTCGACCGCCTCAATCGTCGATGGCTGGAGGTGGATCGTCCCCTCGGCGACGGCCCGGCGGTCGCTGTCGGGTTTGTCGCCGACATCGACCATCTGGGCGGCCCCCGAGTCGTCGGTGTGGGTTAGCTCGGCGGCCTCGTCGGTTGGTTCCGTTCCGTGGGTCGTCGGCTGCGTGGGCTCGTCGGTTGGCTCACTCATCGGTTGTTAACGCCTCCGGGAGCCGGTTGAGTAGATCTGTCGCTACAAGGCTGTCGCCGACGGCGTCGGCCGCCAGATCGCCGGCGCGGCCGGTGACGTAGGCGCCGACCGCCGCAGCCGCCCGCGGCTGTTCGGTTGGCAGCAGCGCGCCGACCACCCCCGCCAACACGTCGCCGGTGCCGCCGACGGTCATCCCCGGGTTGCCGGTGCGGTTGATCCGGGTTGTCTCGCCGTCGCTGATGATGTCGTCGGCCCCTTTGACCAGCAGCGTGTGCCCGAGGTCGGCCGCGAAATTGCCAACTTGGTCGGCCAACTGCTCGCGGTCGTCGGCACTCGGCCCGCCCATCCCAGCCAACTCGCCGTGGTGGGGCGTGCAGACCAGCGTCGCGTCGGTGTCGACATCGGGGACGACGCTCAGGGCATCGGCGTCGACGACGACTTGTCCGTCGTAGTGCTCCAGGAACGCGCCCACAGCTGCCCGGGTCGACTCGCTGTCACCGAGTCCCGGGCCGCAGACAACGGTGTCGACTTCGGCAGCCCGACTCAGCAGGTCGTCGACGACGCTTCGTGTCACCTGCCCGCCGGCGAGGGGGTGGACGATCAGGTTCTCGCTGTAGCCCTGTACCTCGTCTGCGACCGACTCGGGGCAGGCAACATGAACGAGATCGGCACCGGCTCGGAGGGCAGCCTGACCGGTCAACGCTGGCGCGCCGGTGTAAGGGCCGCCACCGATCACCAGTAGCTCGCCGTGGTCACCCTTGTGGCTCTCGGCGGCCCGCTCGCGCCCTCGGAGATCACCGGGGCCGACGAACCGCTCGGCGGCTGCCGGGATGCCGATATCGGCGACGCTCACCGCGGCCTCAAGGGCGTCGAGACCGGGCTTCATGTCGTGGAAAGTGACGACGTGATCGGCCGCGACCGCGTCGCCGGCGGCTTTCCCGGTGTCGGCATCGACGCCGGAGGGGACATCGACGGCGACGACCGGTGTGTCGGCGGCGGTGATCGCGCGGGCTGCTGTCGCCGCCGGCTCTCGGAGCGCGCCGGTGACGCCGGTGCCGAGCATCGCGTCGACGATGCAGTCGGCCCCGGCGAGATCAAGATCGTCGATTGCGGTCGAATCGGTGATCGTTGTCGTCGGGATCTCGGCGGCTTGGAGGGCAGCCCAGTTTTCGCGGGCGATGTCGCTGCCGATACGATCGGGGTGGCCGAGCAGGGCGATTTCGACATCGTACTCATCGAGAAACCGGGCGGCGACGAAGGCGTCGCCCCCGTTGTTCCCGCGGCCACAGACGAGGATCACGCGGTCGTTGGGATCGACATACTGTCGGACGACGCGGGCGACGGCGTTGCCGCTTGATTCCATCAACTGCTTGCGTGGGACACCGAGGGCCGCCGCGTTCGCGTCGACGGCTGCCATGCGGTCGGCGGTGAGCATACGCTTGCTGGGTGGTCGAGGGAGTTAATCGTCGGGGTCAGTTACTAACTTATGTTCAGATACGGAGTTGTGTACGACGAATAGGTGTTGAAAGCCCTCGGCTCTCTCGGCTCCCGGGACTCGTTGCGCTCCTCGTCGTTCGCGGTGCTCACTCCTGCGGTGCTTACGTCGTCCGGGTTCGCCGGGAGAGCCTCGCCCTTTCAATCCGCCAGGGATGTGGTTTGATCGGCTGGCCGACTTGACTGCTTGGCTGCTTGTCTCTACAGGGGGGTTATGAGTCGGTCTTAGAAGAACGATTCCTGCAGGAAGCCGATGTAGTCCCGCACCGACAGCGCGAGCGTGATCGCAAGCACGATCGGCACGACGTAGCGCAGCGTCGTCAGCCAGATGGCTTCGATCCGGCCATCGCTGGCTCGTCCCTTGCCGAGTTCTTCGATCGCCTCGCCGGCGTACACCCAGCCGATGAAGATCGACAACAACAGCCCACTGAGAATCAGGAGGATGTTGTTGGCAAAGAGATCGTAGGCGTCGAGATAGGTCAGATCGAGGGCGGTCGGAATCCCCACGACGAACAACACCCCCGCCATCCCGAGGGCCGTCGGCACGCGGTCGACATCGAAGGTGTCGGTGACGTAGGAGACGACGACCTCGAAGATACTGAACGCGCTGGTCAGCGCGGCGACCAACAGCATGAGGAAAAAGACGCCACCGAGGAGCTCACCGCCGGGTAACTGTTGGAACGCGCCCGCGAGGCTGATGAAGATCGAGCCGGCTCCGCCCTCGCCGGGATCGATCCCCTGGGTGAACAGGAACGGGAAGACAACAAGCCCGGCCAACAGCGCGATGATTGTATCGAGGACGACGATGACACCCGCGTCCTGCAGGAGATTGCGATCCTCGCCGATGTAGGAGGCGTAGGTGATCATAATCCCCATCCCCAGCGACAGGGTGTAAAACGCCTGGCCAGCCGCCGCCGGGAGGATCGAGACGGCGTCGCCGACGATCGTGCTGAGATCCGGCGCGAGATAGTAGCTGTAGGCGGCTCCCGCACCATCGAGTGTCGCGCCGTAGCCCGCCAGCCCGACGAGCAGGACGACGACCGTCGGCACCATCACCGTGGCTGCCTTTTCGAGCCCGTTGCGAATTCCCAGGGCGACGATGCCGGCGACCGTCGCCATGAACAGCCCGTGGTAGGCGATCGCGTTGGTGCCGGAGGCCGTACTCAGGAAAAACGCCTCGGCGTCAGCCCCGTAGCCGCCGGTGAAGCTGGCGACGACGTACTGGATCACCCAGCCGCCGACGACGCTGTAGTACGAGAAGATGATGAACGCGGCGATCGCGCCGACCGCGCCGGCGGCCTTCCAGCTAGGGTGGCCGAGCCGCTCGAAGGCCCCGATCGGGTTGCGGTTCGACCGCCGGCCGATAACGAACTCCACGAGCAACACCGGGACGCCGACCCCGACGACCAACAGCAGGTAGACGACGAGAAACGCCGCCCCACCCGACTCACCGGTCAGGAACGGAAACCGCCAGATGTTGCCCAGCCCGACCGCACTGCCGGCCGCGGCGAGGATGAAGCCGATGCGTGTAGCCCAAGTTGCGCGTTCGTCCATTACGCGCCTGTTTTGCGAACAGGCAAATAAGGCCGTTTGTTGCCGACGACAATCGGTTGCGGAACCCTTTTTGCGCCCGTCGCTGTCGGAGGTAGCAATGACTGGTGGTCGCCGATGACGATGGACGACCGCATCGAGGAGCTGCGGGCCAAGCGCGAGGCGGCCCGCCAAGGCGGCGGCGAAGACCGCATCGCCAAACAGCACGACAAGGGCAAAAAGACCGCCCGCGAGCGCATCGACTACTTCCTTGATGACGGCACCTTCCATGAGTTCGACCAGTTCCGCACCCACCGCAACCACACCTTCGGGATGGAGGAACAACAGCTGCTGACCGACGGGGTCGTCACCGGCTACGGCGAGGTCAACGGCCGCACCGTCTTCGTCTTTGCGCACGATTTCACCGTCTTCGGTGGCTCGCTCGGCGAGGTGTTTGCCGAAAAGATCTGTAAGGTGATGGATAAGGCGATGGAGGTCGGCGCGCCGGTCGTCGGGCTCAACGACTCCGCGGGAGCCAGAATCCAGGAGGGTGTCGGCTCGCTCGGTGGGTTCGGCGAGATCTTCCAGCGCAATGTCGATGCCAGCGGCGTCATCCCACAGATCTCGGGGATCTTCGGGCCGTGTGCCGGCGGCGCGGTCTACTCGCCGGCGATCACGGATTTCGTCTTCATGGTCAAGGAGACCAGCCACATGTTCATCACGGGTCCCGATGTCGTCGAAACCGTCACCGGCGAGGAGGTCAGCTTCGAGGAGCTTGGCGGCGCGGTCACCCACGCCTCGACCTCCGGGTCGGCGCATTTCGCCGAAGCAAGCGAGGAGGAAGCCCTCGACAACATTGCGCGTCTGTTGTCCTACCTCCCGCAGAACAACGTCGAAGATCCACCGCGGGTCGACCCCTGGGATGATCCCGACCGTGATACCACGAGGGCCGGCGAGATCGTTCCAGATGCTCCGAAAAAACCCTACGATGCGACCGAGGTCGTCGCCGACGTTGTCGACGAGGGCTCGTTTTTCGAGGTGCACGAGGACTTCGCGAAAAACCTCGTCGTCGGCTTCGCCCGCCTCGACGGCCGGTCGGTCGGCATCGTCGCCAACCAGCCGCGGGTCAACGCCGGCACCCTTGACATCGAAGCCAGCGAAAAGGGCGCGCGGTTCGTCCGGTTCTGTGATGCGTTCAACATCCCGATCGTCACCTTCGAGGACGTGCCCGGCTTCATGCCCGGCACCGACCAAGAACACGGCGGGATCATCCGCCACGGCGCGAAGCTGCTGTATGCCTATGCCGAGGCGACCGTCCCACTGCTGACGGTGATCACGCGCAAGGCCTACGGCGGCGCGTACTGCGTCATGGCCTCGAAACATATCGGCGGCGACGTGAACTACGCCTGGCCGACCGCCGAGATCGCCGTCATGGGGCCGAAAGGCGCGGTCAACATCCTCTACTCCGAGGAGCTTGCGGCGGCCGACGACACCGACGCCCGCCGGCAGGAACTCATCGACGAATACCGTGAGGAGTTCGCCAACCCCTACACCGCCGCCGACCGCGGCTTTATCGATGCGGTGATCGAACCCGCCGAAACCCGGACGCGACTGATCGACGACCTGGAGATGTTGCTGTCGAAACGCGAGGACAAACCCTCGAAAAAACACGGGAACATCCCGATCTAACGCCATGTCGCCGCCAGCCATCGACGCCGATGCCCTCGACGGAGTGGCCGACGCGAGCGACGAGGAAGCCGCCGCGATCGCCGCCGCGATCGGTGCCTATCTCCAGGCTCAGGCAGCCGCTGCCGCGGCGGCAGCCGCCGCAGCCGACGCCGCGGGCGACCCATCTCAGCGGTCGTGGCGTTTTGCCGGCCGGCTCGCCGGATTGGGTGTCACCGCAAACCGCGCTCGATCGTCGACACCGCCCGACGACTGGACGGCCGCCGACCGCGCCGATCGGTTCTGACGGTGCTGGGTCGGCCCGCCGCACGGTATTTCTATCAGCTCCGATACCGTTACCCCGAGGTATATTACCATTGCCCACGTTCGTCCAACAATGACAGCGAACCAGCCCGATATCGATGCTGAAGGGGACTTCGAGTTCGGTGCGGACACGAACGGTTCAAGCGATGCCGCCGTCGGCGGCGATCTCGACGACACGATCGCCGATGTGTACACCGCCTCACAGGATATCGCCGACGGCGTCGATGAGATCTCCGACCGCGCCCACAAACAGTCGAACAACATGCGGGAGGTCTCCGCGGAGGTCTCGGATCTTAGCGCGGCCGTCGAAGAGATCGCCTCCTCCGCCGAAGAGGTCGCCACCGCTGCCGAACAGGCCGACGACCGCGCCCAGGAGGGTGAGGAAGCAACCCAGGAGGTCGTCGAGGCGATGACCGAGATCCAGTCGGCGACCGAGGAGGCCGTCGAGGAGATCCGGACGATCCGGGAGGGCGTCGAGGAGATCACCGCACTGGCCGACGTGATCGACGAGATCGCCGACCAGACGAACCTGCTCGCGCTCAACGCCTCGATCGAGGCCGCCCGGGTCGGCGAGGAGGGCGAAGGGTTTGCGGTCGTCGCCGACGAGATCAAATCGCTGGCCCAGGAGTCCCGCGAGCAGGCCGAGGATATCGATGCGACCGTTCAGCGTGTCACCGAGGACGCCGCCGGCGCGGTCGAGACGCTGGAATCCAGCGTTGATGAGGTCGAAACCGGGATGAACCGCGCCAACGAGGCAAAATCGAGTCTCGATGAGATCACCGACGCTGTCGGCGAGGTCTCCGCCGGTGTCGACGAGATCGCCGCCGCGACCGACCAGCAGGCACAAAGCGCGAGCACCGTCGCCTCGATGGTTGATGAGACCGCCAGCAACGCCGACGAGATCGACAGCGAAACCGAGGAGATCAGCGACCGGATCGACGAGCAGATCTCGATGCTCAACCGGCTTCGGTAGGATCGCTGTTTCGCTCCGCTGTCGCCGCTCTCTGTTTTCTGCTGTCGATGGCCTCGTGATCGACCGATAGAATCACGTAACCCTTCGCTCAAGAGAGGGCCAAGAATGTTCAGGAAGGTTCTGGTTGCCAACCGCGGGGAGATCGCGGTTCGGGTGATGCGCGCCTGCGAGGAGTTGGGCGTCCGAACCGTCGCTGTCTACAGCGATGCCGACAAACACGCCGGCCACGTGCGCTACGCCGACGAGGCCTACAACATCGGCCCCGCACGCGCCGCCGACTCCTATCTCGACCAGGCGGCCGTCCTCGAAGCCGCCGCGAAAGCCGGCGCGGACGCGATCCATCCGGGCTACGGCTTTCTGGCCGAAAACGCCGAATTTGCACAGAATGTCGTCGACAGCGGCTTCGTCTGGGTTGGCCCCGACCCCGACGCGATGGAAGCCCTCGGCGAAAAGACGAACGCCCGCGCGCTGATGCAGGACGCCGACGTGCCGGTCGTTCCCGGGACGACCGCCCCCGTCTCCTCAGTCGAGGAGATCACCGCCGTCGCCGACGACTACGGCTACCCTGTCGCCATCAAGGCCGAAGGTGGCGGCGGCGGTCGCGGGCTGAAGGTCGTCCACAGCGAAGACGAGGTCGAAAAACAGTTCGAAACCGCCCAGCGGGAGGGTGAAGCCTACTTCGACAACAGCTCGGTCTACGTCGAAAAGTATCTCGAAGCGCCCCACCACATCGAGGTGCAGATCCTCGCCGACGAACACGGTAACGTCCGCCATCTCGGCGAGCGTGACTGCTCGCTGCAGCGTCGCCACCAGAAAGTCATCGAGGAAGCTCCCTCCTCGATTCTTGATGCGGAACTACGGGAGAAAATCGGTGAAGCCGCCAAACGCGGCGTTGACGCGGCGGGCTACACCAACGCCGGCACGGTGGAGTTCCTCGTCGAGGACGGCGAGTTCTACTTCATGGAGGTCAACACGCGGATTCAGGTCGAACACACGGTGACCGAGGAGATCACCGGCCTCGACATCGTCAAATGGCAGCTTCGGGTCGCCGCCGGCGAGGAGATCGATTTCGCACAGGACGACATCGCCTTCGACGGCCACGCCATGGAGTTCCGGATCAACGCCGAAAACGCCGCGGCGGACTTCGAGCCCGCGACCGGCACCCTTGAGACGTACGACCCCGCCGGCGGCATCGGCGTCCGCATCGACGACGCGGTTCGGCAGGGCGATGCGATCGGCGGCGACTACGACTCGATGATCGCCAAGCTGATCGTCTCGGCGTCGGATCGGGAGGCGTGTCTCACCCGCTCGGAGCGCGCGCTCGCGGAGTTCGACATCGAGGGATTGCAGACGATCATCCCGTTCCATCGCCTCATGTTAACCGACAAGGCGTTCTCCAACAGCGAGCACACGACGAAATATCTCGACGAGGCGGTCGCCCAAGAGCGGATCGAGGAGGCTGTCTCCCAGTGGGGTTCGAGCGGGGCCGACGAGGCGGGCGATGCTGACGACGAAAGCGAGGAGGCGGAGACGACCGAACGCGAGTTTACCGTTGAGGTCAACGGCAAACGCTTCGCGGTCACTCTGGAAGAACACGGCGCGCCGGCCATCGACGTGGGAGCCATCGACGCCGACAGCGGTGGGATGGATCGCCCGCCACAGGCCGCAGGCGACGACGAGAGCGAGGCGGTCAGCGTCGAGGGTGGCGACACCGTCACCGCCGAGATGCAGGGAACGATCCTCTCGGTCGACGTTGAGGAGGGCGAGGAGATCGCTGCCGGCGACGTGGTCTGCGTGCTGGAGGCGATGAAGATGGAAAACGACGTGGTGACCGAACGCGGCGGCACCGTCACCGACATCCGGGTCGCCGAGGGCGACAGCGTCGATATGGGCGACGTGCTGGTGGTGCTGGAATAATCACCGGCTGGGCGACCGCGGACGCTACTCGGCGTCGGAGAGCGGCTCGACGCGGAACACGTAGTCGTCGTAGACGGCGTCGAGATTGACCGGGCTCTCCTCGGCAGTGTGGGCCTCACAGAGTTCAACTCTCGCCTCGACAGCTCCGTGGCCGCCTTCCTCCTGATAGCGTTCGAGGACGACAAACGCCGCGGGGTCATCACAGCCCCGGCGGTAACACAGTACCGGGCCGTCCTCGGCGTCGGGTTCGGCCTCGTCGGCGCGCTTGCGGGCTTCCTTCAGATCGTGTTCACGCTGGCGTTTGGCTTCGTCGTGGGCCTGCTTGTCGCGACCCTGCTTCGTGTCGGCCATACAGACCAAACGGCCGTCACGGACATAACGCTGTGGCCGCCATCGCTGCGCTGTGGCCCCCATCGCTGACCGAGGCTGTCGCGATCAGCCCCATGTGGGGCTCCCGGGACGGGCGAACCAGTCAGTCGGCTTCTAGGATCCGGGTTCGTCGCTCGACGATGAGTAACGTCGCTAACCCGAGGATAATGAGCGTGTAGGAGCCGGCAGCCAACAGTGCCGCCGTCTCGTCGGCGTACTCGCCGGTACGGAAGATGATCGCCTTTCGGACCATGGCGATAACGCCGGTGTAGATCACCAGCCGGACGATCCGCCGGGTTTCGCTTTCCTGGGTGTAGGCGACGACCGTCTGGTAGACCTCAACGATGATGAACAGCAGCAGCGCGGTATCGATGAAGCCGACGACAACGAGCGGGTCGGTGATGCTCCCGTCGACCGCGCTTTGGAAAATCTGCAGACTGAGATCGAACACCCCGATAGCAAACAGGATAACCAGAACCACCGCGGCGACGACCTCGACGTATCGCAGCACGGTTTCACTGCCACTCAACACCCGCTCGTCGAAGGAGGTTGCAGGTGGCAGCGAGCCGCCGACCGGATCCGTCTCCTCGTCGTCCATACCAACCGAACGAACTCAAGCCTCATTAATGGCTGTTAGAGGCCACCGACAAATCTGCCCATCACGGTGGGCCACACTGTTGCCCGCGAGGACGGCACGGTCGGTCGCGTTCCCGCTGTCGACAGGGCCGGCAACGGTTTTGTGGGTGGCTGCGAAACGCGACCCATGGCCACGATCAAGGACAGCGTGCACGACCACATCGAGATCAGCGGCGTCGCCGAGGCCCTGCTCGATACGCCGACCGTCCAGCGGCTCCGCCACATCAGCCAACTCGGGACGGTGCAACTCGTCTACCCGTCGGCGAACCACACCCGCTTCGAGCACAGCCTCGGCGTCTACCACCTCGCCGACCGCGCGCTGGCCGAACTCGGGATCGAAGGCCGGGAGGCCGAGCGCATCCGGGCGGCCGCACTGCTGCACGACGTGGGCCACGGCCCCTTCAGCCACAACATCGAGGCACTCACCCATCGCAAGACCGGCAAATACCACGACGACGTGGACGAACTTCTCGCGGCGGGCGAGGTCGGTGAGATCCTCCGTGAGCATGATCTCGATCCCGGCCACATCGCCGGCCTCGTCGCCGGCGAGGGGCAGTTTGGCCAACTCGTCTCCGGCGAACTCGACGTCGACCGGATGGATTACCTTGTGCGAGACGCCCACCACACCGGCGTCCCCTACGGCACCATTGACACTGAACGACTGCTCCGGGAACTCACCTTTGTCGATGGCGAGTTGGTGCTCGCGGCGGGCAACGTCCAGACCGCCGAGAGCCTGTTGTTGGCGCGCGCGCTGATGAACCCGACCGTCTACATGCACCCTGTCGCCCGCATCAGCAAGGCCATGCTGCGGCGGGCCAGCGAGCGGCTGTTGGCGACGACCGAACTCGACGCGGGCGAGTTGCGGCGGATGGACGACCACGACCTGCTGGTCGCCCTGCGGACGACGCCCGCGACCGAGGCCTTCGCCGAGCGGTACGACGACCGGCGGCTGTTCAAACGCGCCGTCTGGGCGGAACTCCAGCATGTCCCCGACGACCTGCTTGCCCTCGACCACGAGGAACGCCGAGATCTTGAGACAACGGTCGCCGACCGCGCCGACGTTGTCGACAGCGAGGTTATCATCGAAATTCCGGAAAAACCGTCGATGCGGGAGTCCTCGACGCGCGTCGTCGTCAACGGCGAGATCCGAAACCTCGGCGACCAGTCACCGCTGGTGAGCGCGCTGCGAACCGCCCAGCGCGGCCAGTGGCGACTCGGCGTCTACACCACGCCGTCGGCGACCGAGCGGGTGGGGCGGCTCGCCGCCGAGGAGTTGGGGCTCGAACTCTCCGGTGGGCTCGTGACCGACACGCGACAGGGGCTGCACGCGACGCTCGACGAGTTCGAATAGAGCGGACAACACCAACGACGCCGACTAGTAACTATCATACCGGTGCCAGCCCCTACACTCCGGTGTGACTACGTGGGTCGAAAATCCGACCGGTGGCCGCAGCCGCGGGCCGCGCGGGATCGCTCGCGCGTGGATCGAGGTGCTCCTGCGCCCGCGGCGGTTCTTCACGAACGGTGTCGCCCCCGGCGATCAGGCTCCCGGCCTCGCCTTCGCGGTCGTCGTCGCCGTGATCTATGTGAGCGGCCTCCTGGCCGTCCAACCCGAGACGATCCTCGATACGTCAGTTGTCCCCATACTCGGCGACAGCAGGACGCTGACGATGGTGTTAGTCCTCCTCGTGACGGCGGTCGTCGCCGCGCCCGCCGGGTTGCATCTGACGGCTGCCATTCAGACCGTGTTGTTGATGCTGACCGTCCCAGACCGTGCTGGCGTCAGCGAGACGGTGCAGGTCGTCGCCTACGCGACCGCCCCCTGCGCTGTGACGTGGCTCCCGTCTCCGGCGGTGACAGCGGGCTGTGCGCTCTATGGGGCCGGGCTGTTGGTCGTCGGCCTTGCAGTTGTTCATCGGACGACGCTCCCACGGGCGACGCTGGCGGCCGCGCTGCCGGCGACGCTTGTCTTTGGTGTGGCCTACGGTGGGCTGTGGGCCGGCGAGACGCTGCTAGCGATGGTCGGCTGAGCCGACAGCGACGTTTCGACAACCGTTAAAGGGAGGCCCTCTATTTACTTCGCAAATGGGTACCTGTATCATCTGTGGTACGTCCGTTGACGGCGGCCACGTTTGCGAGAGCCATCAAGAAGATGTCCTTTTCGAGTTCCGTGGCAACAACGCCTCTCAGCTCGTGCCGAACCGCTTCTACGAGGGAACGGTCGACGGCTACGCCGACTTCGGCGTCTTCGTCGATATCGCCCCTGGTGTGACCGGCCTGCTGCACCGCAGCGAACTCGACCGTCGCCTCGACAGCCTCGATTGGGAGCCCGGCGACACCGTCTGTGTCAAGGTGACCAACGTCCGGGATAACGGCAACATCGATCTCGCCAAATCCATCCGCCAGTCCGAACGCGAGTTCCGCGGAAAGATCATCCTCGATGGCGACGGCGAAACGCTTCCTGACGCCGACGAGGAGGCCGTCGACCCGGAGTCGACACCGGCTGAGTCGACCGCCGACGGCGGCTCAGCCACCTCCACGACGACCGGTATCGACGCCGACGCTGACGCCACCGACCACGACGCTGACGATGCTGTCGACGCGGACGAGACCACCGACCACGACGCTGTCGCGGCGGCCACCTCAGAGGCGTCGACACCGACCGACACGCCGGCGGAATCAGCCGACACCCCGGCCGATCCGACACCGGCCGAAACCGACGGCGATGCGGGGGCTGTGACCGAATCCGCTGCCGAAGCCGACGAGACGGCTGCCACCCCGACTGCTGCCGAGGGCGATGCCGAGCCCGCTATCGACGCCGACGCTGAGACGGTTGCCGATACTGATACGGAGACTGTTGCCGACGCCGATGCCGAGACGAACGGTTCGGCCCCTGTCGCGGTCGCTGAGTCGGACGACGACGCTGACGCCGACGATTCCGAGTCAGTCGACGCCGACAGCGAGACAACCGTCGCGGAACTCACCGACAAGGTCGGCGACACGGTTCGTCTTGCGGGTGAGATCGTCAGCGTTCGCCAGACCGGCGGGCCGACGATCTTCGAGCTCCGCGATCAGACCGGCGTCGTCGACTGTGCGGCCTTCGTCGAGGCCGGCGTTCGCGCCTACCCCGACATCGAGGTCGGCGATATCGTCCGCCTTGATGGCGAGGTCGAACAACGACGCGGCGAGCTCCAGGTCGAAACCGAGGAGCTTGCGGCCTTAGAGGGGGCGGCCCGCGAGGCTGTCACCGATCGGCTGGCCGACGCGCTGACCGACCGCGCCCGGCCTGACGAGCTCGATCCGATCGGCGACCACGAGACGGTCACCGAGATGAGCGAGTCACTGTTGGACGTTGCCGAGGCGATCCGGCGGGCCGTCTTGGAGTCGCGGCCGGTCGTGATCCGCCACCCCGCGACCGCCGCGGGCTACGTCGCCGGCGCGGCCATCGAGCGCGCGGTGCTGCCGCTCGTTCGTGAGGAACACGCCCGCTCGGACGCCGAATACCACTACATCGTCCGCCGGCCGCTGGAGAACGCGGTGTACGACATGGACGATGCGACCAACGACGCCACCCAGATGCTCCAGGATCGTGACCGCCACGACGAGAAGCTGCCGCTGTTCTGCTTTGTGGGTGCGGGCTCGACAGCCGACTCCGTCGACGGGCTGGGCCTGCTCGGTGTCTACGGGGCCGAACGGGTCGTCCTCGATGCGATCGCCGCCGACCCGGCGGTGGGCGATGTGGCCGAACAGGTCGTCACCGGCGACGCGGCTGATCTCTCGATCGGCGCGCTGGCGGCGACGCTGGCGGCCGCGCTCAACCCCGATGTGAGCGCGGAGATGCAGCACCTGCCGGCTGTGAGCTACTGGGAGGAGACCCCCGAGGCCTACGCCGGGGCCGCCGAAGCCGCCGGCTACGACGCCGAGCAGGTGCGACACCTTCGAGAGGCGATCGCCCTTGAGGCGTACTACCAGTCCTACCAGGACAAACGCGAGCTGATCACGGATCTCTTGTTCGACGACGCCGGCGGGCTGGCCGGCCACATCGCCGAACAGTTCCGCGAAAAACTCGACGACGAGCTGGACACCGCGAAGGCTAATCTTGACCGCCGGGAGGACGACGGCGTTGGGGTTGCGGTACTCGATACCGATCAGTTCACCCATCGGTTTGACTTTCCGCCGACGACGCTCCTGCTGGATGAGCTGCACTACGTCGAGCGCGAGGGTGCGCAGTTTGTCACCGTCGGTGTCGGCATGGACGAACTCTACCTCCGGAGCACCGGCGACCTGGATATCCGCACGGTCGCCGAGGCTGCCGCCGAGGCTGCCCCCGAGGCCGACGTGACTGCTCGCGGCATCCGCGAGGGGCGCATCGAGTTCCTTTCGGGGCGACGTGAGGCCGCACAGGAGGCCGTCATCGACGCGGCTGTCGCGCAGTTCGAGTAGCGAACGCGCCGCCGACCGGCTGTCGGTGTTCGCGTTGATCGGTGCCGTATTCGCAGTGATCAACGCCGGTGTGTCACGGTGTCGCAAACGTATCGTATCCTTGGCAGGTACATGAAACGTTTTATACCGCCGTGAGCATAGTTTGTACCAAGGCACTGGTGTCGTATCGGCTGCGGCGACCGCACCCTTCCCACCATGTTCAGCACCACCGAACGCGGTCAGGTCGGGATTGGAACCCTTATTGTGTTCATAGCCATGGTGCTCGTCGCCGCAATCGCCTCCGGTGTGCTGATTACGACCGCCGGACAGCTCCAGTCGCAGGCCTCTCAGACCGGCGAGGAGACGACATCGCAGGTCAGCGATATTCTCCGGATCACGGACGTTATCGGTACCGCCAACGAGAGCGGCGGCACCACAGAGATCGAAACGCTTGAAATAAAGGTTCGACTCGCCTCGGGGGCCGATGCCGTTGAGATGAACGAAACGTCGTACACGATCGCCACAATGGGTGATACCAACGCCGCAACCGTCGTTTCAGGCAACGAGTCCACCACCGGGCTGAGCTACAACCAGTCTCAGGGGTTGGCGGACGGCGAAACGACACTCTCCGACCAAGATCAGGTTATTATCGCGAAGCTGGATCTCACAGAGATCGATGAAATAAACACGCTCGCGGCTGACGACAGCGTCTCGATCAGTATCGAGGCCCCCGCCGGCGGCCGAACGGTCACCGAAAAACAGGCTCCCGGCCAGTTGGCGGACGGCAGCTCCTACGTGCTCTCATAATCGCTTCGCCGCCCGGCTGTTTTGGTTGTGTGGCGTCTTTCCACTGTAACACGGCCGTCAGGTTTCGGTTGTGAGCGACGCTTGCGAAGCAGGGGTATCTTTTTGCCCTTGAATCTATAATATACGATTATGAACAATTCTCAGACCACCCGTCGGGTAACAGGGACTGTCACGACCGAACTCAACCGGTACGGTGCGATGACCCTCCGGTCTGAGAACGATCGGACGTATCAGATCGTCGACTGCGCGGCCCCGGATGTTGCCGAGGAGCTTGAGCAGCTGCGTGTCGGTGAGACGGTGACGCTCACGCTCACAGCGGCACCGTGTCGCGGCAACGGCTGGCAGGCGACCGGGGTCGACGCCAACAGCAGAACCGACACGCGCCTCGTCGCCTAACCGCGTCTTCAGGAACCGGGATTCGCTGAGGCGCGACCGGGCGATACCGCCTCGATCTGTCCGCGCTCACGCACGCCGACCCCAGCGGCGGGAACGACACCCCTTTTTCGCGTCGTCGTGAGGAACGCGTATGAACGCCAAGCGGGAGCTTTCCAGCATCGATCTGGCCGCCCTCGTCACCGAGATGGGCCGCTATGAGGGCGCGAAGGTCGACAAGGCGTATCTCTACAGCGATGACCTGCTCCGGCTCAAGCTGCGGGATTTCGACCGTGGCCGCGTCGAACTCATGCTCGAAGTCGGCGCGGTCAAACGCGCCCACATGGCCGACCCCGACCACGTCGCTGACGCGCCCGGCCGGCCGCCGAACTTCGCCAAAATGTTGCGCAACCGTCTCGGCGGCGCGGATTTCGCCGGCGTCTCCCAGTACGAGTTCGACCGCATCCTCGTTTTCGAGTTCGAACGCCCCGACGCCAACACCACGCTCGTCGTCGAACTGTTCGGCGAGGGCAACATCGCCGCCCTCGACGAAACCGGCGAGGTCATCCAAAGCCTCCAGACCGTCCGACTGAAATCCCGTACGATCGCCCCCGGCTCACAGTACGAGTACCCCGACTCCCGGATCGACCCGCTGTCGGTCGGCTTTGATGCCTTCGGCCGCGAGATGGACGATTCGACCACCGACGTGGTGCGCACGCTGGCCACGCAACTCAACCTCGGCGGCCTCTACGCCGAAGAGGTCTGTACTCGCGCCGGCGTCGCAAAGGAAACCCAGATCGAGGACGCCACCGAGGATGACTACCGCGCCATCTACGACGCCCTCGACGAACTCTCAGCTCGCGTCGACGCCGGCGATTTCGACCCTCGTATCTACCTCGACGACGACCGCGTCGTCGACGTGACGCCGTTCCCCCTGGCCGAACGCGAGGCCGCAGGGCTCGACGAAGAGCACTACGACGATTTCACCGCGGCTGTCGACGACTACTTCTACCGGTTTGACCGTTCCGACGACGACAGCGATAGCTCCGAGCCCGACGATGGCAAACCGGATTTCGAGGCCGAGATCGCCAAACAGCAGCGCATCATCGACCAACAGGAGGGAGCCATCGAGGGCTTCGAACAACAGGCCGCCGCGGAGCGCGCCAAAGCCGAAGCCCTCTATGAGCAGTACGACCGCGTCGACGAGATCCTGACAACGATCCAAGACGCCCGCGACGACGGCGTCCCGTGGGACGAGATCGACGCCACCCTTCAGGAGGCCGCCGAATCAGGCCTGCCAGCAGCCGAAGCCGTCGTCGCGGTTGACGGCTCGGAGGGGACGGTTACGGTCGATCTCGGCGAGACGCGGGCGACGCTTGATGCGACCATCGGCGTCGAGAAGAACGCCGACCAACTCTATCAGGAGGCCAAACGCATCGAGGAGAAGAAGGAAGGCGCGAAGGAAGCCATCGAGCAGACCCGCGAGGAGTTAGCAGCGGTCAAAGCCCGCCGCGACGCGTGGGAAGCTGACGATGGCGACAGCGACGCCGATGGCGAAGGCGACAGCGACGGCGACGGTGACAACGACGCGGACGACGAGTTCGTCGACACCGACTGGCTCGCCCGATCGTCGATCCCGATCAAACGCGACGAAGGGTGGTACGAGCGGTTCCGCTGGTTCCACACGACCGACGGCTTCCTCGTCATCGGCGGCCGCAACGCCGACCAAAACGAGGAACTGGTGAAAAAATACATGAGCGGCGGCGACCGCTTTTTCCACGCCCAAGCTCATGGTGGCCCGGTGACAATCCTGAAGGCGACCGGGCCGAGCGAGGCGGCCAAGGAGGTTGACTTCCCCGAGGAAACGCTTCGGCAGGCCGCCCAGTTTGCCGTCTCCCATTCCTCGGTCTGGAAGGCCGGCCAACACGCCGGCGACGTGTACATGGTTGAACCAGATCAGGTGTCCAAAACGCCGGAAAGCGGCGAGTACATTGAAAAGGGGAGCTTCGTGATCCGGGGCGACCGCACGTACTTCACCGACCTCGCTGTCGACCTCGCGGTCGGGATTCAGTGTGCGCCACAGACCCGCGTTGTCGGCGGGCCGACCGCCGCAGTTGCCGAGGCCGCGGCGACGCATCTCCAACTCCAGCCCGGCAAATACGCCCAAAACGATATGGCAAAACGCTGTTACCGGGAGCTCAAGGGTCGGTTCGCCGACGAGAGCTTCGTCCGGTCGGTCGCCAGCCCCGACCTGATCCAGGAGCATCTGCCGGCCGGCGGTAGCGAGATCATCGATTGACCACACTGTCGCCACAACACGCAGCTATAAATCTCGGGAGCGTCTGGGTGTAGGTGATGCTGAGTGAGGCCCTCCGCGTCCCGTCCCGCGCCGCCGATGCGACAGGGACGCTTCTGGTCGGAACAGTGCTTACCGGGGCGACGGCGATCGCCGCCGTCGGCTGGATCGCGTTGCTGACCGTCGATCTCCGCTTTGGGATCGCCGCGACGCCGATCGTCTTCCTGTTGGGCTTGGTGGTGCGGGGGTATCTGGTTGGCGTCGTCGCCGCCGGCATCGATGATCGCTCCGTGGCACCCTCGTTTGTGCGGTGGGGGTCGCTGCTTTGGGATGGTGTGCGGTCGGCGACTGTCTCGGTGGTGTATGCCCTGCCGGCGGCGGTGTGTCTTGGCCTCGCCGCGGGGGCCGGCGCGGCGACGGTGCTCGACCCGCCGGGGTTCGAGGGCGCGCCGCAGGTGCTCGCCGCGGTCGCCATCCTGATCGGTGGCTTTGGGCTGCTGTGTTACCTGCTCGTCTATCTGTATCTCCGCCCCGCTGCGCGGGCGGTGTTGGCTGCGACCGGATCGGTACGGGCGGCGATCGATCCCCGCCGGATTCTGGCTGTCTCGCTGTCCGGGCCCTATCTCACCGGCTGGCTGATCGCCATGGGGTTGTTGACCGTCGGCCCGCTGTTGGTGACACCGCTTTTTATCCTGTCGGGGCTGGCCGGGCTTTACGATGTGGCGTTGGCCGCGATCGGCGGGTTGCTGACACTGGGGGTCGCCGTCGTCCTCGTGTTTTGGTTGCGGATGTCGGCTGCCTGGGCGATCGGCCGGGGGGCTGGCCCCGCGTTGGCGACCGAGGCCGGTGTCGCCGTCGGGGCTGGCGACCCACCCGGCGCCTCCGGAACAACCGCTGTCACGGTTCCGGATCGCCCTACCGAGGCACCAGCAGCGGTACAGGTCGGTCGCGGGATCGATGACGCACTCACCACCACACAGCAGACCGACGGCGGTGCCGATCGATCGATCAACGCCGGGAGGCCGGAGCCGTCGACCGGGTCGCCCGCGGCGTCATCACCCAAAGCGACCACGGAGTCAGCAGGCGATTCGATGCCGGAACCGGCGTCGCCGACGGCGGCTGAGGGTGATGATGCGTCCGATGGCCTCTGGGATACCGTCGACGAGTAGTGTGGTCAGGAAAACTGGGCGGCGATATCGGCCTCGGTGATGATCCCCACCGTTTCGCCGCCGCGGGTGACCATCACGGCCTTGTAGTGTTCCAAGAGATTCCGGATCTCGTCGACGGTGGCGTCCTCGCTGACCGTCGGAAACGATTCGCTCATCACCTCACTCACCGGGTAGTCGCTGACATCCTCGCCGGCCTGGATCACGTCATGTTGGCTGATCGAGCCGACCGGGACGCCGTTCTGCAACACCGGTAGCTGTGAGTAGGCTTCGGACTCCATCGTCTCGACGGCCTCGCCGACCGCGTCGTCGGGGGCGACGCTGATCACGGTCTCGTTCATGAGGTCGGCCGCGCGAACAACCTCGCCTTCGGCCTCGTCTAAGGCTTCGACGATCCGCCGCAGCGTCGAGAGCCGCGGGTCGACATCGCCACCCTCGATGCGGGCGATCAGCGGCTGTGAGACGCCGGCGGCCTCGGCGAGCGCGCTTTGGGTGAGTTCCAAGGCGGTGCGGCGTTCCTTGAGATCCTGTGGCGTCGGCAACTCCATACAGGTCTATTACCCCAAGTTATTGAAAAGCTTTCGTCGGCGACAGCCGACCGAGAATCAGGTCTCGCGCTCCTCGTCGTCGGGCTCCTCGATCACGTCGATCACCGTCAGCGGCACGTCTCGCAGCGCGCCGCCGACCTCGCTTTTGGCGATCCGAGAGGCGTGTTCGACGCTGTCGGCGTTGAAGACATCGATCTCAAGCAGCAGGCCGACGAGGGCGGTGTCGGCGGCGATAAACGCCGAGTCGAAGGGTTCGCCGCAGGCCGGACAGCCGGTGACGCCGACCTCGACGTCGACGTACTCCTTGTCGGCCTCGTTCAACCGCTTGCCGGCGGAGCTGACGGCGACACCGATCGCATCGTCGACATCCTCAACATCACGAACCAACCAAGCCGCTTCCATAGCGACGAGATAATTGCTCATACCCACTTCTTGGGCCCGAGGGTTTCGTGTCTTGTGATTCGTTCCGGCCGCGCCAGCGACGGAATCGCGGGTCGCCAACTCGGGTCTCTCATACTCACTTGGATAGGCGCACGAACGCCGTTGGTTTCTCATAAGTTATACCGATCAGGCCGGTTTGTCACACGGTTTACGCGGGGTGAACGGCCGCGCGCCGACCACACGGCTTCGTTTACGGTGTCAAACCAAAACCGCATGACTGCGTCGCCATTAGCGTTGAAATCGTCTCCAAAAGCTTATATAGGGCTACTGGCAGGGACTCGGTACGGATATGATCGAAACGGTATCGCGGTTCACCGCGCTCGCGCTGTATCAGCTGACCGTCCTGCTCGGGATCGTCCTGCTGCCGGTCGCACTCGCCGCCAAGCGGGTCGGTCTTCGACTCCCGGTTCGGAACCTCCTCGACGGCATGGCAGCCACCGCTGACTCGATCTGAGCGGTCACCCCCCGCTTGTCGTCGGATCGCTACGTTTCGCCGTCCCAGTAGTCGGTGGTCGCGTCCTGTTGGTAATACCCCTCCAGCGTCCGCTCATCGCGGCCGCCGGGCGGGGAGCCCACGTAGACGCCAAACTTCTCGGAGTCCGGATAGACGGTTACATCGGGCTCGATCATCGTCGAAACCGCCAGATACCGGAGCGCCTCGTCGGTGTCGTTGATCACGCGATGGCCACCGCTGGCGTCGGCCGGGAAGTTGAGATAGTCGCCCTCGCTGATGGCGGCTTCCTCGCCCTCACACCGGACGGTTCCCTCACCGGCCAGCACGAAGATGGCCTCCTCGTTGGCCGTGTGATAGTGGTAGGGCCACGATCGCTTGCCGGCTGGGAGCTCATAGAGGCTACAGCCGAGTTGGTCGCCGCCGGCGTCCTCGCCGAGGTGTTTGCGCTTGAACTCGGTGTCACCGCCGTCGACTGTCGTCCATTCCATCTCGTCGGCGTTGGCGCGTCGCATACGCGAGCGTATGTCGGCAGTACTGAATGTCTTCCGCCGGCCGGCGGCACGTGTCGGTGAGTCACGGCACCGATTCATCGCGTCGCGGCGAGGGTTCGCCGAATGGTTGCATTTATCCGCGCGCCGACCCAATCGCTTATAATGCGAACTCCGACACGCGATGCTGCGAGTGAGTTAGGTCAGCTCGACGGTGAGGACAGCAACGTCTTCGGCCCGGAACTCGGCGAGTTCAGCGGCAACGCCGACCGCGAGGGGTCGGCCGCCGACGACGCCGGCATGAAGACGGGAACGACGACAGTCGGCCTCAAAACCGAGGAGGGCGTCGTCCTCGCCACCGATATGCGGGCGAGCCTGGGCAATATGGTCTCCAGCAAAGACGTCCAAAAGGTCGAGGAGATCCACCCGACGGGCGCGCTCACCATCGCGGGCTCGGTGTCGGCCGCCCAAAACCTCATCAGCTCGCTGCAGGCCGAGGTGCGGCTCTACGAGGCCCGCCGTGGCGAGGATATGAGCATGCAGGCGTTGTCGACGCTGACCGGGAACTTCCTCCGCTCGGGTGCGTTCCTCATCGTCAGCCCGATCCTTGGCGGCGTCGACGACGAGGGCAGCCACATCTACTCCATCGACGCGCTGGGTGGGACAACCGAAGAGGAGTACACGGTCACCGGCTCCGGCAGCCAGTTCGCCCTCGGTGTGCTCGAACAGCACTACGAGGAGGATCTCTCCTTGGACGAAGCCGAGACGGTCGCCGCCCGCGCGATCAAGAGCGCGGTCGAGCGTGACCTCGCTTCGGGTAACGGGATCAACGTCGCCGTCGTCACCGACGAGGGCGTTGAGGTCAGCAAGTACAAGGATATCGACCAGCTGCTGTAGGCGACTACTGTCTGTGTTCTCGGTTTCGGCGGTGGCTCGACTACCACCGGCTGGGCTGCGGTTGACGGCGGTAGAACGCTATTTGTTTCTGGAGCGAGTTGCTACGGACAGCAATGGCGCTCTTCGACCGGCTGCGACACGCAGCCCAGCGTGTCTTTCGGCAGTCACCTCACCAGCGGATGTCGCGTGCGCTCGCCAAGACGCTCGGCTACCGTGTGGTGATGATCGTGATCACCATCGTCGTCGCCTTCTGGTTCACCGGTAACACGGGGGAAGCACTCAGCATCGGTCTCGTCGCCAACGTCGTCAAAACGGGGACGTACTACGGCTACGAACGCCTCTGGGATCGGATCTCCTGGGGGATTGCATCGACAGAATAGTGCGGCACTCTGTGTTTGGGACGCACATACTGGCTCTCGGTACGTCCCCGAACAGGCTCATCGACGCCCTGTCTGTGGGATGGTAACCGCGATCGTATTTCCAACCTGACCTGTCTCAACAAACTGAACGGTGCCACCTGATCGGGACACGATCAGCTTCACGAGCCAAAGCCCGAGTCCGCTGCCGTGATAGAGCGGACTCCGACTCTCGGGATGCTGTATCACATCACGCTCCATCTCGGGGATCCGCGGCCCATTATCGGCGACTGTTATCTGCACCTGTTCGGCCGCCTGTTCGACTGTCACCGCAACGCGTGGCTCCTCGCCGTCGTTGTGAATGATCGCGTTTGTCATGAGCTCTTCGAGCGCGTACACAAACTTATCGCCCACCTGCAGTCGTGGTGTCGCCACACCGTCGATCTGTATCGTCGCCTCCGGATAGGTCGACTCAAATTTTGACTCTACCTCCTCTAGGATCGGCTGTAGATCGATCTCCGACTGCGTCGGCGGTTCACGCAGTAGCTGTGTGATCTCTCGTTGTTTTTCGGTCGTTGCGAGCAGCTTATCACACATCTCGCGGATCTTCCCGGCGAGCCATGTGACATCTTCTGCCCCCTTTTCGTGAATCGTATCCGCCGAGCCGCGGATGACGTTCATATCGTTGCGAAGGTTGTGCCGGAGCACGCGGTCGAACAGTGCCAACTGCTGTTGGCGTTCCTTGCGGGCGGTGATCTCTTGGCTGTTGATCAGATACCCCTCGACACCGGGGGTGTCGGTGTGGGCTCGCCCGCTGGCCTCCATCCACCGCCATGAGCCATCGGCGTGTCGCGCGCGATACTCGATCGGCTCAAGCGTTGGTTGTCCTGTCGCCACCCACGAATTGAACGCTGTTTTCACCTCGTCGCTGTCGTCGGGGTGGATGTATTCCCAAGCGATCTCGCCGATCGTCTCAGCCGGCGGGTGGCCCAAGATTCGTTCGATCGAGGGGCTTTGATACTGAAACCGGCCATCGGTGTCGACGACAGAGATGATATGGTTTGTCTCCTCGATCAGTGCTTGGAAGCGGTGCTCCCGTTGTCGCTGCTCGGTGATATCGCGGAGCGTCCCAACCGACCCGACAAACGAATCGCCCTCGTACGGCAACACCGCCATCTGATCCTCACAGAGGAGTGTGTCGCCATCCGCCCGCTGTATCGGTATCTCGAATACCACCGTCTCCGGCCCCTCACTGGAAAGCAGTCGGCCGAGGTGTTCTTCAGCCCGCTCAATCGCGGCCGCGTCTTTCAGCAGTGCGGATGTGCTCCCGATGATCGTCTCCCGGTCGTAGCCGACCAACTCGACGAACTCGTCGTTGACAAAAGTAAATCGGCCGTCGGCGTCGAGCACATAGATCCCGTCGGTCAGTGCCTCGATGATCGTCTCGTTTTGTTCGAGTTCGGCTTTCCGTTCCACACTGTCGGTGACATCATGGAACATTGAGAAGATCGACCGGACAGCTCCATCGGGGTCAGTCACAGCCCGGTTGTGCCACTTGTAGATGCGCACCTCGCCGTCTTTGTGGACGTTTTTGTTCACGACGTGGATGCCGCCGTCGGCACTGAGCAAGTTTTCAACGGCTGCGCTAACGTGTTCTTGATCCTCCTCGGCGACGATGTGCTCCCAAGATTTGCCTGTGAGTTCCGCTTCGGTGTAGCCGAGCATCGCTTCGGCTCGTTTGTTGAGGCGTTCAAACCGAAACGACTCGTCCCACTGGACGGCTCCGAGCGGTGACTCCTCGAAAAAGTGGTTGAGCGTCTGTTCCTGTTGGGCTGCAACCCGCTGTGCCCGATCGGCTCCAACCGCGTTTTGAATCCGGTTCAACAGCACCGCCGTCGCCGGCCCGCCGTCGCCGGCAGCGACATAATCTGTGGCCCCGGCAGCGAGCACCGCTTGTACGACTGATTCGCCTGGCGCTGACACAACACAAATCACCGGGAGCGTCGAATGCTGGGTACGAATGCGTTCGATGAACGTTGTCGCCGCTTCCGCCGGGCGTGGCACCCCAACGAGAACGCAGTCAGGCCGGTAGTCGGCAAGTGTCGCCAGTGCCGCGTCGGCGTCTGCGGCTGTTTCGACGCGACCGGCTGCTTCGCTGTCTTCGACCGATGCGATGACCGCTCGCTGCACACCCACAGCGAGCATCGTGATCGGTGCATCGGCCGGGGTTGTCATACCTCAGTCTGGTGTTCCATCGATAAAACAATTGGTACGCACCCGCAGGGGCGTCGTGTTACCAATCCCGAAAGTCGCCGTCGATCAGCGTCTCGGATTGGTGGTCGATATACTCCCGCTGCATCTCATGAATCGCCGTCTCGAATCCCTCGCCGTCGTCGAGTCGCCCCCGAACCTGTTCGCGCTTCCAGCCGGCGGGGGTCAGTTCGTTGTCGACGCGCCACATCAGCGGCTGAAGATAGGCATCGACCGCCTCGTTGTCGAGGCCGACCGCGCGCAGCCCCTCGGCGGCGTGATCCAGGAGGTCGGTGATCGCGGCGGTGCTGTCGGTTGTTTCGGTGCCATCGGCAAGAATCCACTCGATGTCGGCCGCAAGCCCATTGCGCATGGCGGCGTAGAAATTGTCGCGGGCCGCGTCCCACGGAAGGTCGCCGACCGGGTGTTCGGTGCGGGTGAGTCCTTCCATCGCGCCCGCGAAGGCGACGGTGAGTGCCATCGAGTCCCGGACGGTCGGTTGGGCGGGCAGCGGGCGGAACTCGATTCTGGCGTTGGCCGCCGACCGGGAGGGGCCGCCGAAGACCGGTCGCACCCACCGCCAGAAGGTGCCGTGTTTGCGGCGGAGCGTGGCGAAGTTGTCGTGGAAGCGATCGCTGCGGTCGACATCCATCGGCACGATCACCTCGTCGTTGACGACGCGGCGGATCGCCGTCTCCAGGCTGTCGATATCCTCGGGGAAGGCCACCTTGTCGGTCTCGGTGGCGGTGTTGAGCACCGACTCGAAGACGGCGATCCGGTTTTCGTGCCAGCCCTCCGCGAGGATTGTCTCGGGATCGACGCCCTCCTCGTAGAGATCCGGCGGGAAGAACGGCGCGTTGACGCCGAGGGCGAGCAGCGGGCCGGCAAGTCGGAGCGCGTAGGTGAAACACCGCGGGAGATCCATCGCCTGCTGCATCTGGTAGTGTGGCTGAATGGAGGTGATCAGGCTCTCGGGCATCAGCGTCTCGGCGGCGATATCGACGTGGGGGGCCTCGACGCGGAACGTGTCCGCAAGATTCCCGTTGGCCATCGCGTGGTACCGGACGGCATCTGTCATGTTGGTGGCGATCCGAACCCCGTCGTCGTCGACGCTGTCGGTCAGATACTCACGGGCGGTTTCGCCGGTCGGTGGGATCGTCCACAGTCCGTCGCTGACGAGTCGCAGCCCCTCGGGGGCCGTACAGTCGAGGGCGGCCGTGAGCTGGCTGCGAACCTCCGATTCGATGGCGCGGACGCCGTCGGCGTTGAACGGCTGGGGGGTGGCGGTCATCTCGGCGTTGTGGAGGCCGAGTTCCTTCTCGAAGCCGATCAGCTCCAGCAGGCGGCGCGGAACGCGAGCCAACCCGTGGGATCCGTCGTCGCCGGGGTTCCAGCGGTTTTCCGAGACGGCGTAAAACTCGTATTCGAGGCCGAGGATCGACTGGTGGTTGTCGAAGGTGCCGTCGCTCAGCTCCGACAGCACGAAGTCGGCGTCGGTCGCGGCGTCCGTCCGGTACGATTCGGGGTCGACGGCCAGCACGTCGCGGACGGCGGCGGCCAGCGAGGACTCTGTCATCGCACGGGTGTGTGTTTTCAAGCCTCTTGAAGGCACCTAGCTCGGACGGCGGTGCCCCCGAGAGGCGAGGTGTGTTGTCGTCGGGGTACTGGCATCACGATCAGCGGTAATCATCGCTGGTGGTTGCGTGATCGGTGTCAGTGGTGATGATCGGCCGTGGTCGCGTGATCGGTGCGATCCCCGATCAGCGGCGGCCATCGGTGTGGAAGCTGTCACGCAGCAACCGGAGACAGCATCGCTCCCGGGGTGACGAGCCGTCACCGGGCCCTGGTTATTTCGGATCGGCCAGCGGGACTGTGATTTCGATCACCGTTCGATCTGTGCTATTTTCCGCGAGTTTCAGGATTCCTTGATGCCGATTTACGATCGTTTGTACCTCCCATAAGCCGATTTTGCTGCCGTGTTTCAGCTGATCGGGCTCCTCGTTGTGTAGCAGGGGTGCGACCTCGATATCCGGGATCGGGTCGCCGGTATCAATAATCCGAATATCTATCTGTTGATCAGCGACGTTTTCGCTTGCAGACACCGTGATATCCAAATCCTCGTGGGGGTTGTGTCTCACCGCGTTGTCAATGAGTTCGTGGACTGCCTTCTGTAACAGCGGATTTGCGTCGATATACACGTCTTCACCCGCAAGCTCCCAGTTGATGTCAGGATAGTTTGATTTGTATTTCTCAACCTCCGTCTCCAACATCGTCTGGACGTTCACCCGGTCTGTGTTCTCTTCGTCGTCGGTGAGTGATGTGATCTTATTCACCCAGTTGGTTAGTCGAACCAGTTCAGTGATGGCCCGTCGCATCTGGTCGAAGACCTTTGTTCCATCATACTGTCTGTCTATCTGGGAGAATCCGCCACTCACAATCTGGAGCTTATTGCGGAAATTGTGGCGAACAATCCGATTCAGGAGGTGAAAATGACGGAGCTTCATCTTGTACTCGTCGATATTCTGGATGACCGCGATAACGTACGACTGATCCTCTACGGAAAGCTCCGACAGGCGCATTTCGATCCACAGTATCTCGCCTGATGGCCGTGTCACGCGCCATTCGAACTGCTGGGGGTGGCCCGCTGCTGCGGCCCGTATCTGTTTGATAAACTTGGATTTTGATAGTGAATCGGTGCCGACATCAACGATATCGATTGTTCTGAGCTTTTCGGCCGGATAGCCGTACACGTCTTCGGCATACTCGTTCGCATAACAGATGTCCCCGCTCGTCGAATCATGAACCGTCACACCGACCTCTAAGGTACTGTAGAACTGGTCGGCCTCGTCGTCAAATTCAAATGATGATGTGGTCATCTGCGTTGCTGTGTGATTTAAGTATCGGCGGTCTGTGTAAATAATTAATGATAGCTAAGTGATTAGACTCGACCACCGCAGCTGTGTGAAACTGTTGATATCGTCATGATTCTGTTTTTAAACCCGTTCGATACAGTCGGTGCAGCCTGGTTGCGTCTGGGTTCCTCCGGCACCTCGCTCGTTCTTCACCGCCTGTGCACGTGGCTACGGGAGCACGGTTTCGACGGCAGCGATGTGCTGCGACCCGGGTGCTGATCGCTACAATGGTGTGAGCGATTAGCTGCGTGTTCCTAAAACCTGATACGAGTGCGTATGGAGTGATGAATACAGAGGATCTAGTCGCTATCTCTGCCCAGCTCTTCTCCGGTGTGAGAAACTCTGTGATCGACTCGCTTGGGTCAGCGTTTGGTGTTTTGAAGTGTCTGCTTTTCGACCGTTTTTCGTCTCAAGCGACCGGACGCACCCACGAGTGCCGCAGAATCTTATATAGGTTTACTAAATCCTGACATACTTCTCAATATATAAGAATTTTCCCCGGGTTATTAACGGGGGTAACCGATTGTTGAACCGTATGATATACAACGAGCGAACCGGTGATTGTGAGTAGTGAGCGGGAGCCAAACACGATCCCCAGAAGCCGAACTCGGGTTACTCGACGCGACGATGATTGGTATGGGGGCGATGATCGGTGCTGGCATTTTCGTGCTGACTGGGCTGGCCGCCGAAATCGCCGGTCCGGCGGCGATCCTCGTCTTCGCGCTGAATGGTATCGTCACCGCATTCACCGGACTCTCATATGCAGAGCTGGCCGCCTCGATCCCAAAAAGTGGCGGCGGATATGCCTTTGTCCGGGAGATATTTGCGGATCTTCCCTCGTTCATTATGGGCTGGATGCTCTGGTTTGCCTATATGATCGCTGGGGGGCTGTACGCACTCGGCTTCGCGCCGAACTTTCTCGAACTGTTGCACGTCTATGGAATCGTTCCGCCGCCGGACGAGGTGGGTGCTGTCGTACTACCGGTTGTTGACGTGGGAGTACCACTCGCGTTCCTGTTAGCGTTCGTTGCCGTTCTCGGTCTGGTGGCACTCAACGCTGTCTCGACGGCTGCCAGTGGAAGTGCTGAGACGATCTTCACCATTATCAAGGTGAGCATCTTGGTCGTGTTCGTCGCCTTTGGTTTCGCCTCACCGATGTTCTCCGGGGCTGAGTTCCAGCCGCTGTTCCCCGAGGGGGCCGGAGCTACCGCGATCCTGCCGGCGATGGGGCTTACGTTCATCGCATTCGAAGGCTATGACCTTATCACGACCGTCACTGAGGAAGTCAAGAACCCCCGTGAGAACATCCCAAAAGCGATCTTCGTGAGTCTGATCGCGACCGTGATAGTCTATTTGGCGGTTGTAACCGTTGCTGTGGGCACCCTCGGAGCAGAGGGGCTCGCCGACGCCGGCGAGGCAGGCATCGCTTCGGCGGCGACATCGTTCATGCCGACTGGTCTACCAATCATCCAGAACGGCGGGGCACTCATCGTCTTCGGGGCGGTGTTCTCTACGCTGACCGCTCTTAATGCGGTCGTGATCGCCTCCTCACGGGTGGCGTTTGCGATGGGTCGAGAGGGACAGTTGCTGCCCTCGTTCGGCCAGATTCACCACCGATACGGGACACCGTTCGTTGCGATCCTCGCCAGCGCAGTCGTGATGCTCGGGTCAGTGGCACTCCCGACACAGAGTGCCGGAAACATGGCGAGCCTATTCTTTTTGCTGTCGTTTATTATTGTTAACGTCGCCGTGATCAGGCTGCGTCGGGAGCGACCGAACATGAACCGCCCCTACGAGATCCCCTACTACCCGGTTCCGGTGGTGCTCGGTATCGCTCTCAACCTGCTTCTGGCCGGGGTGCTTGTGGAGTACTTGATCCGGACTGACCCGCTGGCGCTGGCACTCAGCGTGGCGTGGATCCTGCTCGGGGGGCTCGTTTATGTAGCACTTGAGCGGCTACGAGTGTCATCGGAAAGCAATCCGACGACTACCGATACCGGAATAACGACGGAGGCTGAAGATTAACTCATGACCAGCGATCTCGACACCATCATCGCAGGCGGTGGGCGCGTCGGCTTTCAAACAGCGGAGATACTTGCGAACCGCGGCCACGATGTGACGATTATCGAACGTGACGAACGGGTTGTCTCGGAAATTGCCGACGAGTGGATAGCGACGGTCATCCAGGGTGATGCGACGAATCCCGACATCATCGAACAGGCTGGCATCGAGCAAGCTGACGTGGTCGCGGCACTCACAGGTGAAACAGGGCTGAACCTTGCGGTCTGTCTGGCGGCCTCAGAGCTCAATCCCGGTATCCGAACCGTAGCGCGCATCGACCGCGCGGCTGGCGAGGCCTACACCCGATTTGTGGACGCGATTCTCTTCCCCGAGCGGGCCGGTGCCCAAGTGGCGGCGAATCAAATCGTTGGTGGTGATGTCCAGATGCTGGCGGACGTGACGGGCACCCTCGACATCATGCTCGTTCGCGTCGCAGAGGAGGCCCCGGCCGCCGGAAAGCAACTGACCGATGTACGCTTTCCTGCGGGGACATTGATCATCTCTGACGATGACGGTCACCGGATTGCCCGTCCCGACACGACGCTGACACCCGGCAGCCGCTACGTCGTTGCTGTCGAACCGGATGTCGCCGACGAAGTGATGAATTTGATGCGAGGGTAGTCACTGTCTCCGTTCGAAAAGGCGGATCTTATCAGGACACCTTTTTTGAATGCTGATTGTGCGCTTTGCATTCAGCAGTTGGCGAATCAATCTATACGATGATTGGTAGATAGCCGGGTGACCGATGCAGAAGATAGATCGCGCGGAGGCGACTGTCTTGGGATGCCACCGTGCTTCCATCGCTTCCTCGTGTGTGAGATCCTCATTATGTGTCGTCTCTTGTGTTGCTTGCCGCCGACAGTATCCACACTCACAGGGTTCGTGTTGCGGAATGCGGAGGAGCATCCGATCCCAGTCAAGCCACTCTGCGTGGAAGTGAGAAATCTCACCAGCGCGAAGTCCAAGCCGACCAGCTGCCAGACACACGAACCGTGTTTGGAGATCCTTTGGCTCCGGGAGTGAACCACATGCCTCTAACAGTAATTCGAACTCTCGATCTGTGAGGACATCCTCGTGGGTATGTCGCGTGGTCAACGATTCCCGATGCTGTTGAGCCCATTCGCTTGATTGCTGATAATCGCTAGTTGTCCAATCTGTCATAACGGCCCAATGGCTGACACGTAGTATTGAGTGAAAGCGGGTGAATCAGGTGAC